>NZ_CP022529.1:2425000-2728125 GCF_002237595.1 Labrenzia sp. VG12
AGAATCAATTATAGGTGGTAAAGTTAAATCCAGATGAGACTGTCATTTTTGACAATAGCAACCCCGGAAATGTTTCGGAAAAATCACATTGATTATCAACGTTATCGAACAAATCAGATTCGACCTGCGTAGATTTTTGCCTGTTCTGATCCCGTATCACGCCCCAACCAGCTCGAACCAGTCGTCCTCGGAGATCACCTCGATGTCCAGCTCCTGAGCCTTTTTCAGCTTGGAGCCGGCGCCCGGACCGGCGACGACGAGATCGGTCTTCTTTGAAACGGACCCGGAGGTTTTGGCGCCGAAACGTTCGGCCATGGCCTTGGCCTCGTCCCGGGTCATGCGTTCCAGGGACCCGGTGAACACCACTGTCTTGCCGGCAACCGGAGACCCGCTGGCATCGATTTTTTCCGGGTCCTTCGGACTGACTTCTGCCAGCAATGCGTCAAGCTGGGCGCGATTGTGCTGCTCGGCAAAGAACTCGACCAGCGCGTCGGCAACGATGTGTCCGATACCGTCAATGTCGTTCAGTTCCGCAAAGGCCTCGCCTGCCGGATCATGGGCGGCCTGCATGGCCTGGTAGAACGCCGCCCAGGAGCCGTAGGCGCGGGCGAGCAGTTTGGCATTGCCTTCGCCGACATGACGGATACCAAGGGCAAAGATGAACCGGTGCAGATCGATATCGCGGCGAGCATTGATCGCCTCGAACAGGTTCCTGGCCGAGACCGCGCCCCAGCCTTCCCGGTTGCGCAGCTTGGTCAGCGAGCGCTTGTCGCGCTCTTCCAGCGTGAAGATGTCCGCCGGCGCCATGACCATGCCGTCCTGATAGAAGGCATCGACCTGCTTGTCGCCGAAGCCTTCAATGTCGAAAGCGTTGCGGGAAACAAAATGCTTGAGCTTCTCGGTCGCCTGGGCCGGGCAGATCAGCCCCCCGGTGCAGCGGCGAACCGCGTCGACCCGGCCGGTCTTCTCATTCTCTTCGCGCACCGCATGACTGCCGCAGGCGGGACAGACGGTCGGAAATTCGAAAGGCTGTGCACCTTCGGAGCGCTTGTCCAGATCGATATCGACGATCTGCGGGATGACATCCCCTGCCCGCTGGATCTTGACCGTGTCGCCAATGCGCAGGTCCTTGCCCTCGCGGATCGGCTCGCCGTCCTGGCCGATGCCCTTGATGTAATCCTCGTTGTGGAGCGTCGCATTGGAAACGACAACGCCGCCGACCGTGATCGGCTCCAGCTTGGCAACCGGCGTCAGGGCGCCCGTGCGGCCAACCTGGATCTCGATGTCGTTGAGCACGGTGAAGGCCTGCTCGGCCGGGAACTTGTGCGCAATCGCCCAGCGAGGTGAACGGGACACGAAGCCGAGCCGTTCCTGCAGGTCCAGCCGGTCGACCTTGTAGACAACACCGTCAATGTCGTAATCGAGCTGCGCGCGGCTTTCCTCGATGCCGTGATAGACACCAAGCAGCTCCTCAACCGTCTCGCAGCGTTTCATCAGCGGGTTGATCTGAAACCCCCAGGCCCGCATCTGCTCGACCATGTCGAACTGGGTGCCGGCGGGCATGGCGCTCATCTCGCCCCAGGCATAGGCAAAGAAACGCAGGGGTCTTGAGGCGGTGATTTCCGATTTCAGCTGACGCAGGGAGCCCGCCGCCGCATTGCGCGGATTGGCAAAGACCTTGCCGCCATTGGCCTCCATGCGGGCGTTGAGCGCCTGGAAGTCCTTGTGCGCCATGTAGACTTCACCGCGCAGCTCGACGACCTCAGGCACGTTGCCGGACAGCGTTTCCGGGATGTCCTTGATGGTCCGGGCGTTGGCGGTGACGTTTTCACCTGTGGTGCCGTCGCCACGCGTGGCGGCATAAACGAGCTGACCGTTTTCATAGCGCAGGGACAGGGACAGGCCGTCGATCTTCGGCTCTGCGGTTACCGCCAGAACGCCCTGGAGCGGATCGAATTTCAGGAAGCGGCGCACCCGGCCGACAAAGTCCTGGACGTCTTCGTCGCTGAAGGCATTGTCCAGAGACAGCATCGGCACCCGGTGGGTGATCTTGCCGAAACCGGACGCCGGCGCTGCGCCGACATTCGCGGACGGCCCATCGGCCAGGACCAGATCGGGAAACCGCGCCTCAATCTCTTTGTTGCGACGGCGCAGGGCGTCGTAGTCGGCATCGGAGATGATCGGGGCATCTTCCTGGTGGTAGCGCCGGTCGTGTTCGGCGATTTCAGCCGCCAGACGCTGTAACTCTGCCTTGGCTTCCGCTTCGCTCAAGATGCCGACGTCCTTGCCGGACGTGGTGCTGTTGTCGCTCATCCCGGCTCTCACTCTGCTGCCGTCAAAAGTCTGCGGGCTGCCGCCCGCGCCTCTTCGGTGATCACGCTGCCGGCCAGCATGCGGGCAATTTCCTCGCTGCGGTGATCGTCACCGATGCGCTGCACACGGGTCGCCACCCGGTCCTTCTTCAAGGCTTCCTTGGCGATCAGGAAATGACCTTCCGCGCGCGCCGCGACCTGCGGCGCATGGGTGACGGTCAGGACCTGGACACTGCCAGCCAGACGGGCGAGCCGCAGGCCGATTGCCTCTGCAACGGCGCCGCCGACCCCTGTGTCGATTTCGTCAAAGACCAGCGTCGGCGCCGAGCCCTTGTCGGCCAGCGAGACTTTCAGGGCCAGCAGGAACCTCGACAATTCCCCGCCCGAAGCAACCTTCATCATCGGGCCCGGCTTCGTGCCCGGGTTGGTCTGGACGTGGAACTCCAGCTGATCGATACCGCTGCGGCCGCGGTTTTCGGGATCGCTGACAAATTCGACGATGAATTTCGCGCGTTCCAGTTTGAGGTCCGGCAACTCGACTTCCACGGCCTTTTCCAGTGCCTTGGCAGCCTTGCGGCGCTTGTCTGACAGTTTCGCGGCCTTCTTGTCGTAATCCGCCCGCGCCTGGCCTGCCGCGGTGATCAATGCAGCCAGCTTGTCCTCGCCGGCGTCCAGATCGGACAGATCCGTCGACATCCGCTCGCACAGGCCGGCCAGCTCTTCGACGGGAACGGAGTATTTGCGGGAGGCAGCGCGCAGTGCGAACAGGCGTTCCTCGACATTTTCCAGTTCTCTTGGATCGAACTCGGTTTCGCGTAGAGCCGTTTCCAGGCCGCCACGTGTTTCTTCCAGCTGATCCAGTGCCTCCGCCAGGTGCCGGACCGGTGCGCCAAGAAGATGCGGCACCTGATCCGCCTTGCGCTCCAGCCGGCGCAGCAGGCTGGCAAGTTCCGGAATGGGGGATGCCGTGCCGTTGAGCGTTTCGAATGCCTCGTTGAGGTCACCGGCGATCTTTTCCACCGCCATCATGTCGGTGCGGCGGGCGGCGAGCTGTTCCTCTTCGCCCTGTTCGGGCTTCAGCTGGCGGAGTTCATCGACGGAGGCGCGCAGATAGTCGGCTTCGTTGCGGGCCGCTTCGATCCGTTTTTCGTGATCGGTCACTGCCTTTTCGGCCGCCTTGAAAGCGGAATAGGCGGACGCGACCGCGTCCGCTTCCCCGGTCAGCCCGCCAAAGACATCGATCAGCGCACGATGGCTTTCCGGATCCACGAGGGCGCGGTCATCATGCTGGCCATGGATTTCGACCAGGAGACTGCCCGCCTGGCGCAGCAGGCCGGCGCTGACCGGCTGGTCATTGACAAACGCCCGGGTGCGGCCATCCGCGGTTTGAATACGGCGCAGAATGACGTCGCCGTCGTCGTCGACATCATTTTCCTTCAGAAATCCCCGCACGGGATGCCCGGCGGGAACATCAAAGACGGCGGTGACTTGCCCCTGGGCCTCGCCATGGCGCACGAGATCCGCATCACCGCGCGCGCCAAGCGCGAGGGACAGGGAATCGAGAAGAATGGACTTGCCCGCACCGGTCTCGCCGGTCAGGACCGACATTCCGGCCGTAAAATCGAGATCAAGACGGTCAATCAGAACGATGTCACGAATAGACAGCGTGACCAGCATAAAGGTCGCTCCATAAAGTTCGGCGCGGCCCACCATATAGGAGGACCGCGCCGTCTTGAAAGAGCCTGTTAGGGCATTTCAACCTGATTATCGACGCACCGCATCAAATACTGCGGAAAGCACGGCTGATCCAGCTGCCGGCGTCTTCGCTCGGTGAATAACCACCCTTGTTCAACAGCGAAAAGGCGTCCTTGTACCATTGGCTGTCCGGATAGTTGTGCCCCAGGACCGCAGCGGCGGTTTGGGCCTCATTGACGACACCAAGGGCGTAGTAGGCTTCGGTCAGGCGGAACAGCGCCTCTTCGACATGACGCGTGGTCTGATAGTCGACGACAACGGTCTTGAAGCGATTGATGCCGGCAATGTAGTTGCGCTTTTTAAGGTAGAACCGGCCGACCTGCATTTCCTTGCCGCCGAGCTGGTCCTTGACGATGCGCAGTTTCTTTTCGGCGTCCGGAACATATTCAGACTCAGGGTAACGCTGGATCAGTTCGGAATAGGCGGACGCCGCCTTGCGGGTCACGGCCTGGTCGCGCGTGATGTCGGGCATCTGCCGGAAGAAGCTCTGGCCGGCGAGATAGAGCATATAAGCCGAATCCTCGTCACCCGGATAAAGCGTCACGAACCGGCGCGCCGCGGTCACCGTTTCGGTGTATTTGCCACGCGAATAGTTCAGGAAGGCAAGGTTGACCAGGGACTTCTTGGAATACTCGGAATAGGGATAGAGCTTGTCCAGCTCTTCGAATTTTTCGGTCGAGTCGCGCAGCTTGCCCTGCGCACGCAGCGCCAGCCCCTCATTGAACAGCACTTCGGGCGGCGTGTCATTGAGCGCGAGCTCATCCAGATCGTCCTTGCCCCCACAGGCGGCAAGCGCAATCGGTGCCGCCAGGACGACCATTCTGAGAAAAATCTTCATACGGTTGGTTCTGCCCAAATCAGAACCAGTCTCAATTCCGTTCACGCCTATGCTCCCGGACCGCCCGGCCCCACAGACCACCCATTATGCAGGCAGTCTTCCTATTTTGTTCGACAGGAGTGTTTAGCGGACTTTACCTGCCCCCGTCACGTCCTGATCGGCGATGTGACGCTTTTTTTGAGCAATTTTATGGCAATAGCGCCAAAAAGCGCCGCATTCCGCACAAATGAAAACGGCCGCTGAAAACAGCAGCCGTGAATTGACCTCAGGAAACGTCGGGGCCGAACACCGCAGCGGCGGCAATCCCGCCCTTGTCGACCTGTCCGACCTGCCGGAATGCAGGTGCCTCGACAATCTCGAACGCGCTCGGATCCTCGAACAGCTTGACCAGGATGGCATGGTTCATCTTGTGCCCGCCCTTGTAGGACCGGTAAAGGCCAAGGATCGGAAGCCCGGCCAGCGCCAGGTCACCAACGGCATCGAGAGCCTTGTGACGGGCGAACTCGTCCGGCCAGCGGGTGCCTTCCGGGTTCAGAACCTTGTCGTCTGCGATGGCAACGGAATTCTCAAGCGACGAGCCAAGCGCGAAACCCATTTTCCAGAGCTGCTCAACGTCCTTCACATAACCGAAGGTGCGCGCCCGGGAGAGATCATCACGAAACACGTCCGGCGTGATGTCGTCGACGAATTGCTGCTTGCCGATCAGCGGCGTGTCAAAATCGATCGTGATGTCGAACCTGGTGCCGTCATGCGGGTGCAATTCACACCAGGCGCTGCCATTGTCGACACGCACGGTCTTGTTGACCTTCAGATAACGACGGCCGCGATCCAGTTTCTTCAGGCCGACCTGCTCGATTGCCTCGACAAAGACCGAGCTGCTGCCGTCCATGATCGGCATTTCAGGACCGTCGATCTCGACGATCAGATTGTCGATGCCCATGCCGAAGAGCGCGGCCATGAGATGTTCGACAGTCGAAACCCCATCCTTGGACGGATCGCCTAGAACGGTGCAAAGTGCGGTCTGCGTGACCTTGTCCCAACGGGCCGGAATTTCGCAGGCATTGTCCTGGTCGGTCCGGGTGAACACAATCCCCACACCAGCTTCGGCAGGTACCAGAGTGATCGACGCCGGCTTGCCGGAATGAACGCCAATACCAGTCAGGGTCACCTGATCGGCAAGCGTCGTCTGTCGGTCAACATAAGTGGTCATGAAACCCTGCCCTTCCAAATGTGGTCGCAAATGTCCGGGATTTGCTCCTGCGGAGTTACGGACTTTTAACGATCCCACGGTGGTTGGGAAGATAGTCCCGTTCTGCTGCAGAGCGAAATAAAGCTTTATTACGGTTTGTAACGATCCACAGGCAGGCAAATAACTGAAAAATATGGGAAATTTCGTTCCGTTACGGAAACAGCCCGAAGCGTGAGCTTCGGGCTGTTGCGATCAGGGAAGAAGATCGCGTGTCGAATCAGTTGGCCTGCCGGCGCAGGAATGCCGGGATTTCCAACTGTTCGTCTTCGCTGGCTGCGAGCGGCTTGGGAGCAGCCCGGCCGGTGTTGTCGAGCTGGCCGGTCGCGCCCTGTGCAGCGGGGCGTTGCTGCGGTGCACGCGGTGCCGGCTGCTGCATTTGCGGAGCCTGACGGGCCACCGGTGCCGGTGCCTCATGCTCGTCTTCGTCTTCTTCGCGGCGCCCAAGGCCGCTTGCGAGACGGCGCAGCAGTCCCATCGGACGACGGTCCTCCTCGTCATGCTCGGCAAAGGATTCGGCCTGCTGCGGTTGCGCAGGCGTGGCTGCCGGTTGCTGAGCAGCCTGCGGCTGGGCCGGGGCCGTATCCTGCTGCGCCCGGATTTCACGCTGGGCGATCGGCGGGAAGTCCTCGACCCGCGGCATCCGCGGTGCCGGATTGTGGGCTTCAGCCACAGGCGGGATATACGGCTGGCTGACCGGGGTGTCTTCGACAACCGGAGCCGGAGCCTCGTCCTCGATATCCATCATGGCAGGCTTGGCCGAGAGCGAAGCGCTGCTGGGCTGCACCTTCTTGATTTCAACGGCCGGATCGCTGGCGACGGCAACCGGAGCGGGATCCGGCAGAGCCAGTTCCTTTTCCAGGCTGGCAACAGCCTTTGCGGCCGCGTCCTGTGCGCTGGCCTTTTCAGGCGCCGGCGCCGGTGCCGGTTTGGCGGTGGTGATCTCCGGCGTGCGGGCAAGAACCGGTGCTTCGGTCTTCAGAGGCTGTGCTGCAGTGCCGGGAAACGGAGCGGCGGCAAGGCCCTCCTCCCTGTCAATGCCGGTGGCAACAACGGAGACCCGGATGATGCCGTCCAGCGTTTCATCGAAGGTCGCACCCAGGATGATGTTGGCGTCGGCGTCCACTTCCTCACGGATGCGGGTTGCGGCTTCGTCGACCTCGAACAGCGTCAGATCATTGCCGCCGGTGATCGAGATCAACAGGCCCTTGGCACCCTTCATGGAGGATTCGTCCAGAAGCGGATTGGCAATGGCCGCTTCCGCAGCCTGTTGTGCACGCTTCTCGCCGCTGGCCTCGCCGGTGCCCATCATCGCCTTGCCCATGCCGCGCATCACGGAGCGGACGTCGGCAAAGTCGAGGTTGATGAGGCCTTCCTTCACCATCAGGTCGGTGATGCAGGCAACACCGGAATAGAGCACCTGGTCGGCCATTGCAAAAGCATCGGCGAAGGTGGTCTGGGCGTTGGCAATCCGGAACAGGTTCTGGTTCGGAATGACGATCAGCGTATCGACATTGCGCTGCAGTTCCTCAATGCCGCTGTCCGCGATGCGCATGCGGCGCGCACCTTCGAACTGGAACGGCTTGGTGACCACGCCGACGGTCAGGATGCCCTGCTCGCGGGCGGCCCGGGCAATGACCGGTGCAGCACCGGTGCCGGTGCCACCACCCATGCCGGCGGTGATGAACACCATGTGAGAACCGGACAGGTGGTCGTTGATCTCGTCGATCACTTCTTCAGCCGCGGCAGAGCCGACTTCCGGCTGGGACCCGGCGCCGAGACCTTCCGTGACCGCAACGCCCATCTGGACGAGCCGGTCGGACTGGTTCATTGCCAGTGCCTGGGCATCCGTGTTGGCGCAGACGAAGTCGCACCCCTGGAGGCCTGCTGTGATCATGTTATTGACGGCGTTTCCGCCCGCGCCGCCGACGCCGAAGACCGTAATGCGCGGCTTCAGCTCCTGAATGTCGGGCATCTTCAGGTTGATGGTCATATTATCCTCGCGACCCACTGGTGCCCCCGCTACGGGAGAACCCTCTTCTTCCCTAAGTTCCTCTGCCACACCGGGCAGTTCCAATTCCTGGCTGTCGTCTTCTTGGCTCATGTCGTCAGAAGCTTTCCCTGATCCACTGGCCAACACGGGCCAGGTAACCAGATTGCCCGCCCCACCCTGACCGTCCGTTCTTGTGTTCGAACTGTTCGATCTGAGCGACCTGCGGATAAATCAAGAGGCCAACCGCGGCGGCAAATGCCGGACCTTTGGCAGCCTCGGGAAGACCGGCGACACCAAGCGGCCGGCCAAGACGGACGTTGCGCCCCAGGATGTGACGCGCAACTTCTCCAAGACCCGTGAGCTGACTAGCGCCCCCTGTCAGGACGATCTGCTTGCCCACACGCCCGGCAAAGCCGGACGCCGTCAGCCGATCTCTCACAAGTTCAAGGATCTCTTCCACACGCGGGCGAATGACCCGGGTCAAAGCCGAGCGCGGGATCTGGTTGGGCAGGTCGCTGTCGCTTTCCAGCGGCGGCACCGTGAGCATGTCACGATCGTCCGAGCTGGATGCCAGCGGCGAGCCGTAAAGGGTTTTCAGGCGTTCCGCATCCTGAAGACGGGTTGCGAACGCTCTGGCGATATCCGTGGTGACGTGGTTGCCGCCAACGGCGATCGCATCAAGATGCACCATGTGACCGTCGACGAAGACCGACAGTGTCGTCGTGCCGCCGCCCATGTCGATACAGGCGACACCGAGCTCCGCCTCGTCGTCAACAATCGTCGACAGGCCGCTGGCAAACGGCGTTGCCACCATGGTTTCCACATGCAGGTGACCGCGGTTGATGCACAGTTCCAGATTGCGCACCGGCGGCACTTCCGCCGACACGACCTGCATGTCGACGCCGAGCTTGTGACCCATCATGCCGCGCGGATCGCGGATGCCGCGGCTGCCGTCCAGCGAATAGGAAATCGGCAACGCGTGGGTGACGGCCCGGCCATCGGTAATAGAGTGGCTCGATCCTGCGGACAGGACCCGCTGAATGTCGGCTTCCGATACGCTGTCACCGGCCAGCGGCACGCTGGCGCTGTAAATCTCGCTCTGCAACCGGCCGCAGCTGACATTAGCAATCAGCGATTCAACCGTCACGCCCGCCATGCGTTCGGCGCTGTCGACTGCAAGACGGATCGCATGCTCGGCTGCATCCATGTCGACCACGACGCCGGACTTGATCCCGCGCGAGCGCTGGTAGCCATAGCCAAGCACTTCAACCTTGTGGGAACGGCTCGACAGGATCGTCTTGTCTTCCTGCGGCACCAGCTTTGCAATCAGGCAGCAGATCTTGGTCGAACCGACATCCAGAACCGACATGATGACCGAACGACGGCTCGGCAGCGGCCGCATCTTCGGCAAATATAGATTGCTTGAGGAACGGCTCATGTATCCCGCTCCCGTTTTGCATTCCGCCCGTTGCCGCCGGTCATGATCTTGCGCTCTTCCGCGGTTTCATCGGAAAGGCGCACCGTAACCCGGTCGGCCAGGCGCATGTCGATTGCAATGATGTCTCGCGACAGCAAGCCGCTTTCCTTGTCCATTTCCATCAGATCGGCCAGGGCCGCATCGATATTGTCCTGTGGCAGCCGGATCGAGATACCGTTCTCCAGCTGAAGATCCCAACGGCGGTCCGACACGAGAAACGCTGCACGCACCCGCGGGCGCAGATCCGGGACTTTCTCCAGCGCCGTGTTGATTTCCGTCGCCCGGCGCTGTGCGCCATGATTGACCACCAGCAGCAGGTTGGCGTAGCGGCCGTCGACTTCATCCGTGATCACGTCACCGGCTTCGTTGACGATGGACACGAGATCACCGCGTTGCCAGAGAGCGTAGGGGATGCGTTCCTCGATGTTGATCTGGAGCGTGCTCGGATAGAGCTTCATCACTGAGGCGTGCTTGACCCAAGCCATCTTGCTGAGACGTTCGCGCGCGCCATCCGCATCGAACAGGGCCAGCGACGAGCCTTCATGGATTTCCAAAGCTTCGAGGATCTGGAATTCGTTGATTTCCCGCTGACCGGAGAGCTTAACGGCCTCAATGCCGAACCCGGCCGCCGACAGGAACGCATCGGAGACGATACGGCCGTGCCCCCCTATGACTATTCCATAACCAATTGTTAAGGTTAAGAACCCCAGCGCAGCAGCAGAACCGGTCCAGCGCGGCAGATCGGCCAGTCGTCCGGCCGAGCGCCAGACCGGCTGGCGATGCAGACGCGCAACGCCGCGCCCCCGCGGAGCCAGTTCGGCTTCCAGCGGGGTCAGCAGGTCCCGGGTCTTTTTGCGCGCTAACGACAGCAACTCGCGTCCTCAACCATCCAACTCACCAGGTCCTTGAAACTCATCCCCTTGTGGGCCGCCATTTCGGGCACAAGAGAAGTCGGCGTCATGCCTGGTTGCGTGTTCACTTCTAGGCAGATCAGGTCTCCGGAACCGTCTTCGCGTTCATCGAATCGGAAATCGGCCCGGGAAACACCGCGGCATCCCAAAGCCTGATGCGCCTTAACCGCTAGTGTCTCTATGGTTTGGTAAACAATCGGTGAAATTTTTGCAGGAAGAATGTGTTTTGAACCGCCTTCTACATATTTTGCATCATAATCGTAGAAGCTGTGGCCCATCGGCACGATGTCGATGACACCAAGGGGCTGGTCCTCCTTGACCGCACAGGTGAGTTCGCGCCCGGCAATGAACTTTTCGCACATCAGGACATCCGGGTAAGGCCAGTCGGTCCGGGACAGCTCCTGCGGCGGAAACTCTTGATCTTCCTTGACAATCAAGACGCCGAAGCTGGAGCCCTCGTTGATCGGTTTCAGCACATAGGGCGGCTTCATCGGGTGTTCGCGCTGGATGTCGTAACGGTTCACAATGAGGTGTTCAGTGACCGGAACACCTGCAGCCTGCATCACCGCCTTGGCCTTCACCTTGTTCATCGCAAGGCTCGACGCCATCACCCCGGAATGGGTATAGGGAATGTTAAGAAACTCTAATATTCCCTGAATGCAGCCATCTTCCCCGAAAGGCCCGTGGAGCGCATTGAAGGCCACATCGGGCTTCAATTTGGCCAGAACGGCCGAAACGTTGCGGTCGACATCGACCTTCGTGACTTGGTAGCCGGCCTCTTCAAGGGCCGCAGCGCATTCCCGGCCGCTGGTCAGCGAGACCGGCCGCTCGTTGACCCATCCACCCATCAGAACGGCGACATGCTTCTTGGCCATCTACGCGGCCTCCCCTTCTTCACCCAAAAACGGTTCGATCGCCCCCTGAGGCCCGAACGCTCCCAATCGCTTGATTTCCCATTCCAGCCGAATGCCACTGTGTTTCAGAACCCGCGCTCGCACGGTTTCACCAAGGAGCTCCAGGTCGTGGCCGGTGGCATTGCCCGTGTTGATCATGAAATTGCAGTGCATTTCCGACATCTGCGCCCCGCCGACGGTAAGCCCGCGGCACCCGGCCGCGTCGACTTCCTTCCAGGCAGAGGTGCCCGGCGGGTTCTTGAAGGTCGAGCCACCGGTTTTCTCGCGGATCGGCTGCGCCTTTTCCCTATGCGCGACCACATCGGCCATGTCCTGGCGAATGGATGCCTCGTCCTGAGGGATCCCCTCAAAGACCGCCGAGGTGAAGATCAGGTCCTTCGAGGCGGCCGAATGCCGATAGGCATACCCCATGTCGGCATTGGACAGGACGTGTTGTTCTCCGTCACGATCAATCGCCGTGAGTTCCACCACGCGTTCGCGGGTCTCTGTCCCATGAGCGCCCGCATTCATGCGCAAGGCGCCGCCAAGCCCGCCCGGAATGCCGGTGTAAAATGCAAATCCGCCCAGGCCGGCTTTCGCCGCGGCTTCCGCCAGGCGTTTGTCCGGAACAGCAGCGCCGGCCCGCAAACGATTGCCTCCGAAATCTTCAACAGCGCCGAAGCCCTTGGCGCTCAGCCGTATGACGACGCCTTCCAGACCACCGTCGCGCACCAGAAGGTTCGATCCCAGGCCTACCGGCAGGACCGGTATCTCCTTCGGCAGTTTCTTCAGAAAGGCAGCTAGGTCGTCTTCGTCGGCCGGCTGAAACATCAGCTGCGCCGGCCCCCCCGTTCGAAACCAGGTCACCGCTGCCAATGGCTGGTTGGCGGTCAGTTTGCCTCGAATGCCGCTGGCCAGGTCCGGATGCGCCTCAAGAAGATCTGGGAAACTCACGAGCTGCCTCCCTCAGAGCGCTTCAAGCTGTTTTGGCAGGGCATAGGCCCATTGCGTGATGTTGCCGGCACCCAGGCAGACGACAAAATCTCCAGGTTCGGCAATTTCCTTAACCAGCGTCGGGATCTCGTCCGGACCGCTGACGGCCTGGACGTTTCGATGTCCCCGCGTTTTCATGCCCGACACGAGATCTGTGTGCAGAGCCCCTTCGATGGGCTGTTCGCCGGCTTCGTAGACAGGCGTGATGATCACGCTGTCGGCATCATTGAAACAATTGGAGAAATCATCGAACAGACTGTGCAATCGCGAATAGCGATGCGGCTGCATAACCGCGATCACCTTGCCCCTGGTTGACTGGCGGGCCGCATGGAGCACGGCCTTGATCTCAACCGGATGATGCCCGTAGTCGTCAAAAATCTGAACGCCGTTCACAGTGCCGGTGTGGGTGAAGCGCCGCTTCACACCGCCGAAGGAGGAAATCCCCTTTTCAAGGTCTTCTGCTCCGACGCCCAGCTGCGAGGCGACTGCGATCGCCGCGGTCGCGTTGGAGACGTTGTGGAGGCCCGGCATCGGCAGCACCAGGTCCTTCAGTTCGGTCACCTGGTCGCTGCGCCGGTCCCGAATGCTGACGGAGAAGGTCGATTTGCCGCCATCCATGGAGACATCGGTGAACCGGACATCAGCCTGCGGATTGGTGCCGTAGGTGACGACGCGCCGGTCCTCGATGGTACCGATCATGGTCTGGACTTCCGGGTGATCCAGACACATCACGGCAAATCCGTAGAAGGGCACGTTTTCGACAAACTGCCGGAAGGCCGCGCGTACGCCGGCAAAATCGCCATAATGATCCAGATGTTCCGGATCTATGTTGGTGACAATGGCAATGTCGGCGGGCAGCTTGATGAAGGTACCGTCGCTTTCATCCGCCTCGACCACCATCCAGTCGCCCTCGCCCATCCGGGCATTGGTTCCATAGGCGTTAATGATGCCGCCGTTGATGACGGTCGGATCCAGGTTGCCGGCATCCAGCAAAGCAGCAACCATGGACGTGGTCGTGGTTTTGCCATGGGTGCCACCGACCGCGATGGACTGCTTGAAGCGCATCAGCTCGGCGAGCATTTCGGCGCGGCGCACCACCGGGATCAGCTTTTCACGGGCTGCGACCAGCTCCGGATTGTCCTTCTTGATCGCGGAAGAAACCACCAGAACTTCGGCGTCGCCGAGATTTTCTGCAGCGTGGCCGACAGTGACCTTGATGCCGTTCTGGCGCAGCCGCTGGACATTGGCGTTTTCCGCCATGTCCGATCCCTGAACCTCATAGCCGAGTGTTTTCAACACTTCGGCAATGCCGCTCATGCCGATGCCGCCAATGCCGACAAAATGAACCGGTCCGATATCCTGCGGCATCTTCATGGCCGTTCTCCTTTTGAATTGGCAACTTCCTCGACCAGATCCGCAAGACGCTTCACCGCATCAGGCCGTCCGACACCACGAGCATTTTTGGCGGCGTCTTTCAGCATCTCCGGGGTTTCCATGAAACGGACGAGCTCCTTTGCGAGACGCTCCGGGAAAAGATCCACCTGACGGATCGGCCAGGCCCCGCCAACTTTCTCCAGCACCTTGGCATTGGCGGCCTGATCCTGATCGATAGCGCCCGGCAGCGGCACCAGGATGGACGGTCGTCCAAGCACGCTGAGCTCGCTCACGGACGACGCTCCGGAGCGGCAGAGCACCAGATGGGAATGCGCGATGCGCTGGGGCATGTCCTGAAAGAACGGCGCGCATTCGGCCTGAACGCCCAGATTGTCATAGACTTCCTGGACCCGTTCCATATCCTCCGGCCGGCATTGCTGCACAATCTGAAGCCGCTTGCGTTTGTCCTCCGGCAGCTTTTCGACCGCCGGCGGAACAAGATCGGAGAAAAAGCGCGCGCCCTGGGAACCGCCAAAGACCAGCAGTCTGAACGGACCAATTGAATCGGGAACGGAATAGAAGATTTCTGAGGCATCGATGACCGCATCGCGCACCGGATTACCGGTCTCGGTGAGCTTGGACTTCAGGTCTCCCGGCAATTCATCCATCGGCACGCTGGTGGCAATCGCCGTCACGCCCTTGGCCAGCATCTTGTTGGCCCGGCCCATGACGCCGTTTGCTTCATGCAGAATGGATGGCGTCCCCGTCAGCCGCGCCGCAAACATCGGTGGGAACGTCGGATAGCCACCGAAACCGGCGACAACATCCGGCTTGAGCGATTTGATGACCTTGCGCGCCTGGACCGTGCCCCAAAGCAGTTTCAGGGCTGTCTTGGCAATGGCAATCGGGTTACGGCCCCGAATGGTTTCCGAGGCGATGATATGAACGTCTCTGGCCGGAAAGGCGCTGCCATATTTGTCTGCCCGCTCGTCTGTCGCCAGTTCGACGGTCCAGCCACGCCGGATTAGTTCACTGGCAAGAGCCTGTGCGGGAAACAAGTGGCCGCCGGTACCGCCGGCCGTCAATAAAACTGTTTTGCTCATGGAAACCGGCTTTGGGCTTACATTAGGGACGAGGGCGACAACCGGCTGACGGTGACAACGTCTCCGCGCGACGGCTGTGGCCGCCTGCGCGTGAGCGCCAGAATGGCACCGGCCGTCATGGCCGAGGACAGAAGCGATGAACCGCCATAGGAAATGAATGGCAGTGTCATGCCCTTGGACGGCATCAGGTGAAGGTTCACGGCCAGGTTGATGGTGGCCTGCAAACCGAACAGAACAACAAGACCTGCAGTGGCCAGACGGCTGAACGCGTCCTGGTCGCGGCTGGCATGTTTCAGACCGCGCAGCACGATAAAGGCAAAGACAGCCACCAGCAGCAGGCAGATGAGAATTCCGAATTCTTCGCCGACAACGGCAAAGACAAAGTCGGCATGGCTGTCCGGCAACACCCGTTTGACGGTCCCCTCGCCCGGCCCCTGTCCGAACCAGCCCCCGGACAGGAAGGAGTCGATTGCCGCGTCAATCTGGTAGGTGTCCCCCTTGCTCGGATCCATGAACCTGTCGACACGTGTCGTCACGTGCGGGAGGAAGGCGTAAGCCGCAAAGAGCCCGACGATACCGATCAATCCGAGCGCCACGATGATCAGCCAGGAAATGCCGTTGAGAAAGAAGAGCCCGGCCCAGACCAGCCCGAGCAGCATGGTCTGACCGAAATCAGGTTGGGCGATCAGCAGAGCGGCGCAGATCGCAAACAGCACGAAGGCAAACAGGACACCTGGTATTTCCCGGCGACGCCCGCTCTCAGACAGCAGGAACGCGATCAGGATCACAAAGGCCGGTTTCAGGAATTCCGAGGCCTGGACAGAGACACCCGCCACATAGATCCAGCGCCTTGCGCCCTTGGTTTCGAACCCCATGAAAAGGGTCGCGATCAGCAGGAAGACCGATATGGCGAAAACGACCAGCGCGGCCCGGCGCACCATGCGTGGCGTCATAAGCGAGGCAGCCAGCATGATGGCCAGTGCCGGTACAACGAACATTGCCTGCCGCTTGACGAAATAGAGCGATCCGACGCCGATCCGTTCGGCCACCGGCGGGCTGGCGGCGAAGGCGAAGACCACGCCTGCAACGAGCAGAAGCCCGAACGCGGCGAGCAGGTAATGATCGACGGTCCAAAGCCATTCGGCGAATTTGCTGCGATCGGCGCGTGACACCATCTTACGCAACCTCCTCCTGAGTGTTTCCAGCGTCAGGCAAGGCACGCACCGCGTCTACAAAAGCAGCGCCCCGCAATTCGAAGTTCGGGAATTGATCAAAGCTCGCACAGGCCGGCGACAAAAGTATGGCGATTTCCTCTGCCCCGTCTTCCGCCGCCTCCGCGGCCGCATCCTTGACGGCCTGCGTCAGCGTTCCGCTGATCGTGTGCGGCACCCGGTCTTCCAGTGTCTTGGCGAAATCCCTGGCTGCCTCGCCAATCAGGAATGCCTTTGCGATCTTCGGGAAATACTCGTCGAGAGACGAGATGCCGCCGGATTTGGCCCGGCCTCCGGCAATCCAGTAGATCCGGTCAAAGCTCGACAGGGCCCGTGCCGCGGCGTCCGCATTGGTTGCCTTGGAATCGTTGATGAACAGCACCCGCCCCTGCTTCGACACGACTTCCATCCTGTGGTGCAGGCCGGGAAAGGATTTCATGGCGTAGGAAATCCTGTCGGCCGGAAGCTCAAGCGCTCTCAGCGCAGCAAAGGCAGCCGCCGCGTTCTGGCCGTTGTGATCGCCCCGCAGACTGTCGATACCACCGAGCAGGGCGACTACGTTCTGCGCGCCGTCATGGGCTTCGATCAGTTTTCCTCTATGAGCGTAAATGCCGTCCGTAAGCTCCCGTTCGCCGGCAATGCGGCAGACAGGTTTGCGCGCCATGTCGAGCCGGTCGGCAATGTCGGAGGACAGCCGGTCGTCAACGCCCACCACAGCGACCTTGGCTCCTGCGACCAGCCGTTCCTTGATCGCTGCATAGTTTTCCATTGAGCCGTGCCGGTCGAGATGGTCCGGCGACAGGTTCATGTGCACGCCGACCGTCGGATCGAGCGTCGGCGCCAGGTCGATCTGGTAGGACGAGCACTCGATCACATAGTGACGTCCGGGCTGCGGCAGCTCGAGGTCCAGGACGGGCGTTCCGATGTTGCCGCCCATCTGAACATCAAGTCCCATCTCCTTCAGGAGATGCGTCACAAGCGCGGTCGTGGTCGACTTGCCGTTCGTGCCGGTGATCGCGATCAGGGGCGCAGACGGGCAGAGATTGCGCCGCTCCCGGCAGAATAGCTCCACATCGCCGATGATTTCGACGCCTGCATCCCGGGCCAGATCGACAGACCAGTGCGGAACGGGATGGGTCAGCGGCACGCCAGGCGCGAGCACCAGCGCGGCAACCTCGGTCCAGTCGAGTTCCCTCAAGTCACCGGTCGTGAGCCCTTCGGCAGCCGCCTCGGCAACCCGGTCGGCATTGTCGTCGAAACACACCACATCGGCCCCACCGGCGCGAAGCGCCCGTGCGGTCGCGAGCCCGGACCCGCCAAGTCCGAAAAGGGCGACCTTCTGGCTCATGAATGTGGTGACCGGAATCATCGCCTTACCTCAGCTTCAAGGTGGCAAGGCCGATCAGGGCCAGGACGACGGAAATGATCCAGAAGCGGATGACAACCTGGCTTTCCGTCCAGCCCATGATCTCGAAATGATGGTGGATCGGCGCCATTCGGAAGACACGCTTGCCGGTCAGCCGGAAGGAAATCACCTGCACGATCACGGAGACGGCTTCCAGCACGAACAGCCCCCCGATGATGGCCAGCACGATTTCATGTTTTGTGGCAACCGCAATCGCGCCGATCATGCCGCCAAGCGCCAGCGAGCCGGTGTCACCCATGAAAATGGCTGCCGGAGGGGCATTGAACCACAGAAAGCCGAGGCCGGCACCAATCACCGCGCCACAGATAACAGCCAGTTCCCCGGTACCCGAGACGTGATGGATCTGCAGGTAGTTGGCAAACACCGCGTTACCCGAGAGGTAGGCAATCAGACCGAAGGAGGCGCAGGCAATCATCACCGGCACGATGGCAAGACCATCAAGCCCGTCGGTCAGGTTGACCGCATTGCCCGCCCCGACCATCACGAAGGCTGCAAAAGGAATGAAGATAATCCCGAGATTGAGCGTGAAGTCTTTCAGGAAGGGGAACGTGATGGCCTCGGAATATTCCGAGGTATCGAGCATCGTCACGGCAAAAGCGGCCGTGGCCGCGATGATGAACTCAAGCCCGAGACGCGCCTTGCCGCCAAAGCCCTTGTGCGAGGACTTGGTGACTTTCAGATAGTCGTCGTAAAAACCGATGCCGCCGAAGCCGAGCGTGACCCCTATGACCACCCAGACATAGGGGTTGGAAAGATCCGACCACAGCAGGGCAGCCACCAGCGCACCGGACAGGATCATCAATCCGCCCATAGTGGGTGTGCCCTTCTTGGTCAGAAGATGGCTTTCCGGGCCGTCAGACCGGATCGGTTGGCCATGGCCCTGCCGGATCCTGAGGCTGGCAATGATTTTCGGACCGAAGAGAAAAACGAAAAACAGCGCGGTCATGATCGCGCCGCCGGTCCGGAACGTGATGTAGCGGAACACGTTCAGTGCCGAAATCTGATCCGCAAATTGCCCCAGGAAATAAAACATTCAGTTCAAAGCCCCTTATGCCGCCTCGGTGTCATCGACAGGCGGATATTCCTTTTTCAAAGCCTCGACAAGCGGGCCCATGCGGGTTCCAAGAGATCCCTTGACCATGACGACATCGCCTGCACGCACATCGTTCAACAATACTTCTTCCAGATCCGCAGCGTCTTCGCAGTAATGCGCGCGCAGATCATGCGGCAGCTCCTGCCAGAGCGCATGCATATGCGGGCCGGCGCAATAGACCGCGTCGATCTCGGCGTCCCTGACCGGTTTCAGCAGTTCCGCGTGAAGCCGGTCCGCATCGGTCCCCAGTTCGCGCATGTCGCCGATGACGGCAATCCGCCGTCCCGGTCGGGTCACCGGTGCTTCGCCCAGCACCGCGAGAGCAGCACGCATGGAGGCCGGGTTGGCGTTGTAACTCTCGTCGATCAGGTTGAGTTCACCGTTCGGCACCGGAAGGCGCGACACTTCCCCGCGCCCCTTGGGGGCCCGCATCGTATCGAGCGCAAGTCCGGCTTTTGCCAGGTCGGCGCCAAGATCGGCAACGGCGGTCAAGACGGCCAGACTGTTCTTGACGTGATGCTTGCCCGGTGCCCCGATCTTGTAGGTGATTTCCTGACCCAGGATCGCAGCATCGACACTGGAGCCGGCAGGATAGCTGACAACCTTCTGCGTATGGCTGTCGGCGGCCGGGTTCTCCCCGAATGTATGGATGGTGGCAATGCCCTTGGTGGCGGCCAGGAACTTCAACAGGTCGAATTGAAGATTGTCCCTGTTCAGAACGGCGATGCCGCCCGGTTCCAGACCATCAAAGATTTCGGCCTTGGCTTTCGCGATCTGCTCGACGCTGTCGAAGAATTCCAGATGAACGGCCTGAACCGTGGTGATGATCGCCACATGCGGGCGCACCATCTGCACCAGCGGGGTGATCTCGCCGGCGTGGTTCATGCCAATTTCAAAAACGCCGAAATCGGTCTCGGCCGGCATGCGCGCCAACGTCAGCGGCACGCCCCAGTGATTGTTGAAGGAGGCGACAGAGGCGTGCACCTTGCCCGAAGGCTCCAGTGTCAAACGCAGCGCTTCCTTGGTGCCGGTCTTGCCGACGGACCCGGTGACGGCAACGATGCGCGCGGATGTCCGCGCCCGTGCCGCAATGCCGATCTGGCGCAGTGCTTCGAGCGGGTCTTCAACGACCACATACCGACCGTCTTCGGGCAGCTCTGAAAGACGGCTTTCGGCCACCAGGGCAACGGTCGCACCGGCTTCCAGCGCAGCCGCCACGAAGTCGTGCCCGTCAAACCGGTCCCCCTTGATTGCCACGAAGGCATCACCCGGCTGAAGCGTACGGCTGTCGATGGATATTCCGGTGATGTCAGCGCCAGCCTCGCCCTTGAGGCTGCCGCCGGCAGCCTCGACAAAGGCGTCCAGGGTCCAAAGCGGTTCGCTCATGTGTTTCCTTCAAGGCTGATGGCGCGTTTCACTGCTTCGTGGTCGGAAAAGGGAATCACTGTGTCGCCAACAATCTGGCCCGTTTCGTGGCCTTTTCCGGCAACACACAGGATATCGCCCTTCTTGAGCCGGCGAACCCCCTCGGCAATCGCCTCGAAACGGTCGCCAATTTCCAGCGCGTCCGGCGCGCCGCCAAGAACCGCCTTGCGAATGCTGGCAGGATCCTCCGAACGCGGATTGTCGTCGGTGATGATGACCAGATCGGCATGACGCGCGGCAGCCTCTCCCATCAACGGACGTTTTCCGGGATCCCTGTCGCCGCCGGCCCCGACAACAACAGAAAGCCTGCCGCCGGCAAACGGCTTCAAAGCGGCCAGTGCATTGTCGAGAGCGTCCGGTTTATGCGCGTAGTCGACGAAGACCAGCCCGCCCTCGCCTGTTTTACCGGCGAGCTCCAGCCGTCCCGGTGCGCCCTTCAGGTTTTCAAGGGCGCGCAGGGCCGCGCCTGTGTCCATCCCGGAGGCAATGGCAAGACCAGCCGCGATCAGGGCATTGGAGACCTGGAACCGGCCGATCAGCGGCAGGGTCACCTTGTATTCGCCGCGCGCGGTCTGAAGGGTCAGCTCCTGGCCGGCACCGGCCGGTTTCAACCCGGTCAGTTTCAGGTCCTTGCCGGTTTCTCCGACCGTGAACACCGGAAGGCCGCGTTCTTCGGCAACGGCCAGCACGCGGTCCGCATATTTTTCACCCGGATCGACGACAACCGTCCCGCCGGCCGGCAGCAACTCGGAAAAGAGCCGCAGCTTGGCGCGCAGGTAATCCTCGATCGTCGGATGGTAATCCATGTGGTCGCGGCCAAGATTGGTGAACGCGGCAGCCGTCAGGCGCACACCATCGAGGCGATACTGATCGAGCCCGTGGGACGAGGCCTCCATGGCCGCATGATTGATACCTTCATCTTCCAGCGCCGACAGTTGCTGATGCAGGGCAACCGGATCGGGCGTCGTCAATCCGCCATAACTCTCGCCATCCGGCTTGACGATGCCAAGCGTGCCGAGGCTGGCAGCGGGATGACCTGCTCCCTGAAAGATCTGCCGGACAAAATGGGCGACCGAAGTCTTGCCGGCGGTTCCGGTGACGGCGACGATCGTGTCGGGCTGTGCACCAAAAAACCGTGCCGCCATTCGGGCAAAGGCCTGCCGAGGCTCATCCGCACCGAGGACGATGACGTCGCCGCCACAGGCGGCACGCACGGCGTCGGCGGCCTCTTCAGCGCACAGGATCGCGACAGCTCCGGCTGCAACGGCATTCGGGGCAAATCTGGTGCCGTCGACAGCGGCACCCTTGAAAGCTGCAAACAGAAAGCCGGGCTGAACCTTACGGCTGTCGGCCGTAAGCCCGGCTATTTTGAGATCCCTGGCCGCATCCGGCACCGCAAGGCCGGCGGCAAGATAGTCAAGGTCCATGTTGTCCGATCATCTTTGTGCGTCGTCGTGATGTGGAAGCCTTGTCGATTTCCGGAAACAGCTGCGACCCCGCCGGATATCAAGGTTTCAAGGTCTCTCCTTAATAGGAAATCTCGATTGGTTCATCCCCCTTACCGAAGCGTGGCATCACGCCGAGCATCGGCGCAGCCCTGCGAATGATCGCGCCGGTGACCGGTGCCGTGTTCAGACCGGCCGTCGCGCCGATGCCTTCACGCTCCGGCTTCGGCTCGTCGATCACGACCAGAACCACGTAACGCGGGTCATCCATCGGAAAAGCTGACAGGAAGGAATTGCGGCGCTTGTTGCGCACATATTTGCCGTTCTCGATCTTCTCGGCCGTGCCGGTCTTGCCGCCAACCGTATAGCCCGGCACGTCGGCACGGCGGCCGGAGCCGGACAGAACATTGAGGCGGAAAAGGTAACGCATCATCCGGCTCGTTTCCGGAGAAATGACTTGTTTTCCAAGCTTTTGAACATCTTCCTGGCTGCGCGGCATGAAGGTCGGCGGCAACAGCACGCCGCCATTGACCAGAGCCGCCGCGCCCACTGCCGTCTGCATCGGTGTTACCGAGATGCCGTGCCCGAAGGAGATGGTCATCGCCGCAAGCTCGTTCCATTTCGGCGGCAGCAGCGGCGCAGCGTTTTCAGGCAATTCCGTCGTCAGCCGGCTGGTCAGATGCAGGCGTCCCAGGAACTCCTTCTGGCGCGCGACACCCGTCGCCAGCATCATTTTCGCCGTGCCGATATTGGACGAATAGATGAAAACTTCCGGCACCGACAGGATGCGGTTTTTCCCGTGGAAATCGTTGATCGTCCGTCCGCCGGCCCGGATCGGCCGGGTCGCGTCGAAGCTGTCATTGATGCTGACTGCCCCCGAATCCAGCGCCATGGCCGTTGTGAAGGTCTTGAAGACCGACCCCATTTCGAAGACGCCGCCCGTTGCACGGTTCAGCCGGTCCTTCTCCAGAGCCTGCGCGCGGTCATTCGGGTCGTAATCCGGCAGCGAGGACATGGCCACCACTTCGCCGGTCTTGGCGTCCAGAACGATGCCGGCCGCGGCAATCGCGCGATAGCGCTCCATGGCCTTGACCAGTTCGTCGCGCACGACATGCTGTACCCGCAGGTCGACGGACAGCCGCACCGGCTCCATGGACCGGTCTGCCGTGAACCCGAGCGACTGAAGGTCGGACAGCCAGGAATCGTCGATGTATTTTTCAATCCCGGCCAGGCCCTGATTGTCGACATTCACCGACCCGACAATGTGGCCCGCCGTCGGGCCTCCTGGATAGAACCGCTGATTTTCCGACAGGAAACCGATGCCCGGCAGGCCCAGATTGTGAACCTGCTCGGCCTGTTGCGGCGTCATTTCCCGCTTTAGCCAGACGAAGCCGGTGCCGCTGCCCAGACGACGGCGGACAAGCGGCTCATCAAGGTCCGGCAACACACGGATCAGGCCTTCAACGGCTTCGTCCACATCCAGGATGCGGCGCGGTTCGGCATAAAGGGATGCGGTCTTGATATCGGTCGCCAGGATCTCGCCATTGCGATCGATCAGGTCTGGCCTTGAGGCGGACACGGAATCCTGGGCGGAGATCCAGGCGCGGGACGGTGCTTCTTCCATCTGCGCCAGCATGACCAGACGTCCGGCGATCGCGATGTAGACGCAGGCAAAGGCCAGCATCGCCACATAGACCCGGGACTTCACCGCGCTTGAAGAGACCGAGCTGCGGGCCGCCCTTGGATGGGTGCGCCGCACCTGAAGAAAGCTTGCCGGTTCGCTTACCATCGTCATCGCCGCGCCCTCACTGAATGACCGCCGATGAGCCGGCATAGCCGCCCATCTGGTTGCCGCCGATCGGCTCCAGCATCACCGGACGGGCCGGAAGGTCTTCCGGGGTCACGATCTGCTTCACATCAAGCGGCTCCAGCTGCAGATAATCATTGTATCGCTCAACCAGCGTCTGCAGCCGGTCAGGCTTGTTCAGGAGGCTCCACTCTGCTTTCAAATGGCGGATTGCATCGCGTTCCTCATCGATCTGACGCTGCAGTTCGGCGACTTTTTCAGCCGATTTCGTCGCTGCAAGCTTCATGTCGTAAACCGTCGCGGCACCAATCAGGACCGCGAGAATGAACAGGATGTTCAGCGTTCGCACCATTGTCAGCCCCCTAGCCCGTGAAACGCCGCAAGCCGCGGCACGCCGGCCTCGTGGATATCGAGATCGCGTGCCGGCGCCTCGGTCCGCCGCCCGGCCCGAAGTTTCGCGGAGCGCGCACGCGGATTGACATCCGTTTCCCCGGCCGCCGCTTCGACCGCCTTGCGCGTCAGCATTTCAAAAGTCGCCGGCGGAACCTCTGCCTCCGGCATATGACGAGACCCGCCGCCACGGGTCTTTGTACGGTCCTGCAAGAACCGCTTGACGATCCGGTCTTCCAGAGAGTGAAAGCTCACCAGGACCAGACGGCCACCCGGCTTCAGGATGCGCTCGGCAGCCCCGAGCGCCTCCGCAGCCTGATGCAGCTCGCCGTTGACGTAGATCCGGAGCGCCTGGAATGTGCGGGTTGCCGGATGGATCTGCGCCTTCTTGGGAGATCGGCCCAGCACCTTCTCGATCAGGTTTGCCAGTTCCAGCGTGCCCTCAAAGGGCTTTTCCTGCCGCGCGCGGTCAATTGCGTGCGCAACACTGGTAGCACGTTTTTCTTCGCCCAGAAGGCCGATCACCCGGATCAGGTCCCGGACGGGCAGCTCGTTGACAACGTCAGCAGCCGACGGCCCGGCCTGCTCCATACGCATGTCGAGCGGCCCGTCGCGCAGGAACGAGAAGCCGCGCTCGGCCTCGTCGAGCTGCATGGAGGAGACGCCGAGGTCCAGCACGACGCCGTCGACACCATCAAAGCCGCTTGCGCGAGCATGTTGTTCCAGGTCTGCAAATTGCCCGGGCACAAGGATCAGATCGCCATCCGCCTCACGCACCAGCTCCTGGCCACCGGCAATGGCATCAGGGTCCCGGTCGATCCCGACCACCTTTGCGCCGCGTGCCAGCAGCGCACGCGAATAGCCGCCGGCGCCGAAGGTCCCGTCGACAACCACTTTGCCCGGCTGCGGAGCCAGCCACTCCAGCACCTCGTTCAGGAGAACCGGCACATGGCGCTCGGGTCCGCCTGCGGCAGAAACAGCATCTCTGTCGCCGAGCGCCATCATACCGGCTCTCCCTGAGAGGGTGCGGGGAGCTGCCCCGACAACATCGCGAGCGCACGCTTTTGGGCCTCTGCGCGATACTCGCGAAACTTTTCCGGCTCCCAGATCTGGAACTTGTAGTTCATGCCGACAAAGGTGACCTGGTCGGTGAGCCCGGTGTGATCGCGGATCATGTCGGAAATGGTCATGCGGCCATCTCCATCGATCCTGGGATTTTCGCTGGCGCCGAAAAGGGCAACCGCGAGGGCATCATGATCCGGGGAGAGCTTTGCAAAGGCTTCCGAGCGCTTGTTGATCTCGGCCAGCAGGTCATTGCCGCCTGCATCAACCGCGGCGCAATGAGGAGAAGCAATGCAATAAAGACCGTCAAAACCATCTCTCGCCAGAACCGCACGGAAGGGCGCCGGGATCGACACGCGACCCTTGGCATCCAGCCGGTTGGTGAAGTGAGAAACAAAGCCGGCCATCAATCCCCTCGAAACGGGTTCTCACCCGTTCAAATCCCCGAAACACCCTAGAACGAAGGAAAGGCCGGCAACTCGCCGGGACATGCAATTTGCAAAGACAGCTCTTGCCGAGCCGTTAAACCGATGTCCCAAGCCCTACTGAAATGGGCCCGCGCTCCCCTTTCTGGGTATCTATGGGATACCATGGGATTTCATGGGCGGTCAATGGAATCTCATGGATTCCAGCTCGATTTGATCGCACACGACCCCGTCGAACGACCTTACGTCGAACATGCTTAATGAAGCCTTGACACAAATGAAGAATCGGATTCGCAGGAATACGGAGGTTTTCGATTTCAGCCACCCTAAAGGCGGCAAAATGTGCCTAGTTGCAAAGACTTGTGGAGAACGGGAAACGCCGCGCTGTGGCGCGGCGTTTCGTTTTCTGCAACCGGCTACCCGGATGACTTACATCAGCAGATCTGCATTGCCGAGCGACGCAAGCTGGTCGGCGATGCCGCCATTATCCGTGACGACGGAATTCCAGTTTGCCGCGGTCAGGTTTGCAATCGACAGGTCTTCCGCCTGCAGACCTTCCAGCAGGTACCCGTGACCACCGTTGTTCTCAACGGTGATCAGCAGGTCTGCGCCGACTTCCTCCAGGGTCACGTCGGAGGCCGCCAGGCTACCGAAGTCTAGAATGTCCTCGGCCGGGTTGAAGTTCTGGACCGCAAACATGCGCCCCCAGTCCCAGGTGACCTGAACGGTCTCGGCCCCTGCACCCAGCACGATGTCGTCGGATGTCGACGGCGGCACCACGGGCTCGTCCGGCGTGTCGGGCGTATCGGGTGTGTCCGGTTGATCCGGATCAGGCGAGACACCTGTCCCTTCCCGCACCTGGTGGCCGTCGGTGGTCTCTCCCGGAGGCGCTTCAGGCGTCAGAAGGGCCTCACGCGACACCAGCGAGACGTCGTTCTGGTCGATCCCGAAAGGTGCTTCCAGATTGTCTTCCATCACCTGGTCGAAATGGAACTCCAGATTGCCGGCGATCAGGTCCGATTTGGACACACCGGTGAACAGGAAGCCCTGCCCGCTCGGCAGCGAACTGATCACCATGCCTTCGGAGGTATCCTCGACACTCAACCGCTCCCGCGTTCCGAAATAGAGGAAGCTGATCTTCTGCGTCGCCGGATCAAATCCGTCGATCACCTGAAAAGCTCCGTATTCGTGAGACCGGATATAGACCGTGTCCGCGTCGCGTGGCCCGATGCCCTTCTCCCAGGAGAGGATGCCCCCGAGATCCTGGCGCAGATGTTCGTTGCCGACAACGCCGAAATTCTCGATCGAGAGGTCGGACAGCTGGACACCTTGCAGGATCTGCATGTCCGGTCCCCAGGGATTGTCGATCACCGGCTCGCCATTCGGCGTCATCGTCAGGATCAGACCATGCACGGACGCATTGCCGAAATCGATCTCGTCAGCCGCCGGATTGAACCCGATAATATCGTCCGCGCCAAATTCGGCCGACCATTTGACGCCGCCCAGATCACTGGCGCCTGACGGCACCGGTGGATTGGAACCGTCATTGTCGTAGATAACATCAAACCCGCCGGTATCCGGGGTCACCACGGCCGTCCCCAGAAGCGTTGCCACCTCGTTGAGTGCGGATTCTTCTGCGACCATGAAGTTGTTCATCGACAAGTCCGACGCATCGATGCCAACCAGAACGGTCTCACTGGCAATCTCGCCGGTTGCCGTCAGAACCCGGACGGTCAGTCCAGCGGCGACATCGGCAATCGTCTCCGGGTAGTCCGCGAATTCGAGCCGCTCGGCAATCACGCCCGCTTCCAGATGCAGCATGTCTGTTGCCGGATTGAAGTCCGTGATCACGCGCGAGGGACTGTCCGGCATAATCATGATCATCTGCGGCCCGTCGGGTGTGTCGGGCGTATCCGGTGTGTCGGGATTATCCGGCTCATCCGGTTGATCGGGATCGGTGCCGCCCGAACCGACCAGACTGAGGATTTCCTGGCCGGTGGCCGTGCTCTGAATGGTGAAGTTTGCCGGTGACAGCTCACTTAGCGAGATGCCTGCCAGGGTCAGCGTCTGATTGTTGGACGCCATCGTGAAGACCGTGTCGCCGTTCACGTCCGCCACATCGATCGCTTCCGGCCCGAACCAGTCGATGAAGATCGTGTCGCTGGCCGGGTCAAAATCCGTGATGGTGCGGTTGGTGCCCCAGGCCCAGGTGATCACCACGGTGGCAGTTGCCGCCGTGACACCGGCCGTTCCGTTCCAGCTGTCGGGCGTTACCGGCGGTGTGTCCGGCGTGTCCGGCGTGTCCGGCGTATCAGGCTCGTCCGGCTCATCAGGTGTGTCCGGTTCGTCGGGCGTATCCGGCTCATCCGGAGTATCAGGCTCATCGGGCGTGTCCGGTGTCGATGATCCATCGCCAACCAGTGCCAGCACCTTGGCTGCGGTTCCCGTGTCCAGGATGGTGAAATTGGCATCGCTCAGATCGGACAGCTGAACGCCGGCCAGCGTCGTGGTCTGATTGTTGGACGGAACCGCAAAGACGACACCCGCAGTGGTTTGGGTGACGTTCAGGTCCGCAGCGCCGATCCAGTCGATGAAGATCGTATCCGTTGCCGGATTAAAGCCGTTGACCACCTCATCCTGACCCCAGGACCAGGTGATCACCACATCAGCGTCGTTTTCACCGACACCGGCCGAACCGTTGCCACCATCGCCTCCTGTGTCTCCCGTATCCGGCGTGTCGCCATCTCCCGGAGTGCCAAGCCCCTCGTCACCCGTCAGGCGATCCTCATAAAAGGCAATCTGGTCGGCGATCGACGGGGCGTCGTAGCCGCCGAACTGATCGATATATTGCAGGATCGACGTGCCGTATTCATCCGTACTGACGGCACCGTTCTGTAACAGGGTCGCCGTACCCCAGGCACCACGCAGGTGTGCTGCTGCCAGAATGCCGGTCAGCGTCAGTTCCACTGTCACCGTCTGGCCGTTCTGGGTGTAGCTTGCCGTCTGACCGATGAAATCGCTCAGCGACTGACCGCTGCCGGCCAACTGTCCTTCAAGAACCTGAAGGTTGTAACCGAAGGCTTCCTGGATCGCGACGGTTTGCGCCTCCTTGGTCATGAAGTCTTCGAGCGAGTTGACACCGTTCTTGCCCGTCCAGGTGCCCTGCCATGTGTTGGTTGACGCGCCATTGCCATAGAATGTGGTCGCATCGTAATAGCCAAGATCAATCAGCAATGCCTCGCCGAACTGGAAACCGACAAAGCCAAGTGAATTCATCGACTGGTAGGCCATTGTCTCCCACTCGGCATCACTCAGCTGCGACCAGCTCGAGTAGCCCGGGAAATGATCCTGGACCGGGCCGCCAGCCCACTGGTCCAGCTGCCAGTCCTGGATGACGCCGGCGTTGTACCGGTCGCGATCCCACCCCGATTCAAAGGCCAGCAATGCGGCCAAGAAATCCTCGAATGTTCCTTCCATTTTTCATCCCGCCTGTTTTGAGTAGAACAAGACAAGGCTAGGCAGACCGAGGTGCAGAAAAATGGACAAAACATTAAAAGTTCAAGGTATTACTGTGGCGAGCTGACCGATTTTCGCCCGATTTACTTCGCACCTGCAAAAGCGACCAGACAAAACACGTGAAATCGTGTTTTCATCCCGAAACAACCATAGAGTTTCAGCTGAACAGTCTAGCGCTGCGCGTGTCTCTCGGAGATTCGCCGAAACGCTTCTTGTAGCCGACGGAAAACCGGCCGAAGTGGCGGTGCCCCGAGGCCTCCGCGATTTCGGCAATCGAAAGACTGTCCGCGTCCGCCAGCAGCAAATGGCGCGCATAGGCCAGGCGCGTGTCGTGCAACTGCTGAACCGGCCCTGTCCCGTATTCGCGTTTGAACAGGATCTGCAAGTTGCGCGGCGTAGTCCCGGCATGGGCGCTGATGTCGAGCAGGCCGATCTCGTCCCGGAACCGCTCCTGAATGAAGGTCCGGGCGCGCTTCAGGATGGCCGGTGCTGCACCGCTCTCCCGTCTCTCCAGCAAGGACGACGCGGTGTTCGCCTGACACGCCAGCAGAGAGCCAACCAGCGCTTCTTCCAGCAGCCGCTGGCGACGCTGATCCCCGCTGTCAAAGGCTTCACCGGCTTCCACCGCCTGTACCAGGCCGCGAAAGCAGCGGCTCCACGCGGCAACATCCGTCCTTGCCAGATCGAGCCCGGCAGCAAACCTTATCCGGGCCAGTGGAAGCCCGGCCATTTTCTCGGCAACGGCATGCAAGAATGCGCGATCTATCTGCAGCAGGATTTGTTCGCACCCCGCGTGCCAGCGCATTGTCGTGTGGCGGTCCGGGTTGAGGACGCTCGCCAGTTTTGGTGTCGACACAAGGGACTGCCGGCCGTTCGAGATATCGGCGCTCCCACGGAGTGGAACCTGGATCAGATAGAAGTCGGTGAGCTCCCCCGGTTCGATACTCACGTCAGCGCCATACCGGATGTAGTTGAGAGACAGATGCTGTCCGGCCAACCGGTTCTGGCAGGCATCGAAGCGGCCGGAGGCAGAGGCCCGATCCAGTCTGTGGCTGCAGAAATGGCGGCCGACAATCTGCCGCGCCTCGTCGACATCCTTCGTCTCGAAGCTGCGAAACCGGTCAAGCGGCCGTTTGAGATATGCGTCAGCTGCCATGGCAAAATCATGCCGCTTGCCGCGTCGGCAGGCAAGCGAATGCCGCCGTGCAATGCGGCATTTCAGAGCAGATGGCCAAGTAATTTCGTTTTCCGGATAAAACTTTCGCGCCTCGCAAGCTTAGCCTTTCCCGGTCATCCGAAAAGCATGAGGGGAACAAAATGCACAACGGAGCAGGCATTACCGCAGCCAATGCGGGCCTCGACACGATCAGCTGGAACGTGGTCGGTCACACCTACACACCGAAGGTTCTGAGCAACAACGCCTTTATCTGGCACGCCGTCATTCCGGCGGAAACCTTCGTACCGCCTCACATTCACCCGACGCAGGACGAGTGGATCGTCATGCTGGACGGTGAGCTGGAAGTGGAAATGGGCGGCGCCGTTCACAAGGCTGGGCCTGGCGACACCGTGCGCATGCCGATGGGTGAGGCGCACGGAATTTTCAACCGGTCCGGCAAGACGGCGACTTGCGTCTTCGGCGTTGCGCCGACGCGCAAGCTCTTTGATCTCTTCGGCGCTCTGGACGGTGTCACCGATCCGGCCGAACTCGTGCGTCTTTCTGCTCTGCACGAAGTTGATTTCCTGCCACCGCCCGACCAGGTCTGATCGCGCAAGACACAGGCAGGAGGACATCGAGAATGACGAAACGCAAGACTGTCGCCGTGATCGGCGGCGGCGTGAGCGGACTTGCGGCCGCAAAGGCTTTCGACGAACGCGGCCACAGGGTGCTTGGCATCGAACGCAGCCACGATTTCGGCGGGGTCTGGGAGCTGTCCCGCTCCTATCCGGACGTGCAGACCCAGTCACCCAAGGACCTCTACAGGTTTACCGACCTTCCGATGCCGGAAGACTATCCGGAATGGCCGAAGGGGCCACAGGTTCACGCCTATCTGCACGCCTATGCCAGGAAACACGATCTGGCCCGCCTGTTCCGTCTCAACACCAATGTCGCCTCCATGGATCGGCGACCCGACGGCAAACCGGGATGGCGTCTGACGCTGGAGGCTGCCGGCAAGAGCTGGACGGAGGATGTCGACTTCGTCGCAATCTGCACGGGGCAGTTCTCCGACAAGAACGTCCTCACCCATCCGGGCCAGGCGGATTTCGAGGTTTCCGGCGGCCAGGTCATGCACAGTTCGGAATACACCGATCCCGAGCTTGCCCGCGGCAAACACGTGGTGGTGCTCGGCGGCTCCAAGTCGGCGACCGACCTTGTTGTCAATGCGTCGAAAAACGGCGCGAAATCGGTCACGATGGTCTATCGCGAACCCGTGTGGCGCGTGCCCTATTTTGTCGGCGGCATCAATTTCAAGCGGCTTCTCTACATGCGGGCCCAGGAACAGCAATTCAACAGCTGGGGGCGCTCGGCAGCAGCCAAAGCCGTGTTCACGGCCTTCAAACCGCTGATCTGGGCGAATTTCCGCGGGTTGGAAACGCTGTTGAAGTTCCAGCTCAACTTGAAGAAATGGGACATGGTGCCTGATATCCCGATCGAGAAGGACGCGTCATGCTCGCTGCCGATCGTCACGCCGGGCCTGTTTGAAGGATTTGAAAGCGGAACCATCCGCCCGGTGCGCGGGACGTTTACGACCTATGAGCCGGGGCACGTGGTTCTGTCGACGGGGGAAAAGATCCCCTGCGATCTGTCCGTCCTCGCGGTCGGCTGGAAACTCGGCATCCCCTATCTGGCGCAGCAATACCGCGACAAGCTGGTCGAGGCTGACGGCCAGTACCGGGTCTATCGGCTCTCGGTCAATCCGGATCTGCCGGACATGGGGTTCGTCGGCTTCAATTCCAGCTTCTGCACGGTGCTCTCGGCCGAGATGATTGCCAATTGGCTGGTGCGCTATGCCGATGGTCAGCTTGCCAACCAGCCGAGCGACGCGGAGATGCGGCACAGTATCGATGAGATGCTGGTCTGGCGCCGAAAGGAACGGCCGGCAGCGAAGGTTTACGGAGGGCTCTGTTCAGCGCCGTTTCATTTCCGGCATTTCGACGAATTGCTGGCCGACATGGGCGCGGCCAAACGCAAGCGAGGCAATCCGCTTGCAGAACAATTCTCCTATCCGAATGCGGATGCCTATGGCGGCTTTCTGAAAAGCGCACCGAGCTATTCGGTTGCCTGACAGACGCCAGGAAAAAAAGCCAGCCGGCCTGTAAGCCGGGTTCTGTATGGCCCGCTTTCACGGACGTGACAGCCATTCATCTGGGGCGTCTGTCGCCAGACGCCTCACGCAACCAACCCGGACAGCGGGCCTGGAAACCGGCCTGGCCCGAAGGCCGTGCTGTCCCTATTCGGTCTTGCTCCCGGTGGGGTTTACCATGCCGCCGCTGTTGCCAGTTGCGCGGTGGGCTCTTACCCCACCCTTTCACCCTTACCCCGGCACGCCAGGGCGGTTTGCTTTCTGTGGCACTTTCCCTAAGGTCGCCCTCGCCGGGCGTTACCCGGCACCGTGTTCCCATGGAGCCCGGACTTTCCTCCCCCGCGGCCTTTCGGCACTTGCGGCAGCGGCTGTCCGGCCGACTGGCGCCTGCGGACTTAAGTGCGTTTTCCGGCAAGGTCAAGCGACCGGGCCTTGCTCTGCCGGTCTTTCCCTTGAAACTTGTGACGCTTTCAAAAGGAGGCAGGCCAGGTCCGGCCAGAAGCGGTGAAGCGCACGAAGCCAGGAAACCCGGCCCAGCCTGACTTCTTCCCGCCCACGATCCTGAATCTGAATGCCATGACCAGGACTGGCACAGAGGTAGACAAGATAGTGGCCCCAGCCGACTTTGCATCAAACAGCGTCCTGCAGCCGCGATGCCCCGGTCAGCTGGGAGCTTCGCCGACGCGGCCAAGACTGCGTAGTATCACGGCTTCGCACAATCTTCATTTAACTGACGTCGATCAGCGTTTAACGTCCCCGGACTTGGTTGCAACCCGGGGAGCGCTGGCATGAAAGAGGCGACGAAAATACAAGAGGCCGCGGAACTCATTCCCGACAGGGCCGTTCTGCTGATTGGCGGGTTCATGGGCGTGGGCTCGCCCCATCGGCTGATCGACGCCCTCGTGGAAAAGGGTGTCAGGGACCTGACAGTGGTGGCCAATGACACGGCAATGCCGGGCCGTGGCATCGGCAAGCTGATCACGGCCGGATGCGTCTCGAAGGTGATTGCATCCCATATCGGCCTCAACCCGGAAACCCAGCAGAAAATGATCTCGGGCGAGATCGACGTGGACCTGGTACCGCAGGGCACACTGGTGGAGCGGATCCGGGCTGCAGGCGTCGGCCTCGGCGGCATCCTGACGCCGACAGGCCTTGGAACCCTTGTTGAAGACGGCAAGGACAAGATCGTCGTGGACGGCAAGGAATTTCTTCTTGAAACACCCATTCACGGTGATTTTGCCCTACTCGCAGCCTATCGCGCCGACTATGTCGGCAATCTGGAATACTCGCTGACGGCGCATAACTTCAATCCGATCATGGCCCTCGCCGGCAAGACGGTGATTGCCGAGCCGCACATGATCGTGCCTGTCGGCGTTATCTCGCCCGACAGCGTCAAGACCCCCGGCATTCTGGTCGATCACCTTCTGGAAAGGGCTGCCTGATGGATGCAAAGGAAATCATCGCCCGTCGCGTGGCGCAGGAAATCGCCTCCAACACGTTGGTCAATCTCGGCATAGGCCTGCCCTCGATGGTGGCCAGCTACCTGCCAAACGACGTGCATGTCTTCTTCCAGGCGGAGAATGGCGTGATCGGTCTCGGCGCCCGGCCGCCGGAAGGCATGGAGGACCCGGACCTGACCGATGCCGGAGGCGGGTTTGTCACCGCAGTTCCGGGAGCTGCCTCCATCGACAGCGCCATGAGCTTTGGCCTGATCAGGGGCGGCCATCTCGACATGACCGTGCTCGGCGGTCTACAGGTCGATGAGCGCGGCTATCTGGCCAACTGGATGATCCCGGGCAAGATGGTGCCGGGCATGGGCGGTGCCATGGATCTTGTTGCAGGGGCCAAACACGTGATCGTGGCCATGGTTCACAAAGCCAAAGGCAAACCGAAGATCCTGAAGGAATGCACGCTGCCGCTGACCGCCCAGCGCCGCATCAGCCTGATCGTCACGGAAATGGCCGTCATTGAACCGACGGATGACGGTCTTGTCCTGAAGGAAATCGGACCAAACACCAGTGTGGATGACGTGATTTCAGCAACCGATGCGAACCTGATCGTGCGGGGCGACGTGCCAAGAATGCGTCTTTGATCCGCTTCAGTTGGCCGTTCTTGGCTCCTCTAGAGCAATTTGGTCGGAAATTGCTCTAGCAGACTGGCAAGGGCATCCGCTCCCTGATCGATCTGGTCCCGTGTCGCACCGGCAAAACCGATGATGAGGCCGCTTTTGCGGGGTGCTTCCATGTAACAGTTGCTCAGCGCCGAGACGGCAAAGCCGCGCTCCTGCATGGCCAGAGCGATCCCGATATCGTCCACCTGTTCCCGGAACAGGACAGCGACCTGAACATTGCCGGTTGGTGGCGCAACTTCGAGCCGATTGCCGAGGCGGCGCTGCAGAACCTCGACCAGCAGATTGCCCCGCTCTTGATAGAGCTCCCGGATCTGCTTCAAGTGCTTGCGATAGGCGCCGCTGTCCATGAACCAGGCGAGCGCCGCCTGGGCCTGGACATTGGCCGCGCACCCCATGTTGCGCATCAACTGTTGAAGTGGCTCCGTCAGGCCCTTTGGAACGACGCAATAGGCAACCCGGAGACCTGGTAACAGGCTCTTTGCAAAGGTGCCGAGATAGATCACCCGGCCTTCCGGTGCGAGCCCGTGAAGCGCCGCAACGGGCCGGCCGGAGAACAGGAACTCACTGTCATAGTCATCTTCCAGGATCACCGCACCGGCGTCTTCCGCGGCCTGTATCAGGGAAAGCCGACGCGCAAGCGGCATTCTGACACCCAGCGGATATTGATGAGACGGCGTGACATAGATCAGTTTCGGAACCGGCGCTCCGGACGTGACCTTCGAGGCGTCCGCACCGTCACGATCCGTCGGCAAGGGCCGAATGACAAGACCCGCCCCATGAAACGCCGTACGGGCCCCAAGGTAGCCCGGCTCCTCAAGCCACACGGTATCTCCAGGATCGGTCAGCACCTGCGCCAGAAGAGACAGGCTCGCCTGCATCGTGCTGGTAATCAGGATCTGTTCCGGCTCCGCCCTCACCCCCCGTTCGGCCGCGAGATGCCTGACCAGTTGCTGCTTGAGGGCCTCGACACCACAGAAATTCTGGTAATGAAGATCGGAGCTTCGTTCGAGCCTGGCGGCACGACGCAGGCATCTTGCCCAGTCCTCGAACGGAAAACTGTCAAGAGCAGGGGCGCCGGGCTGAAGAGCGCCTGGTTGACGAAACCAGCCCTCTGCGCGCAGGTTTTCAGAAAGCAGTTTGCCCCGCGTTGACAGCGCCGGCGCGGCCGTTGCCGTCACGATTTCCCCCGCCGCCCCCTCTGGCGGCAATTCGGCCGAGATCCTGGGCGCGGCTCCGCCTCGAATGTTGATCACACCTTCCGCCTTGAGAAGCTCGTAAGCCGTGTTGACGGTGTTCCGGGCAACCTTCAGCGAGGCCGCCAGACGGCGCGTCGATGGCAACCTCGTTCCAGCGGTCAGGTGCCCGGCACGCACGGCCTCACGGAAGCAGCGATAAATCTGCTCCGCCAGCGGCACAGGATCGGTGCGATCAAGCGTAAGTATCCCTTCGGGTAAAACTGGTTCTGCCATTTTCTCTAAACCGGATCTTTTAAAGAACCAATTTATCGCGCACACAGCAAAACACAAGACGACACATCACTTGGAGGCATCCATGTCCTCACTGGACAAGCGGCAGGGCAAAGATCTGCCGCGCTACGCAAAAATCCGCCAGATGAACCGGGGCAGCTATGACCGGGACCTTGCGTTTGACATTCTCGACAAGGGCATGGTCGCCCATGTCGGCTTTATTCATGAAGACCGGCCGATGGTCATTCCGATGGCCTATGCCCGTATCGGTGACAAGCTTTATATCCACGGTGCCAGCACGACCCGAATCATCAAGGCCAATGGCGGCGGCGTGCCCGCAAGCCTGGAGGTAACCCTGATTGACGGCATCGTTGTTGCCCGGTCCGGCTTCCATCATTCGGTCAACTACCGCTGCGCCATCGTCCATGGGACGGCGCGACTGGTGGAAGACCGGGAGGAACAGGTCTCAGCGCTTGCCGCCATCACTGATCACCTGCTTCCGGGACGATGGGACGAGTGCCGTGAGATGACGTCTCAGGAACTCAAGGCAACCGGCGTGCTTGTGCTCGACATCGAACACGTCAGCACCAAGGTGCGCACCGGCGGACCGGTGGATGACAAGGAGGACCTCGGCACAGACATCTGGGCGGGTGTTGTTCCCGTTGTAACGGCCATCGGCCAGCCCCTTGCCGCTGGCGATGTTCCAGCCGAGACCAAGGTACCGGCTTCCGTCCCGGCTGCTCGCAAGAAGTTCGCCTGACCTGCCGGTTCAAGAACAACAAAAAACCCCGCTGGAAAACCAGCGGGGTTCTCGTGCCCACGACGGACCGCCCTGTTAGCTTGACGCCAGGATCCGCTTCACCTTGGAGCAGTAACGGCGGCTGATCGGGTTCATGCGCTTGGCGTAGTGACCGGCGTTGTAGCGCAGGATCGTGCCGCAGAGATCGCCACCAGCCCTTTGATGCGCGCCAGCGAGATACTTCATGCCCCATTCCAGATTGGTTTCCGGATCATAGAGCGCCTTGGTGGAACCGCGATAGCCGATACCACGAGCTGTTGCCGGCTTGATCTGCATCAGGCCGACTTCACCGGCGCTGCCGCGTGCGCGCGGATTGAAGTTGCTTTCAACCTCGACCACCGCCTTGGCGATCTTGACCGGAACGCCATGCTTGGCTGCCGCCTTGCGGATCAGCGTGGCGTATTTGTCCTTGGTGATACCCTTGGACGCCGTGCTGGTACTCTTCTTGCTGGAAGATTTGCGCGCCGTGCGGGATTTCTTCGGAGTGGTCTTTTGCTTCGACGATGCAGCTTTCGTCTTGGCTGCCGGCTTTTCCTTGGTCTCAGAGTCGATCACATGCAGGATCGGCTTGGATCCGGAGCCCACAGCTTCTTTCAGCTCCGTCATCTTCGCCTGTTTCTCAGGATCGATCACATGCAGGATCGGGTCGGAGCCCGATCCGGCGGCCATCACCGTCGGTGCGGCAAGCGTGGTAGCATAGGCGAAAAGGCAAAGCGCCCCAGTCAGTTTCGAGAATGACCGTAACATTCAGTCCAGCCCTTTTTGGTTTTCGTTGCGTTGAATTCGGGGCGGAGAAATGCCGGAGCAGTGGGACGAAAATGGGCGCCATCCAATCACGAATTATTTCAGTTTATTTCAGAACATTACGAGAATTTCATACCAAAACATGTCAGTTTCTGTGCTTTGTGGCGAAAGTGCGCAAGCGCCATGTCGGGACTTTGGCGATCTAAAGAAAGACTGTGACGCCTCCTGACAATTTCAATCGAATTTTGCTGCAGTGCGGGAGGCAAATTGGCACTCTGGTCCCCTTCGCTTGAAGCGCAACTCGGCATGCAAAACAGAGGAGACCGGCGCAGGGAAAAAGTCTCAGGTCGCCAGGGTCGGAAGTTTTCGGAGGAGCGTGTTCAACGTTTCAATGGTGGATTCGTCGACGACGCCATCGACTTTCTCCTGCCGGAAGTGCCGCTGGAAGGCAGTCACCACCTGCCGCGTCCTTTCGTCGAACTTGCCATTGATGTCGATTTCATAGCCGTAGAGCGCCAGCATCGACTGCACTGCTTCGACCGGTTGGCCAACATCGCCTTCCTGCATCAGAACGCCCGCTCCAAGCGGGAAAGGAGGCACCCAAAGCCCGATTCCGGCTTCTGCAAGCCGGTCCCACGGGAAAAGTTCACCCGGATCTTCCTTCCGGTCGGGAGCAATATCGGAATGGGCCAGAACCATCCAAGGATGAATACCGTGGCGTTGGCAGACATCGCGCAGCAAGGAGATGACCGCCTCAATCTGTGCGTCCGGGAAGGCCCTGTAGCCGAACTCGTGTCCCGGGTTGACGATCTCGACACCGATTGACCTGGAATTGATGTCGCTTTCCCCCTTCCAGAAGCTGCGCCCGGAATGCCAGGCACGGCGCGATTCCGGGACACATTGCAAAATGGAGCCGTCTTCGTTGACGAAGTAATGCGCGGACACTTCTGCTCGTGGATCACACAGGCGCTGCAAGGCCTCTTCGGCCGTCTCCATGCCCGTGTAGTGAACCACCACCATGTCGATCGGGGCGCCTTGCGCCCGCTGGCCATGATTGGGGGACGGATGAATTCTTGCTTTTACACCGGTGTCAGTCGCAACGCTCATAGACCTCTTTCCGCGCAGATCTTTGCCCAGGCTTCATTCAATGCGGCAAGACGGTCGTTCGCGATCCGTACGAACTCTTCCGGAACCCCCCTTGCGATCAGCCGGTCCGGGTGGGTCTCCTGCACCTCACGCCGGTAGTGAGCTTTCAGATCCGCATCACTTGCTTCCGGCCCAAGACCAAGCACATCGTAAGGATTTCCGTCCTTGCGCACATGTCGGGCGAGAATCTTCGAAAACTCACGATCATCGATGCCGAAGGTCTCAGCCACCTTGGAAAGGTAGCCTATTTCGCTTTCGTGGACGACGCCGTCAGCTTTCGCAATGTGAAAAAGCCCATCAAGTATATCCAGCAAGGTCTTCCGGTCATAGGGAAACAGGTCCGCCAGCTTCTTGGCATACACCTCGAACCCGGCAATGTCCTCCTGCGCCAGATTGAAAAGACGGGTCACGTTGCGTTCTTCACCGGGCGGTACATCGAACAATTCACGAAACGCAATGATCTCGTCCGTGGTCACGACACCATCCGCCTTGGCCATCTTTGCAGACAACGCAATCATCGCCACCGTGAAACCGACGCTGCTTGTGCCTTCGGGACGCGCAAGAACCAGCTGCACCAAACGGTCGACGATTTGAACGCCACCGGTCCCGATCGAACTTACAATCGCCCCGAGATTGCTCCAGACACTCACTCATCAGCTCCTGCTGGGCGGTAGACAATATGCAGGCCAGCTGGCCTCTTCAGTTGGAAATGAATCAACTTCTCACTCCAGTCTTATCGGCACAGTCGGTGTTTGACCAGATCGCCCAACAGGTGTGGACGAATTCGCCGCAAGGCGGCAGCCGGTCGCGCGACCCCGAATTCAGCGCAGAAGTCTGCGGAAAAGCGATTCATGATGGTTAAAGGAATTGAGCATAGTCTTGTCAGTCACTTGTTCGCAAAATGGTGCCTCAGGGGATGGCAGCTCCCATCGTAAGAAGCAACATTGTTATTTTTTTCGTCTCCATGTCGCTGGTGCTGACACTGGCGCTGGGCGTCTACGCGAGCAACCGTCTGTTGACTCATTGGCTTGTCGTCAGAGGGCTTGAACAGGCATTTCTTCCGCAAGACAAGTCGATTGGCGAAATCCTGTCAGCTATTGCCGCGCAACAGGCCGCCCCTGCACCGCCGGGATTGCGGCTTTCCCCTCAACAGGGCCCACAATCGCGCATCCCTGCTGCAGAACTTGCTTCACTCAAGGCACTGTCTCACCAGGAAAACGGCAATTCATCTGTGGTCGACGCAGCTCTGGTCTATCCCGCTACCGCAGACAACGCCGGACGCTTCACCAATCCAGCGGACGTTCCCTGGCACAGATTTGAGCTGTTGCGGTCGCCCTCCACCCTCGGACTGGTGAACAAGGCCTTCAAGTCGAAGAAGGAAATCGTCGCCCTGCCCGACATGACCTGGCAGGGAAAATTCGGACAAAACGCTCTCATCACCTACCGTCCCCAGAATGCCGGTCCCAACGACCCGGGACTGCTGCTGCTGGTGACGCAGAACGACATGTTGAAGAACCTGACGCCTCTCATCTGGTCGATCAGTGCTGCAATCGGCGGCCTGTGTCTGGCATCTTTCGTCTTTGCCGGCATTCTCCTGTGGATGCGATTTTATGATCAGGTGCGGACCAACCGCGACATTCAGTTCCTGGCGCACCACGACACGCTGACAGGCCTCCCGAACCGGGCGGTCTTCAACGCCCGGCTCACGGAAGCCTTGCGTCTGGCCCAGGCAAAGGCCTCCAATATCGGCGTGATGCTGATCGATGTCGACAAGTTCAAGGAAATCAACGACACCTACGGACACGGTATCGGAGATGTCTTCCTTCAGATCGTCGGCGAACGACTGAAGGCAGTCTTCGGCAACCATCTTGTCGCCCGCCTGTCCGGCGACGAGTTTGCGGTAATGCTGACCTCCATTTCCGACCCCGGCCGGATGACCCGCCTTGCCGCCGATATGATTTCGGCAACCGAAGCCCCCTGTTCCATCGACGGCAAGGACATCAAGATCTCGCTGTCCATCGGGCTTGCCAGAGCCACTGACGGCTCATGGCGCGCGTCGAGGTTGCTGCACTGCGCCGACCTTGCGCTCTATCGGGCGAAACACAGCGGCCGGTCCACCTTTTCCTGGTATACGCCCGGCCTTGATGCAGAGGCCCAGAAGCGCAAGGAAGTAGAGGAAGGCCTGGTCAAGGCGTTGAAGTTCGACCAGTTCAAACTGCTGTATCAACCGCAATATGCGTTGAAGGACGGCACCCTGAAGGGATTTGAAGCGCTAATCCGCTGGGAGCACCCGACCAAGGGGATGATCCGGCCCGACATCTTCATCCCAATCGCAGAGGACACCGGCCTGATCGAGGAAATCGGCACCTGGGTTCTCAATCACGCCTGCCAGGAAGCCGCGCTCTGGTCCGACCGCACCCGCCGCGTCGCCGTCAATGTGTCTCCGGCCCAGTTCATTGCCGGAGAAACGCAGAAGCGGGTCGCCCAGGCTCTGCAGAATTCCAGACTGGACCCGCGGCGATTGGAGATCGAGATCACGGAAAGCCTGCTGATCTCCAACACGGATGCCGTGATTGAAACGCTTCGACAAATCCGTGACATGGGCGTTTCGATCGCCATGGACGATTTCGGCACAGGATATTCCTCGCTCAGTTACCTGAGCCTGTTCCCCTTCGACAAGATCAAGATCGACAAGGCCTTCATTCAGAACCTGGGCAAGGATGCCAGCACGGACGCCATCGTGACCTCGATCGTCGGTCTCGGCCGCTCCCTGGATGTCACGATCACGGCTGAAGGCGTGGAAACCGAATCCCAGACGATCCTGCTGAGCGCAGCAGGCTGTGATCTGGTTCAGGGCTACATGTTCGGCAAACCCGACACCGTTGCCAAACACGAAGCCGCTTACCCCATCTTCCCGCAGAACACGTCCGGAGGGCGCTGGTTTCCGCAACAACATCAGCAGCAGGATCGCAAAGCGGCGGTCGCATCACCCAAGATCAAGCTTTCCCCAAAGCTGGCCCAAGGGGCAAAGGTGGTCCCGGCCCGGCGCGTGTCTTCGAAGAAGCCGCAGCATCAGGACGTGCCACCACTCCCGCTCAAGTCGACCGGTTGACACACTGCCTATTGGCCGACCGCCTCGCGCATTGACGCTTCGGCCGCCAACCGCTTTTCCCGTTCTGCCTTCCGCTCGGAATACCGGTCGACCAGATAGTCGGACCGTCCTCGCACGAGCAGCGTGAACTTCATGAACTCTTCCACCACATCCACCACACGGTCGTAGAGGGCAGATGGTTTCATGCGGCCATTGTCGTCAAATTCCTGGTAGGCCTTCGGCACGGAAGACTGGTTCGGAACGGTGACCATGCGCATCCATCGCCCAAGAACACGCATCTGATTGACCGCATTGAAGGATTGCGACCCGCCGGACACCTGCATCAGGGCAAGGGTCTTGCCCTGGGTCGGCCGGATCGCACCGACGCTGAGAGGAATCCAGTCGATCTGCGATTTCATCACACCCGTCATGGCGCCGTGGCGTTCCGGCGAACACCAGATCTGCCCTTCCGACCAGGCGCAGAGCTCCCGCAATTCGGCGACCTTCGGATGGTCCGTTTCCGCATCGTCGGGCAGCGGCAGCCCGGAGGGGTCGTAGATCCGGGTTTCCGCCCCGTAGGCTTCCAGGAGACGCTGTGCCTCCTGAGCCAGAAACCGGCTGTAGGATCGCTCTCTCAAGGATCCATACAACAGCAGGATACGAGGCGGATGACCCAATCCGTCCGGCGCGAACAGCCTGTCTTCCGAGATTGGCCGAAGATCTTCGACAGACACGTTGTCGAGCGCAGTCACATCCATTCCGGTCTCAGCCATTCGAGGTGACCACCTCACCGTCTTCCTTCGTGAAGGAGCCGATGTCGGCCTCCAGCAGATCCAGGACCTTTTCGGACGGACGACAAAGCCGGACGCCTTTTTCGGAAACGACAATCGGTCGGTTGATCAGGATGGGATGCTCCATCATGAAGTCGACCAGCTGATCGTCGCTCCATTTGTCTTCGCCAAGCCCCAACTCTTCATATGGGGTGCCTTTCTGCCGCAGGAGATCCCGAACGGAAATCTCCATGCGGCCGATCAGGTCAACGAGGTCGTCCCGGCTCGGCGGCGTCTTCAAATACTCGATGACCTGAGGTTCCTCACCGGATTTTCGGATCATTTCCAGAGTGTTGCGGGAGGTTCCGCATTTGGGATTGTGATAGATCTTGATCGTCATGGATTTAGGGTCTCGTCATTGGCCCGCAGGCACGGAAAAATCGTCGGGTGTGAAGCCGCAAATGGCAGGATTGTTGCCGCAGCAATCCTCCATCAGAAAGCTCAGAAGCAACCGCATCCGGTCATAGTCGACCGCATAATGAACATGCCTGCCCTCTCTTCGGGCCGTCAGCAGACCGGCTCGCTCCAGCGTCGTCAGATGAAACGACATCCGGGTCGGCTGTATGTCCAGCTTTTCGGCAATCGCACCCGAGGGCAGTCCGTTCCGGCCTTCCGTTATCAGCAACCGAAAGGCAGACAACCGGTCTTCCTGAGCAAGGGCGCCCAGCGCCGCTATCGCTTCCTGATCTTTCATATTTCGACCCTACAAGAAATTTTGTAGCAATCAACGCAAAAATGCTGCCCCGCAGCAATTCAGCAATCACATGGCAGCAGCAGCTCTTGCAGCCTGATCGTAGTTACCGGAAACGAGGCGCAGCGTTGCGGCCAGTCGTGAGAGCTCGGTTTCATCGAGCCCAAGTGCTTTCATCGGCTCCACCAACAGCGCCTCGCGCAGCCGCCGGTATTCCAGGCAGGCCTTTTCACCTTCGCTTGTGATTTCAGCGGTTTTTTCCTTGCCTCGGCGCCCGGAGGCGATGAGTCCAGCCTTCTCAAGCTTCTTCAAGGCATAGGTGACCGTGTGGGTGTCTTCGATATTGAGCACGAGGCAGATATCGGAGAGCGTCTTTGCCCGTCCCCGGTGGTTAACGGAGTGCAAGACCAGAACATCGAGCGGACCAAGACCTTCAGAGCCACTTGCCGCCATGCAGCGGACCATCCAGCGGTGGTAGGCATTTACCATCATCGTGACGGCGAATTCGATTTCCGAGAGCGCCGGCATGGCGCCGGAAGCCAGATGGGCGGCGGACACCACCGGGCCGATGGGCAGCTCGGCGTTTTTTTCTGTCTTGTCCGTCACATCCAGTCTCCAGAACGATTGATCAAAAGCATCCGGCACATGCAGCCCGTTTGGATTGCATGTGCCGGTTTGTTTTTCAAGTTAAGACGCCTTAGTGCGCCCTGGAGCAGAACGCAAGCCGCGCTAGCGTCCCTGCATTGCTTCCGGGAGCCACAGCGCCAATCCCGGGAACGCGACAATCAGCACGACGGCCACGATCATCAGCAGGAAAAACGGCAGGGCCATCTTGGCGACCTTGAAGATGTTGTGCCCGGTCATGCCTTGAAGGACGAACAGGTTGAAGCCCACCGGCGGTGTGATCTGGCTCATTTCCACGACCAGAACCAGGTAGATGCCGAACCAGATCAGGTCCATGCCGGCCTGCTCTACCATCGGCAGGATCACAGAAGTGGTCAGCACCACAACCGAAATGCCGTCCAGGAAGCAGCCAAGCACCACGAAAAACAGTGTCAGGGCGATCAGGAGCGCATAGGGCGACAGGTTCATGGCGCCGATCCAGGCGGCCAGCTCACGCGGGATACCGGTATAGCCCATGGCAACCGTCAGGAAGGCGGCCCCGGCCAGGATGAACGCGATCATGCAGGATGTGCGCGTTGCCCCCATGAGCGCTTCGGAAAAGCTTTTCCGATTGAGCGTGCCACTGAACCAGGACAGCAGCAGGGACAACATCACACCGATTGCCGCAGCTTCGGTCGGAGAAGCAAGCCCGGCATAAATGGAGCCGATAATGCCGACAATCAGGCCAATGACCGGCAACAGACGCAGGGTTGCGCGCAACTTCTCCCCGAAGGGCATAGCCTCTTCTTGCACGGGCATTTTCGACCGGTTCAACAGAGCCCAGATGGCAACGTAGCCCATGAACAGCACACAGAGCATCGCCCCCGGCAGAACGCCAGCCATGAAAAGTCGCGCGATCGACTGCTCGGTGGCCGCACCATAGACGATCAGGATGATCGAGGGCGGGATCAGAAGGCCCAGCGTACCTGACCCGGCCAGCGTACCGATGGCGATGCGCTCGTCATAGCCGCGCTGCTTGAGCTCCGGCAGAGACATTCGCCCGATCGTCGCCGTGGTCGCAGCGGATGAGCCCGAGACAGCGGCAAAGATGCCACAACCGAGAATATTCACGTGCAGAAGACGGCCCGGCAGGCTGCGCATCCACGGCGACAGGCCTGCAAACATGTCCTCCGACAGGCGCGAACGGAACAGGATCTCACCCATCCAGATGAACATAGGCAGGGCGGTCAGGTCCCAGGAGTTTGCAGCCCCCCAGACCGTGGTGGCCATGACAGGCCCGGCCGGCACGGACACCAGCGCCATCATGGCGGCAAGCGCGACGGCAAACAGTGCGACAGCAACCCAGATACCGGTGGCAAGTGCAGCCAGCATGCCGAGACCGAGGAAGAATGCGATCATCGAGAGGTCCATCATTCTTTCCCCTCAATCAGATCTGCCTTGACGGCTGTTTCAAAACTCGGAGCCCGGCCTGTCAGGGAGACGATCAGGTCATCCAGCAAGGAGATGCTGAACACCAGCAACCCCAGTGTCATGACACTTTGCGGGTAAACCAGCGGAACGGGAACGACACCGTAGGAGGTTTCGTTATAGGTGTAGCTGTCGAGCGCCAGCAGTGCGGCGTTCCAGGTGAAAAACGCAGCCAATGCAAAGGCGATCGCGATCACCCAGATATTGAGCAGCCGCGCAGCGCCTGGCGGCACGGCCTGAAGCAACATGGAAACGCGAATGTGGTCATTGTTGCGAAGCGTTCCTGCCAGCGCCAGAAAGGAAGCACCGACCAGAAGAAAGCCGGCAAACTCCGCAAGCGACGGCACTTGAAATCGAAGCGGCTCAAGCCCGAGTTGAATGAGTGCCCAGTCGGCGATGCGACCCAGCACCTGGAGCGCCACGAGCGTGGCAATGACAAGCAGACAACACGCGGCCAGGACCGTCGCCATCTGATAGAGAATATTCAAAGCCTTTCGCATCGGCTTCCCCCACCGGTAAGAGCAAGTTGAATTTGTAGTTGATCGTTCGACCGGATCGCAATTGCCTGACGGCAGGGCGGCGCAACTTCCCGATAGGCCACGAGGGCGTTTGCCGGAATTCCGGCACCTGATGGACAAGCTCTTCAAGGAGCGGCGGAAAGCACTCCAAAGATGTCCGTTTCGCGCGCGATCCCACTTCCGCCGTCAAACAGCTCACTCCAGACACACTTGCTCTGGTCAGCTGATAAGAAGACGCCGGGCACGTTGGCCCGGCGTCGATGTTTTAGTTCTTGTAGGCTTCGAGGATGGCGGCACCTTCTTCGCCGGCCTGCTCCTGCCATTCGGCGGCCATGGTCTCGCCGATGCCGGCAAGATCCTTGATCAGCTGGCTGGAGGGCTGGACAACGGTGATGCCATTGTCGGACAGCACCTTGGTCTTTGTCTTGGTCTCGACCTTGGAAGCTTCCCAGCCGCGCTTTTCAGCAACGCCTGCGGCTTCCATGACAGCAGCTTTTTCAGCATCGCTCAGGGCATCAAAGGCACCCTTGTTCACGATCACCATGTTTTTCGGCAGCCATGCCTGCGTATCGTGATAGTGGCTGACAAAGTCCCAGGCCTTGGAATTCGCGCCGGTGGAGGGCGAGGTGATCATGGCATCGACGCGGCCGGTCGAGAAGGCCGTCGGAATGTCCGGAGCTTCGATCTGCGCTGTGACACCGCCAGCCAGAATGGCCAGGCGTTCGGTCGCCGCGTTGTAGGCGCGGATCTTCAGACCGCTCATGTCGCCGATTTCGGTGACTTCCTTCTGGGCGTAGATGCCCTGGGGCGGCCACGGCACCGCATAAAGCAGTTGCAGACCCTGTTCGGCGAGCTTTTCTTCCATGGCCGGCTTGGCCGCCTGGTAGAGTTTCCAGGCCTGATCGTAAGACGGCGCCAGGAAAGGCACGGAATCAACACCGAAAACCGGGTCTTCGTTGGACAGGCGAGAGACAAGGACTTCACCGATCGGAGCCAGCCCTTTGCGAACGGCATTCTTGATTTCCGGGTGCTTGAACAGCGAGCCTGCGGAATGGATCTGGATAATCAGCGAGCCACCCGTCTTGTCCTTCACAGCGTCGGCAAAGGCGGCGATGTTCTGAGTGTGAAAATTGCCATCACCATAGGGTGTCGGCATGTCCCACTTGGTTTCGGCGGAGGCGGCGGTGAACCCGGCCAGCGTGAGAGCGGCGGCAGCGGCCAGATGAACGCCGGCACGGGTCAGGAAACGAGATTGCAGCATATTGTTCTCCTCTAGGATGCGGGTCATGCCCGTCGCGATGCTGCTCCGGGTGCGTTCTTGCCGGCACCCTGGAATGTGCATCTAGAGAAAGAGTAGACTCAAAATCCGAAAACATCAACAATTTATCGATAAATTCTTGATGTGAGCCTGAGCTCTATCCTTTCTTTCTTCTCGAGCCTGGATTGGATAGCGTTTGCGCGTCAAGGCGGGAGGCAGAAACTTGAAGCAGGGTGAAACCGGGCAATTGCAGACCGGATGGCGGTGGGAAACCCTTGTGTTGCTGCTCATTCTGGTCGGTACGGTCTTGCTGAGATTTCCCGATCTTGACCGCACCAGCCTCTGGTATGATGAGGCGGTAAGCTGGGACCAATCAAAAGGCACATTCACCGAATTGCTGACGGCCGTCGCTGCGGACAATTACCCTCCCCTTCACAACATTGTTCTTTGGCTGAGCATGCCGGCTCTTGGAGACAGTGAAACTGCACTTCGTCTGCCGTCAGCCTTGCTTGGCCTTGTGGCTGTGCTGCTCATGTACCCGCTCGCCAGCATGATGGCTGGACGGTCCGCCGGACTGGCAGCGGCAGCACTTCTCGCGGTCTCGCCGTTTCACATATGGTATTCGACGGAAGCACGCATGTACGCCTTGCTTGCGGCAACGGGCCTGGCCTTCCTTCTGGCAACTCTCAAGCTCTTGCAGCGCGCCTCAGGCCGGTGGCAGGTCGCCTTGGCTGTCAGCGGCACATTGTTCCTCTACAGCCATATCTACGCCGTTCTGGGCTTCGCCGCGGTAGGTCTGGTCTGTGGCTTTTTTGCGCTGGTGGACATTTTCCGGAACAAGTCTGTCAGCGGATCGAATGCCTTCAAGGCCTGCCTTGCCATGGCTGTCAGTGCCTTGCTGTTTCTCCCCTGGTTGCTGATTCTGGCGAGCAGGGTGCGTTCCGTCGCAGAAGAAGGCTTCTGGATCGCCTATCCGGATGCCGCATTTCTGAAGGGAATGATTTTCAGCATCTCCGGTTCGCTCTTCCTGTTCTGGCTGCTCTTAGCCCTGGCCCTCGTTGGGTTGCTTCAGGTCCTGATCCAGCCGAGCCGTCACGGCCCCACACCTTTCTCATCGCGGGGGCTGCTTGTTTGCATAGCCTATGCGCTCGGACCTCCCCTTCTCGCCTATTTTTACTCCGTTCTTGTCCAGCCCATTTTATTCGACCGTTATCTGATCGCCGCATGGCCCGGCCTTTTGCTGCTTGCTGCAATCGCAGCCCAGCGCCTGCTGCCACAGATCGCACCGCTAGCGCTTGTGGCCACCGCGCTTTTGCTTTCCTTGCCGGAACTCAAATTCACCTTGCAGACGAAAATTAGGCCTGAATGGCGCCTGATTGCAGAAGATTATCAATCTCAACGAGGTCCGGATGACCGGCTTGTTCTCTACAAGGGGTTTGCCGCACCCGCACTCTCTTACTATCTGCGCACGCCCGAGGCGTTTGCAACGGTCGAGAAGTCTGACGACCTGAAGACGCTGGACCGCAAGGACAAGTGGCTCCTGATCGTACACAGCAATGACGCGGAAACCACTTCAGTGCTCAAGGCATTTAATGCGGAAGAAAGTGCCGTGGCGTCACAGCGTTTCGGCTGGGGCGCGAGCGGCTTGCGGCTGATCAAGCCTCGTTCGGCTGACTAACGCCCCCTCCCTCGAATTCAATCGGAAAAGAAGAACATCACAACGGTGCCAACCAGCGCGACGACCGTCAACACAGCAACCCCTATCAAAAGTTCCAGCAACACGCCGACCAGCGAAGCTCCAAGGAACAGCGCCAACAGACATGCAAAGACAACCATACCGAGCTCCGCATTCAGGAGACCGACGGCGGCTTCAACTCCATTGGCGAGGCGCAACAGGAATGGATCGCGGTCATTGGACCTTTTGTCGCCGGACATCACCCTCCCTCTGAGTTTCCGAATTTCGCTTTGTGTTCAACCTGATATGGCGACTGCACGGGCGATAAAAAGATCAAATAGCCCGTTATTCAGATTTTTTCATCGACATTTTATCGATAAAATGTCAGCATAAACTCACCTGCAATCAAGAAAACGCAATCCGGGACTTAATCGCACAGGCGGTTTGAACCGGCAGCATCAGAGGGAAGATCATGACAGCCAAATGGGATTTTTGGATCGACCGGGGCGGCACATTTACCGATATCGTGGGACGCGCACCGGATGGAACACTACATCCGCATAAGGTTCTTTCCGAAAACCCGGAAGCCTATCGTGATGCCGCTATCCAGGGGATTCGCGAACTGCTCGGCGTGGAAAAAGGCGCCCCTATTCCATCCGACAAGGTCGCCACTGTGAAGATGGGTACGACCGTTGCCACCAACGCCCTGCTTGAACGCAAGGGGGAGCGCACCGCCCTCTTCATCACCAAGGGCTTTCGTGATGCGCTGGAGATCGGTTACCAGGCACGGCCGCATATCTTTGCGAAAGAAATCATCAAGCCGGAACTGCTCTATGAAAGCGTTCACGAATTGCCGGAACGTGTCCGGGCGGACGGCGCGGTTGAGATTGCGCTCGACCAATCCGTTGCACGCTCGGAAATGCAGGCGGCCTGGGACAGCGGCATCCGCTCCATCGCCATCGTCCTCATGCATGCCTATGCCTTCCCGGCCCACGAGCAATCCCTGAAGGCAATCGCGGAGGATATCGGCTTCCCGCAGATCTCCGTCTCCCACGAGGTCTCGCCTTTGATGAAACTGGTCGGTCGCGGGGACACGACCGTGGTCGACGCCTACCTCTCGCCGATCCTGCGCCGCTATGTGAACCAGGTTCAGGAGGAACTCGGGGCAGGCCCGCGACTGATGTTCATGCAGTCCTCGGGCGGACTGACGGCAGCCGATCTTTTCCAGGGCAAGGACGCGATCCTGTCCGGTCCGGCCGGCGGTGTCGTCGGTGCAGTTGAGACCTCCCGCATGGCCGGCTACGAAAAGATTATCGGTTTCGACATGGGCGGGACGTCTACCGATGTCTGCCATTATGACGGCGACTATGAGCGCGCCTTCGAAACGGAGGTCGCCGGTGTGCGCATGCGCGCGCCGATGATGATGATCCACACGGTGGCCGCTGGTGGCGGCTCCATCCTTCACTACGCCGACGGCCGGTTTCAGGTCGGTCCGGATTCCGCTGGCGCCAACCCGGGCCCGTCCTGTTATCGCCGGGGAGGCCCGCTGACGGTGACCGATGCCAACCTGATGACCGGCAAACTCGTTCCGGAATTCTTCCCCAAAATCTTCGGTCCCAACCAGGATGAGGCGCTGGACGGCGAAGTTGTTCGCAAACGCTTTACCGATCTCGCCATGCGCATCGGTGACGGCCGCACGCCGGAAGAAGTCGCTGACGGTTTCCTGAAGATCGCCGTTGAAAACATGGCCAACGCGATCAAGAAGATCTCGGTTCAGCGTGGCTATGATGTGACCGAATATGCACTGACATGCTTTGGCGGCGCGGGTGGCCAGACCGGCTGCCGTGTGGCTGACAGCCTGGGCATGAAGACCGTGATCCTGCATCCGTTCTCAGGCATCTTGTCGGCTTATGGCATGGGTCTCGCGGACATTCGGGCCGACCGCCAGAAAGCCGTTGTCAAAACCCTCACCGAAGAGCTGCTGCCTGAGCTGGGAGCCTTGCGGGACGACCTGGCGGTGCAAACGGAAGCCGAGCTTGAAAAACAAGCCATTTCCGCTGATGAGCGTCGCACATCTGCGATCGTGCACCTGCGGTATGACGGCACCGACACGCCGCTTCCGGTTCCGCTCGGGTCGGTCGCGGACATGCGCGAAGCCTTCGAAGACGCCCACAAGAAACAATTTGGCTTTGCCTATGACAACAAGCCTGTTGTCGTTGAAGCGCTTGAAGTGGAGACCGCAGGTGGTGGCGCCGGTCTGACCGAACCGGACCTGTCGCTGATCTCCCAGGACCCGGCGGCGGCCACCTCGACCAGCGTCTATTCCGACGGCGGTTGGCACAAGGCAGGTGTCTTCAAGCGCGAAAGCCTCAAGCCCGGCATGAAGGTCACCGGTCCGGCCGTGATCATCGAGCCGCACGCGACCATTGCCGTTGAAGATGGCTGGCAGGCAGAAATCAACGCCAAAGACCATGTGATCCTGAAGCGCATTGTGCCGCTGAAGCGCGCGGAAGCCATCGGCACCCATGCCGACCCGGTCATGCTGGAAGTGTTCAACAACCTGTTCATGTCGATTGCAGAACAGATGGGCGTGACACTTCAGAACACGGCCTATTCGGTCAACATCAAGGAACGTCTCGACTTTTCCTGTGCGGTCTTCGACGCGAGCGGCGCGCTTGTCGCCAACGCCCCGCACATGCCGGTGCATCTGGGCTCCATGGACCGCTCGGTTGAAACCGTGATCAAGCTGAACAAGGGCAAGATCAAGCCGGGAGACGTTTTCGCTCTGAACGCGCCCTATAACGGCGGCACTCACCTGCCCGACATCACCGTGGTCTCGCCCGTCTTCGACGACGACGGCAAGGAAATCCTCTTCTGGTCTGCATCCCGTGGGCACCATGCCGATGTCGGTGGATCCGCACCGGGCTCAATGACACCGCGCGCGACAAACGTGGATGAAGAGGGCGTCCTCTTCGACAATTTCAAGATTGTCGATCAGGGACGGTTCTGCGAGCAGGAACTGGTTGAACTTCTGACCAACCACCCCTACCCGGCCCGAAACCCGCACCAGAATGTCGCCGACCTTTCCGCCCAGATCGCGGCGAATGAGAAAGGCATTCAGGAACTGCGCAAGATGGTCGCCCATTTTGGTCTCGATGTGGTCCAGGCCTATATGGGTCACGTCCAGGACAATGCGGAAGAAAGCGTGCGGCGGGTCATCGAAGCCTTGAAGGATTCCGAATACGAATATCCGACCGACCAGGGCTCGGTGATCAAGGTCAAGATTACCGTCGACAAGGACAAGCGCGAGGCAACCGTCGACTTCACCGGCACATCGGGCGTGAAGCCGAACAACTTCAATGCGCCGGAACCTGTGACACGGGCCGCAATCCTCTACTGCTTCCGTGTCATGGTAGACGGCGACATTCCGATGAATGCCGGTTGCCTCAAGCCGATCAACATCATCATCCCGCAGGACTGCATGCTGCGTCCCTCCTACCCGGCAGCTGTCGTTGCCGGCAATGTGGAGACGTCCCAGCATGTTACCAATGCCGTCTTCGCCGCACTTGGCGCCATGGCCAACGCACAAGGGACGATGAACAACCTGACCTTCGGCAACGACACCTATCAGTACTATGAAACCATCTGTTCCGGTTCTCCGGCCGGTCCGGGTTTCAACGGCACCGATGGGGTTCACACCCACATGACCAACTCCCGCCTGACGGACCCAGAAGTTCTGGAGTTCCGCTTTCCGGTGCTCCTGGAAGACTTCCATATTCGCAAAGGGTCCGGCGGCAAAGGGCGCTGGTCAGCCGGCGACGGTACGCGGCGGACGCTGCGCTTCCTGGAAAAGATGGACTGTGCGATTCTCGCATCTCACCGCACCGTTTCCCCCAAAGGGCTCGATGGCGGCAGCGACGGCGAGCTCGGACGCACCGAGGTCCGCAGGCTCGACGGCAAGGTTGAAAAGCTTGAAGGCTGCGACCAGACCATTCTGGAGGCTGGTGAAGCCGTTACCGTCATCACACCGACCGCAGGTGGCTGGGGAACGGCATAGGTTTCAAAGACATCTGAGAACAGTCAAAGCCGCGCCTCGTGCGCGGCTTTTCTTTTCGCGTCAAGAGGAGACGGCTCGTGTCAGCACACAATCGCTCCGCGACCCGCCATACCTTGCCCTCACATTGGGCAGAACGCTTTGCTTGATAGTCAATATGGACCAAGCAGAATGGACATTCGAATTTCTACCTAGAATAGAAAATCATCCTTTGCTCGTTGAAAAATTAACCGACTCTTCAACTTTAAGTAGGTTAATTCTAGAAGAATTACGTAACGTCTTCAGCAACCTGACTATTTATGCGGGCATCAAAAATGATTGCTTCAAATCCGATTTCATCCTCAGTCGCGGCCAAAATTCTGTCGCTGGTCGGCTTTTTGTGCCTGGGCCTGGCGCTCGTTTCGATCGTTGCCATCTTCCAGATGAACCAGATCGGCAAGGAGCTGGCAAACATTGCGGAGAAGGACATTCCCCTCACCGAAGCCATCAGCCACGTCACAAATCACCAGCTTGAACAGGCAGCTCTTGTCGAGCGGATCATGCGCCTGTCCGGTCTCCGCTCCGAAAAGGAAGAAGCCGCCCTTGTCCCGCTGAAGGCGACACTCAGGAAGCTGGAAGATCAGGTCGCCGAGGAGATCCTCAAGGCTGAAGAGCTCGCGGAAAAAGCTCTCCTGAATTCCGACACCGAAGTCGAGCAGGTTGAATTCACGATGGCGCTCGAACAACTGAAGCGGATCGAGCAGGAATATGCACAGTACAAGTCCCACCTGGATGAGATCATGGACCTGATTGAGCGCGGCGATTTCGCATCCGCAAATTCACTGCTCGTTCAGCTGGAAGAGGAGCAGCAGAAGCTAGACCGCGAATTGATTGCTCTTCTGGAGGAAATCGAGCACTTCACCCTAACAGCTGCTCTTACCGCTGAATCCCATGAAAAACAGGCCTTGCAGCAGATCACTTTCACGGCGATTGCAACCTTTGTGTTCTGTATCGGCGGATCGACACTGTTTGCACGTTTTGTGATTTCAAGACCGCTGAACCAGGTAACGGACGGGCTGCTTGAACTGGCGCAGGGCAACACTGATGTCGAGGTCCATGTCCGGTCAAAAGATGAAATCGGAAAAGTCGCGCGTGCATTTGAAACCTTTCGAGACAACACGATTGAAATGAAGCGGTTGCAGGAACAGGCGCGAGAAGAAGAGAAACAGGCCGAAATTGATAGACGAGAGACGCGTCTCAGACTGGCTGACGAACTGGAAAAACTGCTCATGACCAGCTGCAACGCAGTCATCTCGGCGGTGAAAGACCTGGAAACCGGTGCCGACCAGCTTGCCCGCAACAGCCACGAAACCATTGAACGGTCCCACACGGTCGCCGCGGCGGCGGAACAGGCAAGCACTTGCGTGCAGTCCGTCGCTTCCGCCTCCGAAGAGCTGGCCAGTTCCATCCAGGAAATCAGCCGGCAGGTGACCCTTGCCAACACATCGACCACACAGACGTCGGAACAGGCTGAAGACACCGGCAACACGGTCAGCGATTTGTCCGCGTCAGCGGAGGAAATCAACGAAGTTCTGAAACTGATCAGCGATATCGCGGCCCAGACCAATCTGCTTGCACTGAATGCAACCATCGAGGCGGCACGAGCGGGAGAGGCCGGCAAGGGGTTCGCGGTGGTTGCCTCGGAGGTGAAGGCTCTTGCCACACAGACCGGTCAGGCCACCGATCAGATCGGCACGCAATTAAGCGGCGTTCAATCGGGTGCCACAAGCTGCTCTCACTCGATTCTCACCGTGGTCAAATCCATGGCCGACATGCGGGATCAGATCTCGGGCATTGCCTCTGCCATTGAAGAACAGAACGCGGTCACGTCCGAAATTGCCAAAAATGCCAGCGAAGTCGCTCTGGGCAGTCAGGACATTTCGTCAAATATCGCTGCAGTGAACGAGGCCGCGCAGGTTTCGGGCGACAAGGTCGGAGACGTGGTGCGCCGTGTCCAGGAAGTCTCGACGCAGATCGGCACCATCCGGGATGGTTTGAGCGACTTTTTGGGGCACCTGCGCGCGGCTTGAAATGAAATTTGGATCGTCATGTGTCGCAAGCATTCAAAATGGCGCGTCTGTGTCATGCTATTCTGATGAAATACATGTCTGTTCTGACGCTGGGATGCGACGTCGCGCGCGATTTTCCGCAACGGAAGTCACCAACGAAAAATTGCATAATAAAATGATACCAACTATTTATTCTTGAATTTCAACAAAACAGGCGATTTTTTCGACCCGTTAATTGTCGCTCAAGCCAACTCCAAGTAAGACTCGAAGTAGACTTGGCATTTATCGGGTTGGGCACGCGACAGATCTATGTTTCCGCTGCAGACGAAAAAGCAGGAAGAAACGGCGCAAGAGCTGGACAGAATGCTGAACAGCCACCGCAATTGGGTCTACCGGCTGAACAAGACCCTGATCTGCGGCCTTGATCCGACAAATGAAATGATCGCCACTGATGCGCATGTCCATTGCGCTTTCGGTCACTGGCTGGAAAACAAGGCACAGCACCTCGATATCGATGATCAAACGCTTGGCAATCTGGTCAAGCGGCATAAGAAAGTGCACGATCTGGCGCGCGAAATGGTCCTGACCGTTCAAGGCGGCACGACCATCAACGAGGCCCTTTACGACGATTTTCTCGCCTCTTCAGAGCAATTCGTCGGCCTCATCGAATCCGCCTACGACGCCCTCGTTGCCTCGATCAATGCAACCGATCCGCTGACCGGCGCGGAAAACCGGTCCTTGATGTCCGTCCGCCTGGAAGAACGCAGACACCTGTCCACCAACAAGGGCAGTCAGGCCTGGATCCTCATGGTTGACCTCGATCACTTCAAGTCGGTGAACGATGAACATGGTCACGAGATAGGAGACCAGGTCCTCAAAGGATTTTCGGCCCTGGTAAGGGATCACATTAGAGGAGATGATCTTTTCTTCCGCTACGGCGGAGAGGAATTTCTTCTTTGCATAAGCGGCGTCAGTGCGGAGACCGTTGCCGGCGTTGCCGAACGGCTGCGAAAAGCCAGTTCAGACAAGACCTATGAGGTCCGGAACAATGGCTATATTTCTGTGACCGCGTCATTCGGCATAGCCGACATGACCGCGCACAGGGACATCGGCGACGCTATCAACGCCGCGGATCTTGCCATGTATGCCGCCAAGAAGGCAGGCCGGAACCGGGTGGTGTTTGACAGCGTCGGGTCGGCAGCCACCTGACCGGCCGACCCGCCCTGTTTCGGGCGCACTTCCAGGTCAGCTAATCCAGCAAACGCGCGACAATCGGTGCAAGATCAGCATCTTGTCCGGCATGGAATTCAAGCGTCATTTCATGCAAGACAGGGCGTCGAAGCGGCTTGGCAGGCGCGTTCTGGATATGCAAAACGCCCGCATCCACAAGCATCGCCACATCCTTGCGGCCCACGCTCAATCCGTGCGCCAGAACCCGGTCCAACCTGACAGGCTCGCGTTTCGGATTGAGAATCCTGAGCAGCGCCGCGCACCTCATGTCTCTTGCCAGTCCCCCGCAGCGTTTGGTCAGGGAAAAGCCTGCCTTCTGCGGCCCAAGTCCGCCCTCTCCCGATTTTGGCAGTCGCGCAATGCGCTCTGCATATTCCGGATCGTTGGATTGCATCGCGGCAAAATCGGCTTGCCGAACACGGCCAACGGGCTTGCGTTCAAAGACGGTGCGGTTCCACGACTTGTTGCAGGAGGTGCAGCTGTAAATCAGCCATGCGTCGAGACGATTGCCGTTGGCATTGACCCGAAACTTGCCGGTGGATTCGAAGGGTCTGGTGCATTTGCAACGTCCGCAAGGACGAAGAATTGAGGGGGCCTCGGAGCGGTGAACCGTCCACTCGGCATTGATGATCAAGGACATTCCGTTGGTCTTCCTGATAGGAAGTCCGTCAACGGGCTGTCGGGACGGTGCGGCGCGCATGCCCGATCGGATGCAGCTCGATCAGGCCGGAAAATTGCTAGGGTGGAGTATCGGAAAGATCAGATACGGTTTGGCCATGCCATACCGGTCCCGATCCGCCACCATGACGAACAAGTCAATTCGTGCATTCAGAGAATGCAGGGCGAGATCGAAGACCGGTCAGAGCGTAGGCAAAACAAATGTCCTCAAGAAATTGGTGCTTTGACCTAAACCCACAGGATATTCAACGCAAGGTACGAGAGCCCGGTTTCATCAACGCGCGGCCAATTCACATTTCAGGTGTTGCGCGCTTGCAAGGCCAACGCAACCAGCGTCGGTCGCAGATCTTCCGGTCCCGCCAGCCTTTCCGAGAACCAGAGCCTTTCAACACGATCTCCGGCTGCAAGATCCAGCCCCTCAGGATCAAGGCAGGCAAGACGCCAATTGGCGTCCTCTGCGCGCAACAGTACTTGGGCGTAAAGCTTGATCGCGTCCTTGTGATCCTCGTTCATGTGGGCAACGGCCGATGCCTCCAGGGACGACCACGCCGGCAGGTCCTCGACAAGGGTTAATAGATCCTGCCGTTCGAGTTCAAAGGCCTTGCCGAAACCGCCATTCAAACTGGCCCGGGTCAGCTCGAGCCTGAAAAAGGCAAAATCGCCGAAGTCGACATAGAGTTCCGCTTTTGGGTGGCGCGACAGATAGCGCCGTCGCAACCGGTCATGCTCTTCGCTTTCGCGCAGAATAGGTCTGGCTGAACAAAAAAGGCTTGCTCTGGGGTGAGCGAGCGGGTCGCCCTTGCCGGGCTCGCCGACAAGCAACGAGCAATCAGGATTTTCGCGAATAGCCGCAGTGTGGCCGGACAATGTACTGGCAAGAAGCACCGGTGTTCCGTCAAGATCAGTGGCGAGAGAGACGCGGCTTGCAAGCGGATGTCCGGACCCGGCCTCAAGGGCTGCCAAGGCGCCGAAGCGCGCTGTGCGAATGAGCCCCTTTGCCAGGAGACGTGCCTTGTCGTCTGTCGGCCGGATGACCGACTTCTGATCTTTGTTTTCATCATCCGAATTCGACACACATGTCTCCGGTCTTGTTTCGGCAGGTCGGTCTGGAAACAGCTTTGTCAAAGACGACGTCTGCCCACAAGAGAATTCTGAACCCAGGATGAACGGCCATCTCAGAGCCCGTTCAGGGCGCGCGTGCAATCTTCTCACCATCAGTCACGGCATCACCAAAAAGGTGCAGCCCATTGGAGTAACCCGATGAAAACCGCAAGCAAACGCCTCATCGCAGCCGCGCTGTCCGGCGCCCTCCTTCTTCCGACTGTCGCGACTGCAGAAGCAGGACCGCGTCACGGCTGGAACGATCGTGGGGGCATCACCACCATCACCGCAAACACGGCAAGCATCGCCGCCACAAGAACAACGACAATCTCGGCGCAGCCGTTGCCGCCGGTGTGATCGGTCTCGCAGCAGGTGCCATTCTGCTGGGCGCAACAAGCCGGCCAAGCTATGCCGGCCCGCCGCCGGTAAACCACTACCCGCCGGCGCCTTACCCGGGACACGTCCATGGACCCGTCGGATATCAGCCCTGGAGCCCGGCCTGGTACCAGTATTGCTCTTCAAAATACCGGTCCTTCAATCCGTCCACCGGCACCTACACGACCTATCGCGGCGTGCAGAAATTCTGCCAGTAAGGTCTCAAACAACCAGGATTGGAGCAAATCGCGAATAACCGGACTCGGTTTGCGCTGCCTGAAATCAAGGATTTCAACGCAAAAACCGAGGATCGTTGGATCTTATAAAACGCGACACACCTTAAGCCCCGTAAACTTGTGGCGGCAAGCACTCGACCAGCCGAACTGGTCCCCGCTTGCCGCCGTTTTTTTGTTCAATCGGCCATCGTTTCAATGGACGCAAAGCCTTCCGGAGCGGTCCCGGCATCGAAAGGCGAAACGACCTCAATCACCTTCTCGGGATAAAACCCGTTGAACCGTGTTCGCAGAGACAGGCTGTAGGCTCCAATGTGACCGATCTCGATCCAGTCGCCCGTATCGATGGTTTCAGGAAGCCAGAACGGCCGCGACAGTATATCGACGCTGTCGCACGTTGCCCCGCAAACCTTGAACGGCACGATCTTGTCAGCCTGGCCGGCACGGGTCTTGCGTGCTGGGTCGGGAATAAAGCGAGCCGGCAACGTTATCTTGCCTGTCCAGCTGTCCGAAAGCGATGCCCAGATCCCATCATTTATGTAAAGCCTCCGCCCCTTTTTTAACAACACCCGAACAATCAGCGAGATTGACCTTGCAACAATGACACGCCCAGGCTCCGCGACCAACGGAAGTTCGTCAAATTGCCATTCCTCAATGTCATTTTTTAGCTGCCCCATCAATTCTTCAAGCGAAGGCATCTCGCGGACTTTCCGGCGCGGGTCGTGACCGTATTCGGCCGGAAACCCGCCGCCAACATCGAGTTCCACGATCGGCACACCCGCGCGTGATCTGATCCAGTCCGCCGAAGCAAGAGCCCGTTCGTAAGTTTCCGGTTCCTCGATCTGGCTGCCGACGTGGAAACACAGGCCGCATTTGAAGCCGATCCGGTGAATGCGCTGCAGCAGTTCAACAGCATGTCCCGGCGCCGCACCAAACTTCTTGGAAAGTTCGTAAGCAGCATGTCCCTTGGTTGCGATGCGCACAAAAAGTGTGATCTTGCCCGGATCGACGTCGAGAGCCCGAACGATACGCAGAATCTTGGCGACTTCGTCTTCATGGTCGAGCGAAAGAGCTCGAATCCGGTAATTCTCAAGCGCAAGCCGTATGTCAGACTGCGCTTTAATCGGATGCATGTAGAGCATTTCCGCACTTGGGGCCGCTTCGCGCACCGCCGCGAATTCAGCTGGCGATGCGACATCAAAACAGTTGATCCCTGCTTTTGCCAGCGCTTTTAGAACAAATGGCTCACCGTTAGTCTTTACAGCGTAGGCCGTCTTACCGGGAAACAGGCTCTGAAACTGCCGCGCATCCTGGTTTAACACCTCGGGGCGAAAGCAATAGACCGGCTGATCTGGTCTGAGTTCTAGGGCAGCCTCAACAGCTGTTTCAAAACGTTCCATGAGCAGCCTCACCTTTTGGCGTCAGTACGTTATGGGAACAACCTTCATGAAGAATTGCAAGGAGAAGTGATTTATTGGCAGATGATGTAAGTGCAGTCTTGCCCGTGACAGCCGATATCGAGGTGCAGATGAGTTTTGTGGTTGGGGTCTGCGTCTGGTCCCAGCACCGTTGTGAAGCGTCTGCATGCTGCCGCGTGAACTTCCTGTAGGAACCGCCCCTTGGACGTGTCACTGCCCCAATCCTCCGCTACGGATGCTTCACTACCGTCCGCAAACACAAAATGCGTAACGTCGAGCGCGTTGCCAAGCGCATGTTCTGAAAGTTTTCCGTCAGGTAGATTGTTGCGCCTTCTGCATTGGTAGCCTGGCCCACTTCCGATGACGCTAAGTGAACTGGCAACGTGCTCTCGAGCAGCTGGCATGACATCTTGAAGAAGCCAATCTGAAACAGTTTGCGCAAACATGCATGAAACAAGCGCGGGTTTGGGAAAACGTGCTTCTCCCTCAGCTTTCACACCATACAAACTGACTGGATTGCCAATTCCGCATGCTTCATCATCAAGAAGGTCTCCCTCCGCTCCACCTGAGACAGGTCTGCTACGCACAAAAACAGCGCCGCTGATTTCGCAGCTGGCTGCTGCAAGGGCACCCTTTGGAACCGTCCGAACGGAATCCTCGGAAGTCACCGGCTTGTTTCTCGGAACATCACTTCTTGCCGGAGCGGGTTCATCCGGCCTGTCGTTCACAGGTTTTGGTACTGGTATCGTGTCCTGGGCAAAAACCGGTGCGATCAAGCACATAAAGAATGGCAAAATGATCGGTCGGCTCAGCCCCAAATGCCACATCCACACACTCCCTGGACCATCTCTCGCCTGGCTCATGATTGAATATCTCACAGACCAGGTCTATCGTTGCCTGATCCATTTCAAGGAAAATTCTCGTGACGCTTGAACTCTATTTGGCCTACGTGGTTGCAACGCTCGTGGTCTTGGCCATTCCCGGCCCGACGATCATGCTGGTGGTCAGCTACGCGCTCACCCAGGGCCGAAAGTCCGCATTTGCGAGCGTTATGGGCGTCGGCCTTGGTGATGCAACGGCCGCAGTAGCATCTCTTTTGGGACTGGGAGCCGTTCTTGCAACATCGGCAACCGCATTCAGTCTGCTCAAATGGATCGGCGCCGCCTACCTGATCTGGCTGGGAATCAAGATGTGGCGGACGCCATCTCAGGCTCTGAGCCCGCAAAAGGTCGCGGACGTGCCAATTAGAAAGATCTTCTGGCATGCCTACGTTGTGACGGCCCTTAATCCGAAGGGGATCATCTTTTTCATGGCATTCTTGCCGCACTTCATCGCCCCTCAGGCTGCCGTTGTCCCACAGCTATTCCTGCTTGGCACAACCTTCGTCATACTCGGCATTCTCAACGCTGCTGTCTACGCATTTGCGGCAGCTGCACTTGGGCAGAAACTGCGCAGCCCATCGCTGATGAGATTGGTCAACAGAGTTGGCGGTACTTTCTTGATTTCCGCGGCAGCCATGACGGCGACCCTGCAAAAGACGAGCGGTTAGTAAATCAGCGACTGGAAGCGAAGGGGATATTCTTCTTCGCAGGCTCGACTTCGTCCGCAGTTTTGTCTGCAGTGGTTTTCAATCCGAAGACGCCACCAGACTGCTTGAGAGTTTCAAGCGACCTGATGGCCCCTGCCTCGCTCAAAGCCGAATATCTCTGTATTGCCGCGTTCAGTTCAAGGCCTCCCATGCGAAGCCGGCGGGCTCTCATGGTGAGTATGTCCTTATAGGCCTCGGAGGTGACACCATTCGCCTTGCAAAGAATGATCAACGGCTTGTCACTCGCACTGAACAGCAACTGCGACACGGCAGCTGGTGGCAAATCACTAACCCGCGCCAGTAACATGCCCAGTTCGGCCGTACGGTCAGATCTTGCGAACAGCGTAATCGCATCGTCAATTTTGGTCTTCTTGTTGACCACATCCTTGATAAGCGCGTTGGATTGTTCCCGCGCCTCTTCAAGTTTATGCGCGCGCGCTGCAACTTCGGTTGCTGCCCGTTCCGCCAGCAACTGGACCAGCGTGCTATCAGCGCCGAGCGAGCTTATCCGTTCCTTTAGTTCCTCTGTCAAAAACGGCAACAAGGCATGCGCAGCCTCCTCCGGAAGGTCTGAGCGTCCCACAAGTGCGGCCTGAATACTCTCGTTCGAGCGGGCCTTCTCGACGAGTTTCAAAAAGGACCCGTCCTCGAACTCTGCGCCCTTGTTCTCCGCAACCTTGCTCAGCACCTCAGAATCGCCGCGGTCAACCAGAACGGTCGTAACTGCTTTGTCTACGACCTGGCGCCCAGCGATCGCACCCAAGTGTTTCATGGAGGCGGAAGAAGCAATCGCCACCAGATCTTCAGACGTTAGGGCAGGAGAATTCTCCAGAACCGGCTCAGCCACCGAGATGGTATCCTGGGCCAGCTTGACCATTAGGTCACGTGGCGCGGCGCGTTCACCGCACACTCTTTTGGCGAGGATAATCCGAGTTTCCTCTTCCAGCTGCCCCAGCACCTTCAGAACGATGTCGCCGAACAGCAAGCTGATCTGTTCGTCACGGTCGTCTCCCGACCCCACGAACATATCCGTCAGCGCACCGATCAGGCTCTTGCGACCTGAGGTGCTGGGATCCCTCGCCAAATCGGCAAGTTTTGCAAGACTGATCATCGACACTCCGACACGCTGAACGCGTTACCAAAAACCTAGCAGCAGCCTCTTAACATTAACCTACTTCATTTCGGGCACATATCCGCTGAAGTTGCGGATGAGGGGTGACGTTCCGCACGCCCTTGCAGGGCTCAGATGCTGCCCCATGCGCCGCCCCCTTAGCCGGTGAAAAAATGTCGCACAATCGCAAAAGCGCGAACCGTTTACGATCAATGCCTTACTTAACAATTCCTCAAAAAAAACAACCTGTGAGTGCATTTTCACGCTGCAACGCAACATCTTTTTCGCTTCGTTTCCCCGAAAGCCTGGCATAGTATCGTCCGGTCAGACAGTGGTGATCGGGAGTGAAAAGATGACTCTTGCACGGAACCTGAACTTCATTGCCTTTTTGGCAGCGTTCGCATTTTTGGCAGCAATCGTAGTCGGCGTAATCTGAACCGACGAACGGGACTAAAAAATGTCGGGAAAAGTCTACAACCGATAGGCTTCTAATAACTGGTATCAACTAAAAATACTGTTAAACGGAGCTGGTCCAGACGCTTGCATTGTGTGCCCGCTTGGGCCTCTTCCTTGCTGGCGTAGCCCGCCCGGGAGTATTTGCAGCACAACACTCGCCAGTGGTCTCGAGACGCTCAGCTTCACCACCTTCGATCACAACCTAATTTGCTTTTGCAACCATGCCCTTTCAGCAGGAAGGCCGAGACGCCAATCGTCCCGACCCAATTGCCATCTATGCCGCCAAGCTCAGCGCTTGCGCTAGTGCTACCTCACGCTTCGTCGGGTCAATCATCAGTTGATCTGCTGCGACAAAGGTAACGTCGGAAATACCTATGAATCCAAGCACATGCTTTAGGTATGAGCCGGCAAAATCAATTTCCGAGCCAAGTTTCGTTCCTCCAGAAGCTACAAGTACATAGGCCTTCTTGCCACTTAAAAGCCCAACTGGCCCCTTATCCGTATAGAGGAATGTTTCTTTTGCCCTGGCAACAAGATCGATCCATGCCTTGAGCGCTGCAGGAACTGAAAAATTATAGATCGGGGCACCGATAACTATCGTGTCTGCTGCTCGTAATTCACCGACAAGTGTATCCGACAATGCCAGTTTCATCCTTTGCTCAGCTTGTCTTTCATTCGGATCGGTGAAATTTGCTCCAATCCAGTCTTCGTCAAGAAAGGGAAGGCCCTGGGAAACATCACGGCTGATTACTTTGGCATCGGGTGCATTTTCAAGTAGGCGAGTCACCAGAGTGTCGGACAGTTCTCGCGTCACCGACCCGGACTTGCGAGCTGAGGCATTGATCTGAAGGATCGTATCTACCGAGGTCATCAATTTATCTCCAGTCGTGTCAAACGGTGGCTATTAGATTGTTTAAATATTGGAGATATTAGAGACTAAATTGAAAAACTAGCTTCAATTTGGTGAACAGTATGTTTCTTCGCCAATCAGAGATTGGCTTGTGGGTGACCCCGGTTCGATCGGCCGGATTCATAGATCTGCGACCCCATCCGGATATTGGGTGGGTTACGCGGATTGTTCCACCAGTCTCCGGACGTGTCGAGGTTTTCTCCCTTCGCAAACTTCTTCCAGGCGTTGTAGAAGCCTCCCCCCATCACGGAGATCTCTTCATCCACACCGGCCGCGCGCATGGTCAGCCCGAAGTGAAACGAAGCAATATCCCTGAAGTCCTCGACAAATTCGTGGCCGCTGTTTCCGACCTTGCCGTTATAGCTTCGCTGCAGGTCCTGCTGTCCTCCTACCCTGAAGATCTCAATTATCTTTTCATATTTGTCTGAACTGGTCAGCCGATACTGACGCAACCGCCGTCCGACTGAAATAGAATCCGCAACAGAATAACTTGCAGGTACAATGTATGGAGTGTTTGTTCGTGGATTTATGATAAAATTACCGGAAGAATCCGTCAGGTGTTTCGCAGGAATTTGCCTCCCTTTTCCATCCTTGACGTAAAATATGTTTTTGGACATCTGACTTCCATCTTAAAAAAGCACATTGTTTCAACACCAGCCTCTGACCACGACAAAATCCGGGTGCACTCTGCTTACGTCCAAAGAACAGCTTTCGGAGAGATGGTCATAACCTTCCTTATTAAGAAGAAAGTGAATGTCGGCGAGTTCTCCGGAACTGTTCCTTACAAGTAATGTTTCATAATTATACTGATAGAAGGGTTGCTCTCCCCACCTCATCACATCGGAATTGATCGTTCCCGCCGCAACAAGGTTTTGAACTCTGAAATAGTCTATGACTTCAATTTCAAAATCGATCAGCCAGGCACAAAGAAATGCCGCCAGAACAATGGCGGCCGGAATGAATTTTGTCTTGATCAGTAAGACGACTGCAAATATCAGCAGAGCAAGAAAAAAGACTGCATAGGGAAATATTATTAGAACACTGAAATAATCATAATGAACCATGTAATCAAAAATGGATTGCGATAAAAACACACCCAGAAAAATGACTAAGTAAGCAAAAATACGAAAAATTCTCGCAGAACGGTTGGTCGCTGCGTCCGACGTCATTCCGAAATTCCCTCTGTGACCCTTGTGACAAATAGCAATCTGAAAAGCATGACAATCTAGGCATGTTTCCATTTTGTTCTCAAGTTCTTTCAATCAAAATTTGCACAGTCGACGCTGGAAGAACCCGGTCTCCGGACGTCCCCTGCAGCTTTGTCAGGATCCAACGAAGCCAGTCGTTAACTTGTCGCCACGGCCCGGTCTTCGGAAATTGTAAGGTGTTGACGGTTTCAGACTGCCCCCTCCTACAGTCCGAACAATCTCGGGTCACGTCCTGCCGCAAAGATCAGTTGTTCCGCCAGGGCGGGCGCACTTTCAATGAGGGCGGCTTGCAATCTGAGGTCGGGTTGTTTCAGGTCGAAGGGATTGTGGTCGCGTGTTTGGTTTGAAAGCTTGGCCGCCTCAAGTCGTTCTTTGGTCTGCGACTGCTCCTGACGATTTCCTCGCCCCGACAGGCCCGACTGAACGGCGCTTTCACTTGCGGAGAAGATCGCCGGCAATACCGCGTTCGCTCCCGGTAAAAGAGGCAAATGCGATAGCGGATATCTGGAAGCGCCCCGCCCGGATTTCGCTTGCGGCGCCGGGCCGTCTGGACCTGAACCTGAAGACCCGGGCTTTTCCCTGGGTACAGGTGTTGCCTCGATGTTCAACGAACCGACACCATGCGTATCAAATATGCTTGGCGAAGTTGACGTTCTTTTGTCACCCGCAAGCAGATTCTGAAGATCTGCATCAGCCTCGGTGCGTCCGACAAATTGTTCCAGAACCTCAGACGGCGGTGAATAGGCGTCCCCGATCCGTCGCTCGACAAAGGCCAGTTTTTGTCCGTACTGGCTGTCGGTTGCATATCCGCCGCGTTTGCCGTAGCGCAGTCCCTCGACCGCCTCTTCAAAGCTGTTTCCAGACATCGCCTCAGGCCAGCGAGCAGAGACAGTCTTCACCCAGTCTTTCAGGCTTTCTTCCAAGCTGTTGTACTTGCGGAACCTGTCACGGATGTTGACACGATTTCCATTTTCCTCCTCCCAGGTCTGAAATTCTTGAACCTGTCCTGTCCAGGACCGCCCCGCTTTGATACCGAAATAGTTGTGCCCCTTGACAGATCGTCCGTAGCCGGTTTCTACTGAGGATTGTGCTGCGGCTAAACGCGCCTGCGGATCCGCCAACCCGATATTCCTTGCCGCAATATAGATGCGGCGAGAAAAGTCATTAACTTTGGACCCCATGAAAAAAGTTTTCCTTTTGGCTTTTATGCTAGCAACTCCTGCGGCTGCACAGGAGAATTACTGCCCGGAACCTGAGATTCCGTATACATTTACAATGTTCGAAGATGTCTTACTGATTAACCGGGCGTATCACCGGGCCTTCTGTCAGCAGGTTGATGGACCCAGGTACGAGTGCCTGGAAAAGTGGCCTGGAGACACGAACCCAAGCGTCTACACGGTTCGCGCTGAACGCCTGGAGACCGGCGAACTTTCGTTTTCCCCGCCCCTCTCTGCGGAAAATGAAGACCCCATGGTTGTGCCGAAGTGCGAATAGGAAGCGGATCGGTTGGACGCGGCCGCCTCCCTGCGGTGGCAACTCATTCTCTCTTGATCATTTAGTCGTTGGGACTTCCCTGGACTTCGCTCTCTGTTAGGGATCAGTGGTGCGGCGCTAGACCTCGCCTTTGTCAGCAGCTGGACACTGATTTCACAGCCTGAACAGACCGGGGTCTCGTCCGGCTGACACGATCAGCCGCCGGGCTTGGGCGGGATTGCGTTCCAGCAGATCCGACTGCCTCTTGAGGTCAGGATTTCCGGTTTCGAACGGGTTGCCGTCTCCTCCGGTCTCGGTGAACCCGTCAAGACTGTCTTCCGCAAAAGCCCGGTCGTGAATGAACGCCAGAAGTTTGACCGCAGTTGGATCGGATACCTGTTGCAGGCCGTTTTCATCCGCTTGCGTCAGAGCGCCCTTTCCGACAGATCAACCCCCGCAGACTTGAGCCCGGTCAACGCCCTGTCCGCCCTGGCAACCAGGTTCTGGTATCCGTCACTTCCTTCCCCGCCATACTCCCGGACAAGCGACTCATGGGCCCGATGAACGGCCTCGGCCTGGGCAGCAGTCGCCGCGCTTGCCGCATCTTGTTGTTCGGCATGGTGATCGGACATCTTGTTGAGCCAGCAATCATGCAGTTTTTGTGCGGCAGAGGGTGGAAGACCAGCCTCTTTGAACCAGCCGCCGACCTCTTCGGCGAAGGCTTGGTCATAGGGGAAAGTCTCCGGCAGCTTGAACTGATAGCCGTCTTTCGGTGTCCAGCGCGAAGCCAGTTTCCCGAAGAATGTCTCTATTTCGTCAGGGCTTGCCGCCTCACCCGGCAGTGTAACGAAAGGCTCTTGTTGCCCGTCCTCACCATGAAGACGCTCAGACATGTTCGCCGCGTTGCCTAAGCTGTTTTCTCCGGCCGATCGGTGCTGGTCTTCAACGAAAACTCCAGGGATATCCTCTGATCCGGTACCGGTTCTGGAAAAGGTGGCGTCTTCACGCTGATTGCCTGCCAAGTCATTCATCCTCAAAAGTCCTCATCGGTTTCATAGTCTGGCATCGTCTCGAGCCGCGCAGCCTGCTGAAGCGCGGCATGTTCCTCCGGTGAGATCCGGATCATGGCAAGGATGCGGGCATAAAGCGCTTTCCGTCCGTCCAGATAACCGCTGGCACGGGCACTTAGGTCCGCGGGAGGCGCCTGGTAAATCCCACATTCAGCAGCAAGATCTGCCAGGACGAGTTCGCCTTCAGCACATAAAAAAACGGACCTGTAGGCCCGTTCGATAGCAGCAGGTCTGTCCTTGCGCCGAACAGCCACTCGTTTAAGGCTGTGCCACATCGGTTCCGCCTTCTTCCTGTTGTAGGGTTTGCAGGATCGGTGCTCCGTCCTTGGCCATGCGCGCCATGCTCTCCCCTGCCGCAAGCTGTTGTTGCTGCGTTGCCTTCTCTTCGCGTTCTGCTCGCAGGGCGTCTACTTCGCCGGGCTTGCGTTTCAGCTTTGCCGGCAGCCCCAGAGCCCGGCGCGTCAGGTCGTATTCCTAGTCGCGATCATGCAGATCAAGTATCGACGGGTCCGCAGCGGCGGCCACCCCAAGATACTCCTGGAATCCCATGATTGCTTCAAAATGGCCAGCCTCGCGCATCTGGTCGATCGGGGCAGTCGAGGTCAGCGTGACATCGCCCTCCAGCGCCGTGTCTGGAGGCTCGAGCGGAGAACCTTCGGCGAAAGCGCCGCGACGCCCCAATATGCCGATCTCCCGCTCGAACAGGTTTTCGTTGCCGGCCAGAATATTGGTCGAGAAGGGGCCGATCATGTCGGCCATTGCCTTCCAGCAGCGTTTGCCAGAGATCGCCATAAAGACCGACCCGCAGTTTTTCGCGGATATTCTCGATCTGGCTGTCCGCCGCACCCGGATTGACCATCTCGATCATTGGGCGAAACAGCGGCCGGCCCTGTTCGTCGATCAGACCCGGATTGGTTCGTCCGGGATTCAGGTCGCGCTGACGTTCTTCCCGATGGGTGGCAATTGGCGGGCGAACCGCCTGTGAACTGGCAATCAGACTGTCGCGCGCCAGGCTTTGCAGGCTCTTGATATCGCTCATCAGTTTGGCCTGAGGTGGTGATCCGTAGGGCGACAGTCCATCCCGATCCCAACGGCTGATCACCAGCGGGTATTCGAAAAAACCAGCCTTCCGACAGATATGACCGCTCTGTTCCTCGAAATGGATGCTTTCGTAGCGCGACTTTCTGATGTCTGCTGCGTCCGAGTGGCCACCCTCCCTGAGAAAACAGGCATGAACGAAGACGTGTTCTCGCGTTTTGCGTTTCGGATCCTCGGCGTCCTCTTTCACGCGCTCGGAGACCTTGCCGCCATATTCCTTCACGGCCTGCCACGCCGCCAAGGTCCGCACACGAAAGAAACCGCAGTCATTTCCCTGCGCATCCACAATCAGATATATTTCATAAAGCGGGACGTAGCGGTAATGGATCGGTGTCCGGATGTCGGCAAGACTGTCCTCGTTCTCGACCGGATAAAGCACTCCCGTCCCAAGTTTGACTGTCGACAGAATGCGGGAGCGGTTGGCGAGTGCGAAGCCGGACCGGCCGGAATAGCGCACCCGGAACAGATGATCCCGGACCAGTTCGAAAAACTCCTCATCGTCCTGGGTGGGCGGTGGCGCGAACGGATCGCCAAAGCCGATGCCGTGTCAGGAAAACCCCTCGGGCATCGTCAGCGAACCAACGCCGGATGCCAGACGGTCGAGGAGCCAGACCGCTGTTGGATCGAACAGTTTCCGTGAGCGGTTTCGCGCAGCAGAATGCCGGAAGACACTCATCCCGTCCGACGAAGTCACGCCTCCTGCCCGATTGAACCCACGCTCCATATCGGGAGCGGTGTAGGTGACATAGTCCTGCCAGTCATCTTCCACCCACTGGCGTTCCGCGCGCGCGGACTGCAACTCGGACTTCAGGTCCTCGACGATCCCCATCAGGCACGCCCGAGAAGTGTAACGCCCGGACGCGAGGCGCTGCCGAAATCGGGAACGCCGAGCGGGCTCGTCAGGTTGGTAGCGCGCGAACTATAGGCCGCGGCCCGCCGTCGCCGGCCGTTTTCCTGAAGGTTCCTGGCCTGGCGCTGAGGATCGGGTTGCCGCGGTGGTGGCGGTGTCGGTTCCGGTTTCGGCTGCTTCGCGCCGCCGCCTCCAAAGAGACACATGAGGTGCTCCTTTCAGATGGTTTGGATTTGGGGTTTGGTTTCCAAAGCGCCCCCGCAAAAAAGAATGCCTCGACGGGTCAAACAATGGTGATGCGTCACCATGTGAGACGAGAACGGGTCAACGATTTTGCAGAATGGATCGTCATGGAAGGCTGAAGGCAGGACCGATGTCCCGGTCATTCAGCCACACTTTTCCAAGGTAACCTTGTAAGCTCTGTTTTAGAGCTGTTTTGACGACCCGTCCAGCTTATGGACGGGTCTCAAATACTTGTTTAGGCGTGACTTTTCGAAAAAACCTGTTCAATCAAAAGGCTCTGCCATTTCAGCCTTGCGCGTTGTTCGCCGATTTTTTTCAAGCAGTCCAGCGAGCGGGCGCGCCTAATTGTCGAGGCCCGTTTTCACAGTCGTAATTGTCTCACTGCGGTCCGCTTTCCAACTCGAAACCTTCGTCGATCCAGCCGGTAATCCCACCAGCCATGATCTTCACGGGACGTTCAAGTTCTGCGAGCCGCAATGCGCCGCGCGCCGCGCCATTGCAATGAGGCCCTGCACAATAGGTCACAAACAGGGTGTCTTCCGGCCAATGGGCAAGCTTTGATCGTATGATCTTGCCGTGCGGCAGGTTGATGGCCCCCGGGATGTGTCCCTTGGCATAAAGAGCAGGACTGCGAACATCCAAGAGTACAAATCCGGGATCGCTTTTCAATGCATCTTGGACATCCCAGCAATCTGTCTCGAATCTGAATTCCGACGCGAAATGTTCCGCCGCCAGGGTGCTCGAGGCCGCGGGTATCTTGGTAACATTGTTGGTCATGAGGTCTCCTTTCCAGAACGTTCTGTCCCGGAGGGTGATCATTGGCAACTGGCACGAAAGACGATATACGTAAAAATCATGCCAAACATCTCGGTTTCCGCTCAACTGCCCCCCACGACCGCCCCAACAGGGCCGCTTGTGGTTGCCCTTGTCTATGACGGCCTGTGCACTTTCGAGTTTGGCATCACGGCAGAAATCTTCGGCTTGACCCGGCCGGAATTCGGCAATGACTGGTACCGCTTTGCCAGCTGTGCGATCGAGGATGGCCCTTTACGGGCAGCTGGCGGACTAAGCATTTCTGCTGATCAGGGCATTGACGCCCTCGACCATGCCGACATCATTGTCGTTCCGGGCTGGAAGAGTGCTGACGCGAATATCCCTGCAAATCTCAAGGACAGGCTGGTCATCGCTCATCGGCGCGGTGCGCGGCTCGTATCGATCTGTTCTGGTGCGTTTGTTCTGGCAGCGACGGGCCTGCTCGATGGCAAGACAGCCACCACCCACTGGCGTTATGCCGAGCAGCTTCGCTCCCGTTTTCCCTCCATCACGGTGGATGAAGCATCGCTTTACCGGCTCGAAAACCGCGTTTCTACGTCAGCCGGAAGTGCGGCGGGCATCGACCTGATGCTCGAAATCATTCGGCGTGATTATGGACCGGACAAGGCCAACAGTGTCGCAAGGCGCCTCGTTGTGCCCGCTCAGCGCCAGGGGGGACAGGCCCAGTACCTGGAACGTCCGGTTTCCTGCAGGCCAGAGAGTGCGATCGCCCCGCTCCTGGAAGATGTGCGCCGCCGGCTTTCGGAGAACTGGACAATCGAAGGCATGGCGGCGGGATGCCACATGAGCGCGCGCACCTTTCAGCGGCGTTTCATTGATGCTGTCGGCCTGACGCCGGGCGATTGGCTGACCGGAGAGCGCATCGAAGCGGCCAAGGAAATCCTCATCACAGGGCGCCAGGACATGGAAACGGTGGCGGCACTGGTCGGCTTCGGCAGCGCGCATGCGCTACGCCACCATTTTCGAAAACGCCTTGGATTGAGCCCGACCGACTACCGGCACTTGTTTCGCTCAGATGTAGCCTGAGCGCTGACAATGCTGCACTTCCGGCCAATCGGTATGAAGCGCTGCCACAAACACCATTCCACGAACATGACCTCAGGCAATCGTGCGCTTCCCTGACATAGGGTTAATTGCTAGACTAGTCCTCAAATATAACAGCACAAATAAAAGAGTGAAATGTCGAGACTGGCGAGGGACAGTTATGGCGACAGACAAATTTCACATTTTTCTTATTCGACCAACCAAATATGACGATGACGGCTATCCGATTCATTGGCATAAAACCACAATCCCGGCCAATTCACTTTCCTGCCTTGCAGGAATTTCTTTGGATTGCAAGGAACGGCAAGTCCTTGGTCCCGATGTGGAAATTGCGACCCGCGCCATCGATGAAGGCAACACCCGCATTCGCCCCCACCAGATCATCCATGAGATCCGGCGCGATGGGGCACGTGGCCTGATCTGCTTCGCCGGTGTCCAGAGCAATCAGTTCCCTCGTGCCATTGACCTCGCCCAGCCGTTTCTGGCGGCAGGCCTGCCCGTCGCTGTCGGCGGATTTCATGTGACCGGCTGCATGGCAATGCTTGACGAAATGCCAAGGGACATGCGCGACGCATTGGACATGGGGGTTTCCTTTTTTCTCGGCGAGGCAGAAGGCGGGCGCTTTGACGCTGTGCTGCGAGACGCCTATGCGGGCGTCCTGAAACCGGTCTACGACTACACCAGGGATCTTCCGTCACTTCCAGGGCAACCGGTGCCTGTCGTTGAAAAGGCACAGGTAGAACAGTCGACATTGGGCTACGGCAGTTTCGATCTCGGTCGCGGGTGCCCGTTTGAATGCAGTTTTTGCTGTATCATCAATGTGCAGGGCAGAGGCAGCCGCTTTCGCTCGACCGGGGACCTTGAGAAGATCATCAGGGATCACGCCAGGATCGGTGTCACCAAGTTCTTCGTCACGGACGACAATTTCGCACGCAACCGGAACTGGGAAGCCTTTCTCGATACGCTGATCCGGCTTCGCGAGGAAGACGGGCTCAGGTTCACCCTGATCATTCAGGTCGATACCCTGTGCCACAAGATCCCGAATTTCATAGACAAATGCGTTAGAGCCGGTGTCGATCAGGTGTTTATCGGGCTGGAAAACATCAATCCGGACAACCTGGCCGGCTCCAAGAAAAGACAGAACAAGATCACCGACTACCGTGAGATGTTCCTCGCTTGGAAGAAACACCCCGTGGTCCTGACCGCCGGTTACATCATCGGGTTTCCCAACGACACCCGAGAATCCGTCCTTCACGATATCGATGTCCTCAAGCGCGAGCTTGCTGTCGACATACTCTCACTGTCGATCCTCACGCCGCTGCCAGGCTCCGAGGACCACAAGAACGCCGTGGCCGCAGGCACCTGGATCCATCCGGATCTCAATCGCTACGATTTGACCCATAGTGTGATCCGGCATCCGAACTTGCCCGGCGACGAGCTCGACAAGCTCTACATCGAAGCCTGGGCAACCTTCTATTCCCCGGACCATTGCCGCACCATCCTGCGCCGCGCGGCTGCGCTTGGAAGCAACAAGAAAATTGCGACCATGAACCGGCTGCTGATCTATGGAACCGGATCACGGCTCCACAATGTCTTTTCGCTCGACGGCGGATTCTTGCGATTGAAATACCGTCGTGACCGCCGCCCGGGTTTGCCGGTCGAAAGCCCTCTGATCTTCTATCCCAAACATGCCTTTGAAACGGTGCGCAACATTTTGCTGCTGATGCTCACACGCTGGCGTTACCTGCGCTTCATCAAGGCACTCTGGAGCGACCCCGGGCGCTTTGACTACGTGGATGCGGCCATTGCACCGGTTGGCGCGGGCGATTTCGAGAGGCTGAAACTCTACACCGCAACAAGAGGCGGACAAGAAGCTGTTGCCAATCATCGCAAGATGGAAGCCATCAAGAAAAAGGCTCGGTCAAAAGCACTTGCCGGCACCTTAAAAACGAAAATGGGTGTCACATATCCTGGCCCGCATTCATAACCGGCGCATTCGACGGAATTTCATCCGTGTCAGATGTCGGTGCAAAGGCCCCGCGCACATTCGCTTGGAAGCTGTTTGTCACCAAGATCTGTTCACCGATCTCATCGGTATAGGTCAGGGTCATGCGTGGGCCAAACCCTTCGTCATCGGTTCCACCCTTTTTCCAGTCGCTTCCCGTGTGCGCGTTTGGCATCAATGACCATCGCCTTGCCGTGATGCCAAGTGTTGCCAGAAGTCCCTCCACTTCCTTGCTGATGTAGTCACGGTTTGTCCCACTCGTGGCCGGGTAGACCTTTTCCACCGGGTGTTTGAACACGACACCCTTTGCCTCGGATGCAAATTCCGTCAGGCCCCATGCCATGGAAAACCGCGCGAGCGCCAACGCTTCTGCCGCGTCTTCATCGCCGCCCATATCCAGAAAACTCTGCTTCCAGAGTTTGGCATGTTCCTCCAGTGCTTCGGCTTCCTCTTCGGCGGTCAAGCCAAGTTGACGATACCGGTCGAAGGACGTTTCCCGGGCAGGAACAGCGACCGGTGGCCTTCCTGGGACCGAATGGAATGTATCAACACCAGACCGGACGGTTTCCTGATCCAGGGCCAGCTCGACCGGCGCTGCGTCCTGAGCTGACGCGTCGGGAAAAAGCCGTGCGCTTTCGCCGCCATCTGCCTCCGGTCCCTCCGGCTCACCTGCCTCGCCGCCTGGCGTCGCTGATCCATCCAGGTAGATGAAGTAGCCGCCATATTTTCGTGCGAAATCCTTTTTCCAGGGCATGCCCAGCGACCTGGCCGTCGCAAGCTCGCCAAGGATGGAGGACGCCAGCGCAGGATCGCTCCGATGAAGCCGGCGAATATTTTTCTCCGTTGCGCGCCAATCGACGTCACCGAAGTCTTCGGCAATGTGTTCCGGAAAGACGCTGTCTCCAAACAATTCGTCCCAGAGGCCTTCGCTACCGTTCGACGGATCCGAGCCGTCGGGAGTTCCCTGCCATGCCTCGTTCAGAATTTCGAGGGATCGGTTGGTCCTGTTGTCGAGGTCATGGATCTGCCCCTTGTGTTTCCGGACAAACCTGTCTTCAAGGCGCTGATAAACGGCGGCATAGCCAGCCGCATGTTGGCCTGCTGCATCGTCGAAATGCGTGGACAGAAACTCTGAAACCGGCCTCTCGAAGACCCTTCTGTTTTCAAACCCGGCCGCGGGTCGGCGCCGCTCCGAAGGTGGCAGGTCCTCTTTTGTAATATTGATGTCGACAGCGGCCAGTGCGGCGGACACGAGCCCGTTGCTGTTGACGATCCAGTCTGAGTTGACGTCGCCGATTGCTGCAAGCGTGTCGTAATCCACTTCCGACTGCTCAACCAACTGGGCGAAGAAGGCCATCTTGAGATATTTTTCTTCAAGATCCCCTCCGCTCTCCAGAACAACGGTGTCTTCCTGAGAGCGTTCGGCGGGCGGAACCCAGTCTCGCGACCGTTCCGAGTAGGGACCGATTTCCACGTCGATATTCCCGACGACGGACAGCGGCCCAGGTCCGCCCCGAATGACAAATTCTTTTCCTTCGTTATTCGTATAGATGATGTAGAGATGCCCGAAATCCTTCGAAGCGGCATCCGTCACACGAAGCTCGATAGTTTCCATTTCAGTCTCCGAAACTGGCATCAGACAGGCCTCCGGCAAACGATGGTGCCGAACAGCAAATGACGTCGTTGAATCAACGCGAAGTCGTGAGGGTTTCCGGGAAAGCGTGATGCGCTGCTTCACTCACAGCGTGCCTTGGGCGGAACGTTTTTAGTACCGTCCTGCCAACTCTTGAGAGCAGTTGATCGGCTGAAGGACCTTGCTCCTACCCGGCTGATAGCTGAGAAAAACCTGCAGGACTACATCTAGCGGCTTTGCGAGTTGGTCTCGTTTCGCGTCGACATCGCAGCCCCGCTCCCGCAGGAAGTAAAACATCACCGGTGCGCATGTTGGTCTCGGCCCGATGACCGGTTCATCAAATAGAGCGTGCGGTTTCAACCAACTTCAAACCAGCGAGAAGGCGGCAAGGGCGGCGGCTTGAAACACGCAGTAAAGCAGCAGCACAGAGAGTATGCGTCTTATCCATGTCACTCTTGCAGCCCTGCGCGGATAGCACAGGGCCAACTGGAGAAGACTGAGTACAACGTCGGCTAAAAAAAACGCAATTACGTAATTCCGGTAATCGTTAAACAAAAGAGAAATAAGGTCGCGATCAAAAAAGATACAAAGGTACAAATAGAGAAAAAAAGTGGTGCTCAACCCAACAAAACTGTCAGAAAGGCGACCGATCTTGGAAGTGTCAGGCCCCAGCACCAGGCGGACATTGAGATAAACTCTGAATAGAAGTGACACGGGCCAGAAAGCCAGGAACCCAAAATACGCAACAACCTGCAGATACTCGAGCCATTCCATCGCTTTTACCGTTCACATACCTTTGCAGCTCAGTTCCAGCGCCTCGCCGTCATAACGCCACTGCCAGAGCCAATACATGTTCTCCAATTGTTCCATTGCAATAAATCACAGCATCAAACGCATTGCACCTAAAAATTGTCCTGCTCCCCACCACGCGCACCGTCGCTCCCGGTCCAGGCATAGATCAGGAAGTCTTCGCCGCCCCGGCCGTAGGACTTGAGCCGGCCTTCCCGTTCCGCCCCAAGTGCCTCAATCCAGCGATGGGCAATATCGTGCCCACACATCGTGATCACCTGAAGTCGCCGGCAATCACGTTCAATCTGCGGGCGCAACGACAGGATATGCCGCGTGATCAGCGGCACACAGCGCTTGAATCGCGCTGTTCCAAAAGCCCAGGCCTGCCAGTGTTGCGGATCGAAAGCCGACGCCTGGCTGAAGCCGAAGGCTGCCGCCGGCTGGCCGTCATACCAGACTGACCAGACCATGCCTGGCACTGCCGTCTCGATCGCGCAGACACCCAGGGCGCGCGTGTCCCAGACCTCCCAGAGACACGAGATTTCCTCAAAATCCTGCTGACGCATGTTCGCTGCAATGTAGCTGACATCACGCAGACACAGGTCCTTGATCAGAAGCCGCCGAGGGGATCGTCCAGCGGCTTCATCTGGCTTCGGCCGGTGTTCGTCAGAATTTTTTTCAGGTCCGCCCTGTCTTTCCATCCCCATGCCTCGACCATCGCATCGGCTTCGTCCGGCGACGCACCGAGCCGTTCCTTGATGTCTTCCTTGCTCTCGATCAGGATCCGGCCGCCCTTCATCTTCCAGCGATGCGCCGTCAGCTGCGCCTTGATCGTGGCGGAGCGCCTGATCGCGACCCCCGCCCCGCTTTTGGGGTGAAGCGCCTCGCGAAACCGCCAGTAAAGCTGGGCCCGCAGATTGTAGAAGGGAATGCGGCTGTCTTTCGCGGTCTCGCCGGACTGGGCGGAAAAGACGCATTTTTCGACAGGAATACCGTTCTCACGGGTCAGAAATCCGACCGTATCTCCACCCCAGCCGCCGGTACAGTCGACCACGATCAGCGCATTGTCCCTCCGCTCCCGGATGATTAGCGCACCGACATCCGCTCCATCCTTGGTATCAGCCCCCTTGCGGACGATATTCTGTTCAAACCGCCGGCCGTGCAAAGGCTGCAGGACAGTCTTGTCCTTACCACCCTGCGCAACATCCACAGCCAGCACATCCATCGGCTGGTCCTTGTCGACATTCTCGTCATAGCGCTGAAAGGCCAGGTCAACCCAGTCGGACGGGATCACCTGCCAATCATGATCCTGTCGGGCGGCCAGAAAATCGCCGGTCTTCAGCGCGGTCCGCATCGGCTCCGGCATCTGGTCGAGCTGCGCATCATAGTCAGCGCCCAGAAACTTGTTGTCCTGCCGCCGTGCGGGAATGAAGGTGCGGCTTTTCGGCGTGCGCAATTCGCCCTCGATCTCGACCGGTTCCGGCCCGTCAACCCAGACGGTTCGAATGGCGTCGCCATCGTCGATGAAAACGGCCCAGAGCAGGTCTCCGGGCTTGACCTTGCCATGGAGCGGGTGAAGCGGGTCAAGCCAGGGTCCGAACCAGTCACTCAGATAATCACCCTGTCCACCAATTGGCGGATTGGTAGCGATCAGGCCACGGCAACGTTGTCCCATCCGGCTGCTGCGCAGCCAGCCGAGCACAAAGATGATCTTGCGCGGGTCCATCTGCGCCCCTTCATCGAAGGCCTTCAGGTCATGGTCGCGCCCTTGCCAGTCTTCTTCAGAACCAGGCAGCCCCAGATGACCGAACTCGATCAGGCGTTCGTCCGGGCCAACCCAGCGTGGCGGATTTCCGGTGATCTTTCCCATCTCCGCCTGCCGCATCAGCGCGTTCATGCGTTCGATCAGCCCCTTCAGTGATTTTAGTGATTGCCGGAAGATGGCGGCCTTGTGATGGGCGAACAGCGCCAGGCCGGCGATCAGGTCCGTTTTGCCACCACCGGCGGCACCACCATAGAGTGTCAGATCAGCCTTTGAGAAATAGCCGTCCGTCTGGGGGCCATGTTGCGGCCGCCAGACGTCGAACTGATCCAGAACCCCGGCTTCATCCAATTTCTTTTGCAGGGCGACACGATTGGGTGGCTCCATCCTGTCAATGGTTCTGATCAGTGTTTCCAGAGCCGTCGTCATCTCCCGGCAGATCCTTTGCGGTCAGAAGTGCCATCACGCCCAGCGCGATTTCATTCGAACTTCGTGGTTTCAACGCCTCGAGCCGTCCAGCGTCGTCCGGCCCAGCCAGGATGTTCCAGCTTTCCAGCTCCGAACGGTCCCGCCACCCGGCCCGGTTCTTCATGTTCAGCGCCCAGGCACTGGCGTTGAACTTTGGCAACTCGCCCTGGCTGCCAGCCTTGCCAATACGTTCCCACTCCAGAAGCCCGCGCCGTGCGGCCGCTTCAAGTTGTTCAGCTGGAAAATCCTCCGGGAACTGCTCCGCGTAGTACCGAAGGGTCTTGCGGTCCGCACCTGGAAAGCTGTCGATCGAAAAACCGGCGGCAATATGGTCGCAGAATGCGCTGCAAGCCCGCCGCCTGTCTTCCGGTGTCGGCCATGGCAGCGCGCAAGCGCCGCTGCCCATTTGAGCCATGCGTCACCTCGCTCATCATCAGTCGAAAGAAAAGTCACCCTCGTACGGCGCGGTCGCGCCCCAATGGAAATCCGGCATACGAACACGTGGGGTGTTCGATGGATGCAGTATTCCAGGATGACTTGATAAGACCTCTTATAGCTCCGTTTTGACGAGCCTGTCCAATCACCTGAACCAACTGAACCACCTGTTTAGATTGACCTTTTCAGTTTGCTCTGACCAATCAGGACCTTGGCAGAAGCCGACATTATGCGCCTATGAAGAGACTTTTTCTGTCCCCATCTTCAGAACCTTCGGAGGACCACCGCTTCTTTGCCGGAGCCATGCATTCACCTGCTTCATCACCCGTCCGGACCTGCCAGACTTCGCAAACCGCACTTGACTCAGCTTCCATTTCATAATTAGTTCGGTAACTGAACGAACTAATGAGGTGCCCGTCTTGGCCGACCCTTCCAACATCTCCCGGCGCATGTCCCTGAGTGCAGTGGTTCAGGCGATTGCCAGCTACAGCCCGATCTCCCGCGCAAGCGTGTCCAAGATCACCGGCCTGTCCAAGCAGACCGTGTCGGAGATTGTCGGCAATCTGGAAGAAGAAGGCTGGGTCAGGACCGTTGGGCAAACCGAAGGCCATGTCGGTCGCCGGGCTGTCGTCTACGAGATCGTGCCGGAGGCCGCCTCTGTGGCAAGTGTTGATCTCGGCGGCACCAAGATCCGCGTCGCCATCTGCAACTTGACCGGCGCCGTTGTCTCCGAACTGGTGGAACCGACCGACAAGGCCGGCGGCAAGGCGGTGATCGATCAGGTCGCCGATCTGATCCGTCGCACGGCCGCCCAGGCCGGAACCACCGCGAAACTCCCGCGTGTTGCAGTGATCGGCGTCCCGGGCGCCCCTGACCGGGAAACCGGCAACATCCGCATGGCGCCGAATATTCCCGGCATCGGCGAACTCGATGCACCGGCCCTTTGGCGCGACGCACTCGGCATCGAGGTCTTTGTCGAAAACGACGTCAATCTCGCCGCGCTTGGCGAACACTGGCTGACCAAACGCAGCGACAAGGACGACCTGATCTACGTCTCCATCGGCACCGGCATCGGCGCAGGCATCGTTATTGGCGGTCAGCTCCATCGCGGACTGAACGGGGCTGCCGGTGAGATCGGCTATCTGCCCTTCGGCGCCGATCCCTTCGAGCCGGAGAGCCTGGAAACCGGCGCCCTGGAACGGGTCGCCGCCACACACGCCATTACGGAACTCTACGCCCGGAAAACCGGCAGGAGCCTCGACGTGCCCGCCATTTTCGAAGCCGCCAATGACGGTGACACGGCCGCGTCCGAAACCCTTGACCAGACAGCCCGCCAGGCGGCGCGCGTCATGGCAGCCCTGGCAGCCGTGCTCGACCCGTCCTGCATCGTCATCGGCGGCTCCATCGGTGCGCGCTATGAATTGTTTTCAAGGGTGGAAAATCAGCTGAAGGCCTGTTTTCCCCGCCCAGTCCTGATTGAAAAGTCAACGCTCGGCAATCATGCCGCACTTGCCGGTGGCGCCTCCGTCGCCCTTTCCCGCCTGCACCTGTCCCTTTTCACCGAGGGATTGAAAGGGGTGGAAATCGCCGTGCCGCCCCCTTCCATCGAGACGTTCAGGAAGGGAGCAGCCTGATGAGCTCTGAGTTTCTTCAAACACTGAGCGATCATCAGGACCGGGACGCGGACCTGAAACTGCTGCAAGAGGCCATAGGCCATGAAAGCATCACCGGCAATGAAACCGACTTTGCCTCTTTCCTGAAGAGCCGGATGGACGAACTCGGCCTGCAAACCGGATCGGGTGACTTTCTGCCCGGACGTCTTAATGTCTGGGGGAAACAAAAGCAGCCCGTGCGGACGCAAAACGGCTCCTGTTTGTCGGCCACACCGACACAGTCCACGTCCGTGGCTGGCAAGACAATTGGTCGGGCAAACCGCAGGAGAACCCGTTTTCGGGTGCGCTGATCGATGGCCACATCTGGGGTCGGGGCGCTTGTGATCTGAAGGGCGGTATCTGTGCGGCGCTGGCCGGCTTGCGCCTGTTGCAATCGGCAGGCCACCAACCTGCAGGCGGCCTCTCCTTTGCCTTTATCGGCGACGAGGAAAGCGGAGAACCCGGAACGGGCGTCAGCGCCGGAGCCCACGACCTTGTCAAACGCATCCAAGCCGGCGAAATCGCCAAACCCGATTTCGCAGTCTATGTCGAACCGACAAAGCTCGACGTCTATACCGCGCAGATCGGCTTTTTCATTGCAGATATCACCATCACCGGAAAATCCGCCTATTTTGGCACACCGGAGCTTGGCACCGACGCCCTGAAAGCCACCCACGCCATCCTCGAACAGATCTGGGCGCATGAGGCTGACCTGACCGCCGGGCCGAAACACGACCTGGTCGGCGCATCGTCGGTCCTTGTGACGGATATCCGCGGCGGCGGCTACATCGCCGTGCCCGGCGAATGCCGCTTTTCCCTGATCCGCAAGTTACGCCCCGGCGAAGATCTGAACGAGGCCGTTGCGGCACTGGAAACTGTCATCCACGCAGCTCCCGTTGCCGACGGCATATCCCTTCAGATCGACTATCCCGCAGGCCGGGACCACAAATTCGGCGGTTCCCCGGTCGAGATTGCCCATGACCATCCGGATGCGCGGCTGCTGGCGCGCTGCATCGGTGAGGTCCATGAACCGGGAGGCGCCCTTGGCGGCGCACCCTATTGGTCGGAAATGCCGTTTCTCGTCAACGAGATCGGCTGTCCGGCGGTTTACTGCGCTCCGGGCGACATCGCCCTGGCGCACACATTCGAAGAGCGCATCGAGGTGGAAAGCTACCTGGCAGCTGTCAGGGCTTTTGCGCTGTTCGTGGCCGAATTTTGCGGCCTGGAAGAAGCACGGTAACAACCAACAACCAGAGGGTACCGACATGAAATCTGCAGCAAGACACCTGGCGGCTTCCGCCCTGTTCACACTGATGAGCGTCACCGCTCTGTCTCCCGCCGCCATGGCCCAGACCGTCGGCCCGGGCGGGGAAAGTGCGACGCCGTCCGCCGACGTCGTCGTCGGCGATGACAGCCTGGAGGCGATCCGCGGCGCGGGCTACAAGGCGGCCCTGCTCTGGCACGACCAGTCCGATTTCGTCAACGCCGTCAGCGCCGGTGCAAAGGACGAATTCGAGCGGCTCGGCATCGAGGTAGTGGCCACCACCAGTGCCGGCTTTGACGCCGCCAAGCAGCGCAGCGACATCGAAACCTCGCTTGCCAAGGAACCGAACATCATTCTGTCGCTGCCGCTCGACCCGGTCACTTCCGCGGCAGCCTTCAAGGAAGCCCGTGACGGTGGGGTCTCTCTGGTGTTTCTCTCAAATCTGCCGGCCGGATACGAGCATCCGCGCGACTATGCCGCCATTGTCACCGACGATCTTTTCCAGATGGGCAAGCAGGCCGCCGACGCCCTGGCAAGCGCCATGGGCGGCAAGGGCACCGTCGGCTGGATCTATCATGACGCCGACTATTACGTGACCAACCAGCGGGACAACGCCTTCAAAACGACGATCGAAAAGGACTATCCGGAAATCTCCATCGTCGCCGAACAGGGCATCAGCGATCCGGCCCGCGCCGAAGAGATTGCCAACGCGATGCTTTTGAAGAACCCGGATCTCGGCGGCATCTATGTCACCTGGGCAGGTCCTGCGGAAGGTGTGCTCGCGGCCCTGCGCGCCAATGGCAACAAGACCACGAAAATCGTCACGCTCGATCTGTCTGAGCCGGTCGCACTCGACATGGTCCGGGGCGGCAATGTCGCTGCCATCGTCGCCGATGAAGCCTATGAGCTTGGCCGAGCCATGGCAGCCGCCGCAGCGCTTCGTCTTGCCGGCAAGGATGTGCCGCCTTTCGTGACAGCGCCTGCCATCACCGTGACCGCCGACACGGTGGTCGAGGGATGGAAAAAGTCGCTCAACATCGACGCGCCGGCAAGCGTTTCCTCCGCGCAGTGACCGGCAATACGGCGGGCAGCTCTCTGCCCGCCGGCACTTCCTTGCAGCAAAGAGACTGACATGACCACCATCGCAGCGCGCCTGCAGCGCCTCGATCTGCAGCGCTCCGTAATTTATCTCGGCTTTCTGGCGATCTTCCTGTTCTTCGCGATCACGCTTCACGATGACGGCTTCCTGACCAGCCGGAACCTGACCAACATTGTTCTTCAGACGGCTCCCGCCACCATCATGGCCATCGGTCTTGTCTTTGCGCTGTCAGCCGGAGAGATCGATCTCAGTTTCGGCTCGGTGGTGGCCGTGTCCGCGCTTTCCGCCGCCGTTGCCATGCAATCCTACCCGATGGTCGTCGGCGTCATGGCCGGTCTCGGTGCAGGTGCGCTCATCGGCGCAATCAACGGTGTCCTGGTCGCCTATCTGCGCCTGCCGTCTTTCTTGGTCACGCTCGCAACCATGGGCCTGTTCGCGGGGATTGCACGGTCCATGACAGATCTCCGCTCCATCCCTGTGCTCAATGACACCTTCACCGGCATTTTCGGCTCGGGCGCCCTGTTTTCTATTCCCTCGCTGGTCCTCTGGACCATCGCCGCTGTCATTATCGGCCACATTGTCTATCGCAACACGCGCTTTGGCGCGCATGTGCTGGCGACCGGCGACAATGCCCGTGCCGCGCAGGTCTCCGGCATCAAGGTGCCACGCATTCGTCTCAGCGTGCTCATGCTTTGCGGCACGATGGCCGGCCTCGCCGGATTGCTCTATGCCGGCCGTCTTCAGGCCGCAAAATACACGCTGGGGGAAAGCGATCTGATGACCGTGATTGCCGCGGTCATTGTCGGCGGCACGGCGCTTAATGGCGGCAAGGGCTCGATCATCGGCGCGCTCCTGGGCTCGCTGCTGATGGGCATGCTCAACAATGGCCTCATCCTGATGGGCCTTGATGTTTCGGACCAGATGATCGTCCGCGGGCTCATCATTCTCATTGCCGTCGCCGTCTCCCTGCGCGACACCAGCCGGTAACCGGAGCTTCCCATGTTTCTAGACACCCTGATCCGCCGTAACCCGGCCTTCATCGAAGCGGCGATGGCTCTTCACCAGCAAGGCAAGATCCCGGCCAATACCTATGTGCTCGATCTTGACGCGGTGGAAGACAATGCCCGGCTTTTTCAGACCGAAGCGGCCAAACATGGCCTGAAAACCTTCGCCATGACCAAGCAGGTTGGCCGCCATTCCGGTTTCTGCCAGGCGGTCCAGAAAGGCGGCATCGACCGGTCGGTCGCCGTCGACATGGCCTGTGCGCTTGCCTGCGACCGTGCTGGTCTCAAGACTGGTCATCTTGGCCATCTGGTTCAGATCCCCCGCCGGGAAGCCGCCTTTGCAGCCGCAAAACTGCAGCCAGACTACTGGACGGTCTTTTCCGATACCAAGGCCGCGGAAGCGGCCGGCGCGGCACAAGCAGCCGGGCGCGTCCAGAAACTCCTGGCCCGCATTCAGACCGAAGGCGACACCTTCTACCGCGGACACGAGGGCGGTTTCGCAGCGGAAGACATAGTCGCGGTGGCAGCAAGGCTGGACGCGCTTGACGGCGCAGCGTTTGCAGGTATCACCACCTTCCCGGCCCTGCTCTTTGATCTGGAGACCCGCAAGGTCAAACCCACCCCCAACCTTGCCACGCTTAGCCGGGCCGCCGACGCGCTGGCCAGATCCGGCCGCACCGGCATCGAGATCAATGCTCCGGGCACCACCTCCTCCGCGGTTCTCGGCGCCCTTTCCGAAGCCGGTGCAACCCAGTGCGAACCCGGCAATGGCCTTCATGGCACGACGCCCCTCCATGCGGTGGAAGACCTGCCGGAGAACCCGGCGGTGCTTTATCTTTCAGAAGTCTCGCACCACCATGGCGGCAAGGCCTATTGTTTTGGCGGCGGGCTTTACATCGATCCGGTGTTTCCGAAATATCAGGTGCAGGCCCTGGTCTCCGCCGAACCGACCGCCAGCCGCTCCGCGCTGCGTGACGTCGAGATCCCGGACTATTCGGCTATCGACTATTACGCCATGATCGACGCGATTGGCCCTAAACCGCCGGCACCCGGAGACACGGTTGTTTTCGGCTTTCGCGGCCAGGCCTTTGTCACACGCGCACTTGTTGCCGGCATCTCCGGTATCAGCAGCGGAAATCCGGTCGTAACAACCATCGAGAACAGCTTTGGCGATCTCGTCAGCTGGCCGGGAGTGCACCAGCAATGAACTTGGCAGATCCAGTCCTTTCCCTGACCAACATCCACAAGGCCTTTGGCGGTGTGGTTGCCATCCAGGATTTTTCGCTCGACCTCAGGGCCGGCGAGATCGTCGCGCTTGTCGGTGACAACGGCGCCGGCAAATCCACACTGGTGAAGATCATTTCGGGCGTCTACAAGCCGACCTCCGGCGCGATTCGCCTGGATGGCGAGGAGGTCAGCTTCTCCGACGCGAGCTCCGCCCGCAGCCGCGGCATCGAAGTGGTCTATCAGGATCTGGCCCTGGCCGATCAGCAGCCGGTCTACATGAACATGTTTCTCGGGCGCGAACTAACCAGGCCACCCTTTGGCCTGCTCGACAAGAAGCGTATGCGCCGGGAGTGCCAGCAGCTGGTTGATGAGCTGGATGTACGCATTCCTTCTGCCAGTTCCACCATCCGCGATCTCAGTGGCGGGCAACGGCAAGGCATCGCCATTGCAAGAGCGACCCACTGGGCGTCCAAGCTGGTCCTCCTGGACGAGCCGACCGCAGCCCTGGGTGTCGCCGAAACCGCCAAGGTGGAAGAGCTTGTCGCGTCGCTGAAGAAGAAAAACCTTGCTATCCTGATCATCAGCCACTCGCTCGACCAGGTTTTCCGCCTCTCCGATCGCATTTGCGTGCTGCGCCGCGGCCAGCAGATTGGCATTCGCGAAACGGCCGAAACCGACAAGAACGAGATCGTGTCCATGATCACCGGCGTTGCGGACAAGACCACAGACCCCGGCAAAAGTGCGGGCACGTCGGCCAGATCAGCAACGGCCGGGCTTTAGAACGGGATGGTGACGTTCAGAGTGAGGCCATAGGAGCGCCTTGTACCACATGCCCCGACGCCTTCGAACTCAAAACAGCGCAAATGGCCCCTTCAGCAATGACCTGAGAGACTTAATCTGTTCATCTATCCTCTGGCCCCAAATTGAAACCTTCTGCTCGCAGAGAGCTAGGCAGAGGTCTTCAAGAAAACACAGAGTTTACAAATCAGCTCCTCGGACGATTACTTGACATCGAACTCCCTTTCACTCGAACGGCCTTCTTGCCGACACCTATCGGCACAGTCTGTTCAGCCGACATCGGCGTGATGCGAGGATCCGTTCTGTTCCTTCTGGTATCCCTCGTCCCACAGACCGAAATAATCGGCTTCCGGTGGATAGGGATTGTCTTGTCGCATTTTCCCGTCCCGGTACGCTTCCACACCGCGTTCGAAGGCATGAAGCTGTGCCTTGGTCAAATACCCGTTCATCCTGCACGTCCTCAATAAATGAGTAAAATGGCTACCCCTTGCCAATCCCCGCCCCTTCGCGGCGCAATCTCAGTGGGCGGAAAACCGGAAACGCACTACACCCAATGATTGACGCGCGCAGTGTAGTCTTCAGGATTTGTCTGACAACTGCTTTCATGCCCGCTGTTCCGGGCAGCCTGCCTTCAACGGTCCTGTGTTCTGGCAGGACAACAATACATGCAGCATGACGGAATCACTTAATACCTAGATTTTATTGTTTTTTTCTGAGAACCCTCAGGCAGAAGCAATCCCTTGCTCCGGAAATCGAGGTGGCGCGATCCAGCCAGGCTTTTTGCGCAGAACTAGCCGAAACACGGCTTTGCCGTGCCATTCTGGCGTGTCTTCTCGCGTCCCAAATGAAACGACCAATCCGCAGATGAGTCGCAAACACCCGCAATGGAACAAGTGAACGACAAACCCTACCGCAGAGTGCACCGAGGACCTTTCTGGAAATCGCTAGTGCCGATGCGCACGTGGCGGCTGGCCGAATTCCAGTCGGTACGCCCGTGTCATCGCACTTGAATTGCGATATCCGCATCGCTCGGAAATCTCCGCAATGCTGAGCCGTGTCAGTTCGACAAGCCTCCGGGCTTCACGCAGCCGGATCGCCTTGTAGACACCGAGCGGTGTCATGCCCACCTCCTGCCGAAAGTGGTCTTCCAGGCTTCTCTGGTCGATGTTCAGCCGGGCTGCCAGTTCGGCGATCGTGAGCGGCGTTTCCAGCGTCCTGCGCATGAGTGCCGCCGCGCTGCGCACCAGGCTGTCTGCCGTCAACCGCAGACGCGGATCCTGCCGCTCAAACGCGTCGCCATGCATGAAATTGGCGGAGACTTCGAGTGCAAACAGGGCACCATGTTGCTGTTTGATCAGCTCCAGTGTCAGCTCGAAAGTGGTCGACGCGCCGCCGCAGGTGCAGGTGTCCCTGCCGGCGACGACGCGGTCCTCAACCACATCCACTTCCGGGAAGGTTTCGGCAAAGAGAGACAGCTCGTCCCAGTGAATGGTCGCCTGGCGACCGTCCAGGAGACCGGCCGAGGCCATCAACCAAGCACCGGTATCCATGCCGACAAGGGTCGTAAAACGCCCCCTCGCCGCCCGCAGCACCCTTTGCATGCGGGCACCGGCATACTGCGTATAGTCGTAGCTCGGCATCACAAAGAGGAAATCCCCGGTCGGCATGGCCTCTGCCCAGGACCGGGTGTCCACCGGTAGCCCGCTGGAAGAGGTAACGGTGCCTCCGTCCAGGCTGACATGCTCCCAAACGTAAAGCTGCCGGCGGGCAATCGTGTTGGCCGCCCGAAACGGCTCAACGGCATTGGCAAGGCAATAGACCGAGAACTTGTCGAACAGGAAAACGCAGATTTTTCGGGAAGCGGAAGATTTTTCCGAAACCTGCATGGTTTTTCTCCAAAACGGCACACTGACGTTTCCCTGCTTGTCTCACTCTCTGTTGCAAGAGGCAAGAGGAGATCCCGATGGAGTTTGGTCTGAGCGAAGAGCAGGAGATGATCGTCTCCACCGTCCGCTCTTTCGTTGAAAACGAGATCTATCCGCACGAGGACATGGTCGAGAAAACCGGTCAGGTGCCTCTGGAGCTCGGTGAGGAGATCAAGCAGAAATGCATCGATCTCGGCTTCTACGCCTGCAATTTCCCGGAAGAGGTCGGCGGCGCCGGGCTCAGCCATCTGGATTTCACGCTGGTCGAGCGTGAACTCGGTCGCGGATCCATGGCCCTCAACCACTTTTTCGGCCGTCCGCAGAACATCCTGATGGCCTGCAGGGACGAGCAGCGCGAGCGCTATCTGTTGCCGGCCGTGCGCGGCGAAAAGATGGACGCGCTGGCCATGACCGAGCCGGATGCCGGCTCCGATGTGCGCGGCATGAAATGCCAGGCCGTGCGCGACGGCGGCGATTGGGTGATCAACGGCTCCAAGCACTTCATCTCCGGGGCGGAACACGCAGACTTTTTCATCGTCTTTGTTGCCACGGGTGTCGACGAGACACCGAAAGGTCCGAAGAAACGCATCACATGTTTCCTGGTCGACAGAGGCACGCCGGGCTTTGAAGTCCGCGATGGCTACAATTCCGTCAGCCATCGGGGCTACAAGAACTACATTCTCTATTTCGACAAGTGCCGCTTACCGGACGCACAGGTTCTCGGCGAGGTTGATGGCGGTTTCGACGTCATGAACGAGTGGCTTTACGCGACTCGGCTGACCGTTGCTGCCATGAGTGTCGGCCGCGCGCGCCGCTGCTTCGACTATGCCGTGAATTATGCCGCTGAACGCAAGCAGTTCGGTCAGGCCATTGCCAAGTTCCAGGGCGTCGGCTTCCAGGTCGCCGACATGATCACCGAGATCGATGCAGCCGACTGGCTGACGCTGGTCGGCGCCTGGCGCCTCGATCAGGGGCTGCCCGCCAACCGCGAGATCGCCAGTGCCAAGGTCTATGCCACGGAAATGCTGGCCCGTGTCACGGACACGACCCTGCAGATCTTCGGCGGCATGGGCCTGATGGACGACTTTCCAATCGAACGCTTCTGGCGCGACGCAAGGGTCGAGCGCATCTGGGACGGCACCAGCGAGATCCAGCGCCACATCATCAGCCGCGACATCTTCCGGCCGCTCGGGGCCTGATCCATGCGGTCCCTGGAACGTCTGCTCCGGCCGAACTCCATTGCCGTCATCGGCGGCGGCACCTGGTGTGAAAACGTCATCGGAGAATGCCGCAAAGCCGGTTTCAATGGTGCACTCTGGCCCGTCCATCCGAGCCGAGACGAGATTGGCGGGGTCAGGGCCTTCCGCTCGGCAGACGAGCTGCCCTCCGCACCCGACGCGGTCTTTATTGGCGTCAACCGGAACACCACCATAGAGGTTGTGGCAAGCCTGGCGCGTCTTGGGGCCGGCGGCGCGATCTGCTTCGCCTCCGGTTTCAGTGAGGCCACGAGAGAGCTTGCCGATGGTGCGGACCTGCAGGCAGCCCTGGTTGACGCAGCCGGGGAGATGCCGATCCTTGGCCCGAACTGCTATGGTTTCCTGAACGCGCTCGATGGTGCCACGCTCTGGCCAGACCAGCATGGCCTGACACCCGTGGAATCCGGCGTTGCCATCATCGCCCAGTCCTCGAACATTGCCCTCAATCTGACCATGCAGACCCGCGGCCTGCCGATCGCCTATCTGATGACGGTCGGCAACCAGGCACAGACCGGTCTGTCGGCCATCGGCGATGCGCTTCTTCAGGATGAGCGCGTCACGGCCATAGGTCTTTACATCGAGGGCCTGGACGACCTTGCGGCCTTTGAGGCCTTTTCGCGCCGTGCCAATGCCCTCGGCAAACCGGTCGTTGCCTTGAAGATCGGCCGATCGGAGGCAGCGCAAGCAGCCACACTGTCACATACCGCATCGCTGGCCGGCAGCACGGCCGGCTCCGACGCCCTTTTCAAACGCCTGGGCATCGCGCGTGTCGACAGCCTGCCCGCGCTCCTGGAGACCCTGAAACTTCTGCATGTCGCCGGTCCGCTCGAGAGCGCAAACATCGCGTCCATGTCCTGTTCCGGGGGCGAAGCCAGCCTGATTGCCGACACCGCAGTTGGCCGCAACGTGACTTTCCCGGCGCTGACCGACAACCAGCGCGCAGCTTTGACCAATGCCCTCGGCCCCAAAGTCGCGCTCGCCAACCCGCTCGACTATCACACCTATATCTGGGGTGATAAAGCCGCCATGAGCCGCTGCTATACGGCCATGATGCAGGGCGATCTTTCGCTCGGGCTCGTCATTCTCGACATTCCACGGCAGGACCGGTGCGATCCCGCAGCTTGGCTGAAAGTATTCGACGCGGTGGAAATCGCCCAGAAAGCCTCCGGTCGCCAGATGGCCATCCTGAGTTCCCTGCCGGAACTGATGCCGGAGGCAATCGCAACCGGATTGATCGCACGGGGCATCGTCCCGCTCTGTGGTTTCGAAGAAGCCCTTACGGCCATCGAGGCCGCTGCCCTGTTCGGGCGCCCTCTGCCGACGGACCCGGTGCATCTGCCCGGCCCGGTCAATGATCCGGAGCTTCTGGACGAGAGCAAGGCCAAGGCGCTCCTTGCAGAACACGGGCTCAGAATTCCGAAAAGCCGCAACGCCGCCAGTTCTGAGGAGGCGGCACGCGCTGCTGAGGAGATCGGCTTTCCGGTTGTGCTCAAGGGCACCGGCATTGCCCACAAGACCGAGGCTGGTGCTGTCGCACTCAATCTGACATCTGCCTGCGATGTTCAGGAAACCGCCGAAAAAATGCCGACGGCGACATTCCTTGTGGAAGAGATGGTCACCGGAACGCTGGCCGAGCTCCTGATCGGCGTCGTCCGCGATCCGGCCCATGGCTACGTTCTGACGCTTGCTGCCGGCGGCACCTTGACCGAGCTTCTGAAAGACAGCGTCTCGCTGATCCTGCCTGTCGGTGAAGAGGACATCCGCACAGCCCTCGCCACGCTGAAGATCGGCCGCGTGCTGACGGGCTATCGCGGCATGCCTTCCTGCGACATGAAAGCAATCGTTTCTGTCGTTCTTGCCATCCAGGCGCTTGCCTGCAGCACACCGGTCGAGGAAGTTGAAATCAATCCCCTGCTCTGCGGCAGGGACTTTGCCATCGCCGCCGATGCGCTGGTGAGACTGGGAGGAAACTGATGGAAGGTCCCGTCAAGACCGAAAGACGCGGCCATATTCTGGCCGTCACGCTAGACCGGCCCAAGGCCAATGCCATTGACCTGGCGACAAGCCGGATCATGGGCGACGTCTTCACCGATTTTCGCGATGACCCGGAGCTGCGCGTTGCCATCGTCACCGGTGCAGGCGAGAAATTCTTCTGCCCGGGCTGGGATCTCAAGGCCGCTGCCGACGGCGATGCGGTCGATGGCGACTATGGCAAGGGTGGCTTCGGAGGTCTTCAGGAACTGCGCGGGCTCAACAAGCCGGTGATTGCCGCCGTCAACGGCATCTGCTGCGGCGGTGGGCTGGAGCTGGCCCTGTCCGCAGACATCATTCTGGCCGCAGACCATGCCACCTTTGCGCTGCCCGAGATCCGTTCCGGCACGGTTGCCGACGCCGCCAGCATCAAGCTGCCGAAGCGCATTCCCTATCACATCGCCATGGAAATGCTGTTCACCGGCCGCTGGATCGACGCAGACGAAGCTGCGCGCTGGGGCATGATCAATCACATCCATCCGGCGGCCGACCTCATGGACCAGGCCTGGAAGATGGCCGAGCTACTCGCCTCCGGCCCGCCGCTTGTCTATGCCGCGATCAAGGAGATCGTGCGCGAAGCCGAAGACATGAAGTTCCAGGATGCGCTCAACCGCATCACCGGAAGCCAGTTTCAGACGGTGGAAACCCTCTACCGCTCGGAGGACCAGATGGAAGGCGCGCGCGCCTTTGCCGAAAAACGCGATCCGGTCTGGAAAGGCCGTTAGGAGACCAGAATGCCCCTTCAAATGAACCGCGACGTCTTCATCACCTGTGCCGTCACCGGCTCCGGCGGTACCCAGGACAAGTCTCCGCACGTGCCGCGCAGCCCGAAGGACATTGCCGACAGCGCCATCGATGCGGCCAAGGCAGGCGCAGCCATCGTTCACTGTCACGTGCGCGATCCGGAGACCGGCGCTCCATCCCGGCGCCTGGACCATTACCGGGAAGTCACCGACCGTATTCGCGATGCGGATGTCGACGTGGTCCTGAACCTGACGGCCGGCATGGGCGGCGACATTGTCTTCGGCTCGACCGAGGCGCCTCTCCCTGTCAATGAAGGTGGCACGGACATGATCGGTGCCACCGAACGCATGGCCCATGTGCGTGAGTGTCTGCCGGAGATCTGTACACTCGACTGCGGCACCATGAATTTTGCCGAAGCCGACTATGTCATGACCAACACCCCGGGCATGCTGCGGGCGATGGGCGCCATGATGACGGAGCTGGGCGTCAAGCCCGAGATCGAGGCCTTCGACACCGGTCACCTCTGGTTTGCCAAGCAGCTGGTCCAGGAAGGCACGCTTGCCTCCCCCGCCCTCGTTCAGCTGTGCATGGGCGTTCCCTGGGGTGCGCCGAACGATCTCAACACCTTCATGGCCATGGTCAATGCCATTCCGCAGGACTGGTCATGGTCGGCCTTCAGCCTCGGCCGGGACCAGATGCCCTATGCAGCGGCGGCAGTGCTTGCCGGCGGCAATGTCCGTGTCGGGCTGGAAGACAACCTGTTTCTGGAAAAAGGTGTGCTGGCCACCAATGCCCAGCTGGTGGAAAAGGCCGTCGGCGTTGTTGAAGGCATGGGTGCCCGGATCATCGGCCCGGACGCCGTGCGCGCGCAACTGGGTCTCACCAAGCGCGCACCAGTGGCGGCCTGACCATGAGCCGGCGGGTGCTCATCACGGCCGGCGCCTCGGGCATCGGCCGCGCCATTGCCGAGCGGTTTCTGGCAGATGGCGACACGGTCGCCATCTGCGATGCCGATCCGGTTGCGGTCGAAGCCTTTTCCGCAGCTCACACGGGGGCGGTCGCTGCAATTGCCGATGTCACCTCGGAAGAGGACATGAAGGCGTTTCTGGCGGCGCTGGAAGCTGATTGGGGCGGCGTGGACGTGGTCTGCGCCAATGCCGGCACCGGCGGACCTGCGGGGGCCATCGAGACACTGGACTATGACAAGTGGCAGCGCTGCATTGCCACCAATCTGCATGGTGCCTTTCTGACCTGCCGTTGGGCGGCCAGGGTGATGAAGGCGCAAGGCCACGGCCTGATCGTGCTGACCTCCTCGACCGCCGGTCTTTACGGCTATCCGTTCCGCTCTCCATACGCGTCCGCCAAATGGGCCATTGTCGGCCTCACCAAGACACTCGCCATGGAACTGGGGCCTCACGGTATCCGCGTCAACGCGGTCTGCCCCGGCGCGGTTGAAGGCGAGCGTATGGACCGGGTCGTTGCCATGGAAGCCAGGGCACGCGGTGAGACCGAGGACACCATTCGCGACAGCTATGTCAAAGGCGTTTCCCTGAGAACCTGGGTAACGGCAGACGACGTTGCCGGCAGCATTCACTTTCTGGCATCCGATGCCGGCGCCCGCATTTCCGGCCAGATCCTGGCCATAGACGGCCACACGGAGACACTCGCACCATGACCCAAAAAGCATGTATCGTCGGCGGCGGCGTAATCGGTGGCGGCTGGGCCGCCCGCTTTCTTCTGAACGGCTGGGACGTGGCGGTGTTCGATCCGGACCCGGAGGCCGAACGCAAGATCAACGAGGTTCTGGCCAATGCGCGCCGCAGCCTGCCGTCCCTTTACGACAAGCGCCTGCCACAGGAGGGCACCCTCTCCTTCCACACCGATCTGGCGGACGCCGCAAAGGGCGCCGACTGGATCCAGGAAAGCGTGCCGGAACGGCTCGAACTGAAGCACAAGGTCCTTGGCAGCCTGACCGAGCTCGCCTCCGTCACCACCGTCATCGGCTCCTCCACCTCCGGCTTCAAACCCTCCGAACTCTGCGAAAAGGGCGCACGCGCCATCGTCGCCCATCCGTTCAATCCGGTCTATCTGTTGCCACTGATCGAGCTGGTCGGAGATCCAGGCGAAACCGGGCGCGCCGCGGAGATCCTCCGGTCCATCGGCATGTACCCGCTGACCGTGCGCAAGGAAATCGACGCCCATATTGCCGACCGCTTTCTGGAGGCGGTCTGGCGCGAAGCCCTGTGGCTGGTCAAGGACGGCATCGCGACGACGGAAGAGATCGACGAGGCCATCCGCATGGGTTTCGGCCTCAGATGGGCGCAGATGGGGCTCTTCGAGACCTACCGCGTTGCCGGCGGCGAAGCGGGCATGAAGCACTTCATGGCCCAGTTCGGTCCGGCGCTGGAATGGCCCTGGACCAAGCTGATGGACGTGCCGGAATTTACCGACGAGCTGGTGGATCTGATCGCCGGTCAATCGGACGCCCAGTCAGGCCATCTGACCATCCGCGAACTGGAGCGTCTGCGCGACGACAATCTGGTCGGCATGATGCGCGCCCTGAAAAAGAACGGCAGCGGCGCCGGGGCTGTCCTGGTGCGCCATGAGCAGGCCCTCGCCAACCCTGATCCGGTCGAGCTGCCGGTCACCGTGGACCGCCAGATCCCGCAAAGCTGGACCGATTACAACGACCACATGAACGAGGCCCACTACCTGGAAGCCGGCGCGGCGGCCACCGACCGTTTCATGGAGCTGATCGGTGCGGATGCAGCCTATATCGCTTCGGGAAAAAGCTACTTCACCGTTGAAAACCACCTTCGCTATCTGGATGAGCTCAAGGCGGGGGAGCGCCTGATCGTAACCACGCAGGTGCTTCAGGGCGAAGGCAAGAAGATGAAACTGTTCCATTTTCTGAAAAACGGCGATGGCGACGTGGCTGCCACCATGGAGACCATGCTGCTCCATGTCGATCTGACAACGCGGGCGAGCTGCCCGCCGACACCGGATGTCGAGGAAAAGCTGACGGCTTTTGCAAAGGCCCATGCCGCGCTGCCGCTGCCCGATGGCGCCGGGCGTTATGTCGGACAGCGGGGCTGAAAGGAACGCTCCGCCGAAACGTCAATTGAGATCCTTCAGCAGGCGCCCGTGTTTGCGCGTCTGCTGAATGACATCGCCGAAAGTGTCGTAACCCTGTGACGACAGGATCGGCAGCAGGCGGCACAGGGCTTCAGCTGTGGCATAGGCATCGCCCAACGCCGTGTGTCTGAGTTGCTCCGGGATTGTCACACCCAACCTGGCACACAGGGCGTCCAGCGTATGTTCCTCGTTGGTGCCGAACACCACCGCCGAAAGCAGCACCGTGTCGAGGATCGGGTGATCCCAGGCCAGGCCGGAGCGCCGCCCGTGTTTCTGCAGGAAAGCCATGTCGAACGGTGCGTTGTGGGCGACGATCACCGCCTCCCGGGCAAAATCGTGGAAATGCGCGACCGCGACCGCCGGCTCCGGTGCATCGGCGACCATCTCGTCAAAGATGCCGTGAACTTTCGTTGAGGCAGGCGGTATCGGCCGGCCGGGATTGACCAGCTGGTCCAGTGCCTCGCCCTCCACGATCCGGCCATTGACCACACGAACGGCACCGATCTGGACGATTTCGTCCTTGTTCGGCATCAGTCCGGTCGTTTCCGTATCGAAGACGGCGAAGGTCAGGTCCTTCAGCGGCATGTTTTCGATGGCCCGTTCGCTGCCGCGTTCAGACAGATCGAAATCGAAGATCAGCGGCCGGGCCGCCTCCGGCGCCAAACGGGCATCGGCGCCGTCGATCAGGATCATGTAACCCGAAGCTTCGCTGAGTTTCTTGAGACGCAACTGAAACGTCAGCCTGTCACGAGCACCGCGCACACTGACATCAACCTCTTTCCGGCTACCCTCCAGCTGAGCGAAAGCGTCGAGCAGATCGTTTTTTGAAAAATAGTCGAAGATCGACGCACTCAGCCGCGGCACCTGCACCTGGCCGAGAATATCGGCCGCCTGCCCGTCATAGAGCATGATCCTGTGGGCGGGGCTGACCAGAACGATCGCAACGGGGATCTCCGTCAGGAGCAGCGCCAGATGCGCTCGTTCGGCCATCAAGCGTGTTGTGTCCTCGCCCGCAGTCCCGTCTGTTTCGTCCGACATTTCCGAAAGCCGGCCGGTGACAGCCTGCAAGGCAGGAGCAAGATCTCCGAGATAGCGGGCTTCTTCCAGATCAAGCCCCGGCGCGACATCGGCATGCGCGCGCGTCCGCATGGCCGCTGCCAGACGGTTGATCGGTTTGGCAACATTTTCGTCGAAGAGCAGCCAGACCCCCACCAGAATCGCCAAAAGGCCAAAGGCGGACAGGATCCCGGCAAAGAGGAAACCCGAGCCGATGTCCGTTTCGTCGCTACGCCTGTAGCCGGCATATAGCGCGGCCAGAACGACCAGGCAGCTGGCGGCGGCGACGCCTGCGAACATAAGAAAGATGCGAAGCCGCAGATTGACCCCGGTCAGCATCACCCAGTCCCGCAAACCGTGGCAACGATGGGATCTTCTTTCGAAACATGCGTCCAGGTGATCCCGGTCACCTCACCCGCGGCCTCGAAATTGACCCCGTCCACAAGAGCGGCCCGGCGCAGTTCCGTGCAGTCCGCAATCACCGGAAGTTTGTTGACCGGTGACCAGCGCCCGAAGAAATAGGCCTCGACCAGTCGCAATCCGGGTTGCTCGGGATGTGTCTGAAGCGACGCCATGTCGATGGCGACAAATCTTTCGACGAACGGTACGATATAGGTCCAGGGACGGTAGAAGGCCTGGCTCTCGACGGTTTGAGCCACGACCACCTCTGCCGGCAGCGACTGCCGCGTCCGGTCATACCAGCCATATTCATTGGCAATCGTCGTTACGATCATGGCCGCCCCGGCGGCAACGGGCGCAAACCACCTTGGCAAGCGCCCGCCCAGAAGCCGGTTGAGCAGCATCACCAGCCCGGCCCCTGCCAGTCCGGCAACCAGCGTTGCGATCAGTTCCACAAACATCGTTTCCTCCCGGCGGTTTCGGCCCGCGCTCCGGGCGCTGTCCTGTCCGCCTAGCTCAGCATGCCGCGTCCATGGCCGACGGCCGACTGCATTGTCTTGACCACAACAAACGCGTCCCGCAAATGACTCCGCTCAAAATCGGAAAGCGTCGACGGTTGCAGGAAATTGTCTGGTGCCGCCCCCTGCTTGACCAGGTTGGCCTGGTGCAGCAGCCGTGTTTCGGCAATCAGATCATAGGCATCCAGAAGATCGCCCGCACCGGATTGGCTCAGCTGCCCCGTCTCGCGCGCTTCCTCCAGGCGGGCCCGCGTGTTGACCACACCGATCTGTCCGCGCAAAGCGTAGATCCTGGCAAGATCGACCACCGGCACAACGCCATTATGTTTCAGGTCCAGCGTATTCTTGTTTTCGCCCGAGCGGATCGTTGCAAGACCCCTCAAGAGATTGAGCGGCGGCGTGTGTTTCAGCGAATTGCTGATCATGTGGGCCACGAAGATCGAATTCTCGCTGGCCGCTTTCAGCGTTTGATCCTGCAGGTTTTCAAAAAGGCTTTTGTCGCCTCCAATGGGCCTGAGATCGAACATCACCGAACTGAGCATCTGCGCTTCCGGGTTCGGCTTTGCGATCCAGCCCTCGAAGTAACTTTTCCAGACCCGCATCGGCTGGCACCAGCGCGGGTTCGTCGCCATCATGTCACCGGGACAATAGACATAGCCGCAGGTGTTCAGCCCGTCCGTGACCAAGCGGGCAAGCTCGGCAAAATAGCCGGTCTGATCGGCTTCCGTCACGCTGTCATCCAGGAACAGACAATTGTCCTGATCGCTCACGCCGGTCTGTTCCTGCCGGCCCTGCGAACCACAGGCGAGCCAGAGATAGGGAACCGGCGGCGGTCCGAGTGTTTCCTCGGCAAGCGCCAGAAGCCGGCGGGTTGCCGTGTCCGCGATATCGGTGATCAAACGAGTCACCACTTCATGGCGGCTGCCACCGGCCACAAGCTGCACCAGCAGCTTCGGAATGCGGGCGGTCACCCTGGCAATCTCCTGCGCGCTGTCGCAGCGGGAGATCTCGCCAACCAGTTCAGCCGAACTGACCGCCTGGAACGTTGTCAGGTCGGTTTTTGTTACGATGCCGGCAAGCCGCCCGGCTTCGACAATCGGCACATGCCCGATCCGCCGCTCCATCATCAGGTGCAGCACGTCGGACCCGATCGCCGAAGGCGGCAACGTCACCGGATCGGCCGTCATGACGGCGCTGACGGGTGTTTCCGGACTGCGCCCTTCCGCCAGCACCTTTCCGGACAGATCCCGGATCGTCACGATGCCGGTCAGGGCTGCATCGGCGCCTGTCACACAAAGTGAGGACACATGATTGTCGCGCATGACGCTGGCGGCAAACTGAACCGTATCGTCCGGCCGGCACGTCAGCGGTGCCGACGACATCAGGGTCGCGGCGCGCGTCATGGCGAGTTCATTGCCCCGCGCCTGGTTTTTCCGGGCCCGGTCGAAGAACCGCGCGACCGCTGACTGCGAACGTATAAGGCCCTGGAAAACATCCGGCGGCAGGACCAGAAGTGTTGTGTCTTCGGTCGTCCGTGCCGAAGTCACCGCAATGCCGTCCAGCATGAGACCGCGCTCACCGAAGGAATTGCGCTGGCTCAGCTGGCTGAGGATTTCGCCATTTTCGTCGCGAACCTCGACACCGCCTTCATGAATCAGAAACAGCCCGCGCAGCATGTCGCCGAGATCGTAGACGACAGTGCCTGCCACAAGCCGCCAGGGCTCGATCTGGCCCGACAGCACCTCCTGATCGGTCTCCGGCAACGCATCGTAGGGATGCACTGTCTTCAGGAACTTCAGGATCTGATCAGCGGTCAGGGTCATGAATTTGGCCTGGCTTATGAAACCGAAAGATCCTGCCCGGTGCGGACCGGGCAGGACAAGTCTGGGAGGTCGGGGGAGGTGTCAGTCTCCTCCCCCGGAGCTTTGTCAGTGCGCCTGGGCAACACCCGCACCGCGCGGCACCCGAACGCTTTCGACCAGGTCCTTGATCTCCTGCGGAGTTTCCTTGGTCATGCCGGTCACGATATAGGCCACCACGAAGTTGACCGCCGCACCGATCGCACCAAAGGAGGTGGACTTGACCGTGCCAAGCAGCGGGTCAGCATCGGTGAAGCTGTTGGTGCCCGGGATGAAGAACCACCCCTTGTGCAGGAAGATGTAGACCAGGGTCACGACCAGGCCTGCAAGCATGCCGGCAACCGCGCCCGTGTTGTTGATGCGGGTCGAGAAGATCCCCATCATCAGCGCCGGGAAGATCGAGGCTGCAGCCAGTCCGAAGGCCAGAGCCACGGTTTGCGCCGCAAAGCCTGGTGGATTGAGCCCCAGATAGGTTGCCACCACGATCGCGACCGCCATGGCAATCCGCGCGGACAGAAGTTCCTTGCGCTCCGAAATGGCCGGGTTGATCGCCCCCTTGATCAGGTCATGACTGACCGCCGAGGAAATCGCCAGCAGCAAGCCGGCCGCCGTTGACAGAGCCGCAGCAAGACCGCCGGCCGCCACCAGACCAATCACCCAGCTGGGCAGGTTGGCGATTTCCGGGTTTGCCAGAACCAGGATGTCCCGGTTGAACTTGGTCAGCTCGTTACCGACCCAGCCCTTTTCCTCGGCAAGCGCCTGCATCTCGGCATTCTTGTCGTTGTAGTACTGGATCTTGCCGTCACCATTCTTGTCTTCCCAGTCGAGAAGACCGGTTTTCTGCCAGGTGTCCATCCAGTCATACTTGGGATCGTCTGCAATCTGCTCCACGGCAACCGCACCGCCATTGATGCCGCCATTCGGCCACATCATCTCGGTGATGTTGAGCCGCGCCATGGCGCCGACGGCCGGGGCCGTGATGTAAAGCAGCGCGATGAAGACCAGCGCCCAGCCGGCGGACCAGCGAGCGTCGGACACTTTCGGCACCGTGAAGAAGCGCATGATCACATGCGGCAGACCAGCCGTACCGATCATCAGCGACAGGGTGAACAGCACCATGTTGAAGGTGTCGGAGTGGTGGGATGTATAGGAGTTGAACCCGAGCTCGGTCACCACCTGGTCCAGCTTGGTCAAAAGCGGCACACCGGAGGCAACGTCGTCGCCGAAGAGGCCGAGACCCGGGATCGGGTTGCCGGTCAGCTGCAGCGAGATGAAGATCGCCGGAATGGTGTAGGCCGTGATCAGAACCACATACTGCGCCACCTGCGTATAGGTCACGCCCTTCATGCCGCCGAACACCGCATAGGCGAAGACGACACAGGCCCCGATCAGCAGACCGGTCGTGTTGTCCACTTCTAGGAAGCGGCCGAAGGCCACGCCAACGCCGGTCATCTGGCCGATGACGTACGTCGTCGAGGCGACGATCAGACACACAACGGCAACGATGCGGGCGGTCTGGCTGTAGAACCGGTCTCCAATGAATTCGGACACGGTGAACTTGCCGAACTTGCGCAGATAAGGCGCAAGCAGCAGCGCCAGCAGCACATAACCGCCGGTCCAGCCCATCAGGAAGGTGGAATTGTCATAACCGGTGAAGGCAATCAGGCCGGCCATGGAAATGAAGGAAGCCGCTGACATCCAGTCGGCGGCGGTTGCCATACCGTTGGTGACCGGGTGAACCCCGCGGCCGGCAGCGTAGAATTCGGACGTGGACCCGGCCCGGGCCCAGATCGCGATGCCGATATAGAGAGCGAAGGAGCCCCCCACAAACAGCAGGTTAATCGTAAACTGATCCATCGTTTCAGGCCCCCTCAGTCCTCGTCCACGCCATGTTCCCGGTCAACCCGGTTCATCCAGAAGGCGTAGAAGAAAATGATCGCCAGGAAGACCAGGATGGAGCCCTGCTGCGCGAACCAGAACCCCAGGTCCGTGCCACCGACAGCGATGCCGCTCAACATCGGGCGCAGCAGGATGCCGAACCCGAACGAGACCAGCGCCCAGATGACGAGGCTGATCGAAATGATGCGCATATTGGCCGACCAATATGCATTGTTGGATGGTTTTTCGGACATGCAGTCTCCTCCGCCCTAACCCGTTACCTCCAGTCAGGCGTGACTCTGCTCACGACCTGATTGCTGCAACGCAGTGTAGTACCAGCGTCACCGCTGCATTCAAGACTACTTAGGTAGGCACTACTTCCGTATAGCAATACTTAGGTCTATAAACACTTCGAACAATTGGTAGGTATTTACCCTGATACAATAAATCAAAAATAAAAGAATGAATTTCGCAACGAAAAACAAAGTAAAAAACTTGAGCTACAAAGCCAAGCCCAAATTTCGTACCGAAACTTAGAGGCAGCTTGCCATTATGACGCAAGTTTCGATGCAATTAACTGAAAACAACACTGCAATCAAAGCCTGTAAAATCAGAAAATCCAACCAGTTGCACGGCAAGACCGCTGGAAGGCAGATGCAAAAACGCAGCCGTCGAGACGACGACTGCGCACCTGAACACCGGGCTTCGCAGCTGCCCGGTCAGCTGGATAGCCTTCGTGGTCAACCGACGATCAGCTGTTTCAGCTGAAGCGCTTCGTATTCGAGTTCGGTCAGCCGATAGTTGACCACGTCACCAATCGTGATGATGCCCACCAGCACTCCATCGTCGACGACCGGCATATGCCGGAAACGGCCGGCGGTCATTTTGCGCAACACGGAAATCAGGGCATCGTCCGGCTGGCAGACCTCGACGGTCTTGGTCATGATGTCCTCGACCTGTTGCGGCAAGGTCTGGCCTGGCGTCTCCGCCAGCCTGCGCACGATGTCGCGCTCCGACAGGATGCCCTGCAACTTGCCCTCCGAATCCTTCACCACAACCGCGCCGATCTTCTTGTCGCGAAGCATCACCACGGCCTCGTGCAGCGTGTTCTGCGGCCGCAGGGAAAAGACGTCGGATCCCTTCTTTTCAAGAATTTTCCGAACGGTCGCCGTCTCGTGGGTGAGATTCGACTCTGTTGTCTGGCTATGCGTCGTAGCCTGCATCTTGTCTTTCCGGCTGGGGGCCTGATAAGAGCTTGGCATGTAAATGGCTCCTTGCTGACTGTTCGCCACTGGCGGGCAAGGACCAGCTTAACCGAAACATGTCGGCCTAAGGAACTCTCCAAATTGGCAGATTTTTTTCTGACGCCCCTGACCGCGACGATCTTCTTCGTGCTCGCCTGTCTGGCGGGCTATCAGTATCGCCGCGTCTGGGTGAAAGAGGGACCGCGCTGGAAGCTCTGGCTGTTTGGCGTGATTGCAGCACTCTGCCTGGGCATCGTGGCGTTCATACCGGTGTCCGCGACCTGATTTCAGGCTTCTTTGGCTTCCATTTCAGCAAGCATTTTGCGGGCTCGGGGACACTGGAGCCGGTCGCGCAGCGGGCTGTTCGGATCGATCTCCTTGCTGCAGACCACACAGTGATCCGCATCGGAAATCGCGTTCAGACCGCCGCAGCTGCCCTTGATCGTCCTGCCTGAAAACATCACGCCAACTGCCATCCCGACGATGACGGTCAACAAGAGGGCAAAGGCAAGGACAAAGGTCGCCACGTCAGTTTGCTCCCGTGATCAGGCCTGCAGCTCCTGGAAGCGGCGGCTGGAAATCGAGGCAAACGTCTTGTCGCCCGCTTCTTCGCTGCGATCAATGAACAAAACCGCGAGGTCCTGCTGATCGGCGATCTCAAGACCGCGTTCCGTGCCGAGAACGAGCAGCGCCGTTGCCCAGGCATCGGCCAGCATCGTGTTTTCTGCAAGCACGGTGACAGACGCGGTCTTGTGCGTGATCGGCTGGCCGGTCCTGGCGTCGATAATGTGCGAGAAACGCTTGCCGTCCCTCTCGAAATAGTTCCGGTAGTCGCCGGACGTCGCCATGCCGAGATTGCTCACGCTTGCGACCTGGTAAGCCTGACGGGTATGTGCATCCGGCGTTTCGATGCCGATCTGCCAGTTCATGCCGTCGGCATTGCGGCCGGACACATAGATGTCGCCACCGATTTCCACCATGAAATCGGACAGGCCGAACTCCCTGGCCACCTTGGCCATCTGGTCGACACCGAAACCTTTGCCGATGGAGGGCAAGTAGATTTCCGCGTCTGGATGGCTCTTGCGGATCTGGGAACCGCTGACCTGAAGACCATGGGTCTGACCGGCGACGTCCCGCGCTGCTGCAAGCACAGCCGCATCAGGGGTGGCACCATGCGCGCTGCCCTTCGCGCCGAAGCCCCAGGCCTCGATCACCGGGCCGAGCGTGATGTCGAACTGACCGTCACTGGCCGCATTGACGTCCCGGGCTGCACTGACCACGCGGGCCAGGCTTTCCGAAACGGTCATCGGATCGGTTGATTTGAACGCGTTGAACCGCGACACTTCGGACGTTGCGTCCCAGTTCGACATTTGCGCGTTGACGTCGGCAAGGCTCTTTTCGAGCGCCGTTTTCAAGGCCGCCTTGTCGACAGAGCGGTCATGGTCAAGGCCGGTAACGGAATAGCTGGTCCCCATTGTGGAGCCGGAAAGCTCGACAAGTTCCGAACCGCCCTTACAGGCGGCAAGGGTCGTCAGCGACATCAGAATGAAGCTGCGCCGGGAGAAAACGATGTTAGTAGCCACGGTACCGTCTCCGATAGATCCTGAGCGACATGGGTCGCGTCCATGGCGCTTTTCATTTGTTTCGAGAGGCAATTCAACAAAAAAATTTCCCTAACCGGCATAATAGTGCTTTTTACGGGAGCAAAAACGTAGCATATGGCGGGCTGTCGAATTCTGGAGGCCAGATGCGTGCAAAGCTTTAAGCTCAAAAAGGGTCTTGATCTGCCTGTGCTGGGGGCACCTGTTCAAGAGATCAGTGGCGAATATGAGCCCGGAACCGCAGCAGTTCTGGCGGAGGACTATGTCGGTCTGAAGCCGAGACTGGTGGTACAGGAAGGTGATGTGGTCGGTGTCGGCGCTCCGGTGTTTTTCCACAAGGACACACCGGACGTCATGGTCACGTCCCCTGTCTCGGGCCGTGTGAAGGCCGTCAATCGCGGCGCCCGGCGCGTCCTGATCAGCGTCGAGATCGAAGTGGACTCCGACGCAGCCGAGCCCGTGGATTTCTCCGGCGTCGGCGACGCGACGACCCCTGAAGGTCTGACCGAACGCCTGTGCGCCTCCGGCCTGTGGACCTCGTTCCGGACCCGTCCCTATTCCAAGGTTCCCGATCCATCCACGAAACCGGCAGCAATCTTTGTCACGGCAACGGACACCGAGCCGCTGACGGCCGACCCGGCCGTGATCATCGCAGATGCCGGTGCCGCCTTTGAAAAGGGGCTTGAAGCCGTTGCATCGCTGAGCGCGGGCAAGACCTATCTCTGTGTCGCCTCCGGCGCCTCCATTCCCGGACGCGACGTTGCAGGCGTCGAAACAGCCGAGTTTTCCGGACCGCATCCGGCCGGCCTTGCCGGCACGCACATCCATTTTCTGGACGTACCAACCTCCGAAAAGACTGTCTGGACCATTGGCTACCAGGATGTCATTGCCATCGGCCGCCTGCTTGAGACCGGTCGTTTCGACCCGAGCCGGATCATCGCCCTGTGCGGACCGATGTGCCAAAATCCGCGCCTCGTCAGAACCATCCTCGGCACGTCCATGGAAGAGATTTCCGAAGGACAATTGTCAAGTGACGCGCCGGTTCGCCTGATTTCCGGCTCGATCCTGAGCGGCCGACTGGGCGAAGGCCCGAGCGCCTATCTCGGACGGTATGCCCGTCAGATCACCCTGATCGAGGAAGATCACAAGCAGATCCCGCTGGGCTGGATCCGGCCGATGCCGTCCAAGTTCGCGTTCCAGCCGGTGCTTGGTTCCGCGTTCTCCAAGAAGCTTTATGCGCTGACGTCGAACCTCAATGGCGGCCGGCGCGCCATGGTCCCGCTCGGGACCTTCGAAGAGCTGATGCCCCAGGATTATCTGCCGACGCAGCTCCTGCGCGCGCTTCTGGTGATGGACACCGACCAGGCCCAGGCCCTCGGTGCCCTGGAACTGGACGAAGAGGATCTGGGACTGGTCGGATTTGCCTGTCCTGCAAAGTATGAATACGGCATTGCGCTGCGCGACTGCCTCACCAAAATTGAGAAGGAGGGCTGATCCTTGGGCCTTCGCAACTTCTTCGACCGTATCGAGCCCTATTTCGTAAAGGGCGGCAAATACGAGAAACTCTTCCCCGTCTACGAGATGGTGGAAAGTTTCATCTATACGCCCAAGACGGTCACGACCGCCGCACCGCATGCCCGGTCCTATGTCGATATGAAGCGGATCATGACCTATGTGGTCATCGCGACGATCCCCTGTATCCTCGTCGGGCTCTACAATGTCGGCTTCCAGGTCAATTCCGCCATCGCCGTTCATGGCGCATCCGGCTGGCGCGCCTGGGTCATCGAGCTGCTCGGGATCGGGTTCGATCCGGCCAATCCGTTTGCCAACTTCATGCACGGGCTGCTCTATTTCCTGCCGATCTACATCACAACGCTGGTTGTCGGCGGCATCTGGGAAGTGCTGTTTGCGACCGTCCGCGGCCATGAGGTCAACGAGGGCTTTCTCGTGACCTCGATGCTGTATGCCCTGATCCTGCCGCCGTCCGCCCCGCTCTGGCAGGTGGCGCTGGGCATTTCCTTCGGCGTCGTCATCGGCAAGGAAGTCTTCGGCGGCACCGGCAAGAACTTCCTCAACCCGGCCCTGACCGGCCGCGCCTTCCTCTATTTCGCCTATCCGGCGCAGATGTCCGGCGACACGATCTGGACCCCGGTGGACGGTTTCTCGGGTGCGACCGCCCTTTCGGTCGGCGCTTCCGACGGCTACCAGCAGCTGGCGGCCCATGGCCTGACCTGGTTCGACGCGTTCATCGGCATCATGCAGGGCAGCATCGGTGAAACCTCGACGCTCGCCTGCCTGATCGGCCTGGTGTTTCTGCTCGTCACCAAGATTGCCAACTGGCGCCTCATCGTCGGCTGTCTGGGCGGGATGATCGCCTTTTCCACGTTGCTCAATGTCATCGGCTCCGACACCAACCCGATGTTCGCCATGCCCTGGTACTGGCACCTTGTGGTGGGCGGCTATGCCTTCGGCCTTGTTTTCATGGTCACCGAACCGGTGTCCGCCTCCCACACCAATCTCGGCCGCTACATCTACGGCGCCCTGATCGGTTTCATGGTGGTGATGATCCGCGTCATCAATCCGGCTTTCCCGGAGGGCATGATGCTGGCCATTCTCTTCGGTAACGTTTTTGCACCCTTGATCGACTATTTCGTGGTGCAGGCAAACATCAAACGCAGGGCGAAGCGCAATGCCTGACGTGAATGGAAACAACAACAAGGGGTTCATCCGGCGTTTCCTGGACCTGCCGGCGGATTCCGTTCCCAAAACCGTCTTCGTCGCGGTCGCCCTCTGCCTGGTCGCCTCGATGGTCGTTTCGGCGGCAGCCGTCGCGCTGCGGCCCATCCAGGAAGTCAACAAGCTCCGCGACAAGCAGATCAACATCCTGCAGGTTGCCGGCCGCTATGATCCTTCCGTGGACATCACCGAAGCGTTCGCCGAGTTCGAGCCGCATGTGCTCGAGCTTGCCACCGGCAAGTTCACCGACGCCTTCGATGCCGCTACCTTCGACGACCGCGCAGCGGCCGACGATCCGGCAACCTCCGTCGCCCTGACCGACGACCCGGCCTCGATCGGCCGTCAGGCCAAATTCGTGACGGTCTATCTGCTGCGCAACGAAGACGGCAGCCTCGACAAGGTGATCCTGCCGATCCACGGCTACGGCCTCTGGTCGACGCTTTACGGCTATATTGCGCTGGAAGAAAACGCCAACGACATCTTCGGCCTGCAGTTCTACAGCCATGCGGAAACGCCAGGCCTCGGCGCGGAAGTCGACAATCCGCGCTGGAAATCGCTGTGGCGCGGCAAGAAGCTGGCCGATGACAGCGGCGATCTTCTGATCACGGTCGCCAAGACCGCCCCGCCCCAGGGCGAGGACTTCCATGTCGACGCCTTGGCCGGTGCAACGCTGACGACTGTGGGTGTCGACAACCTCGTGCGGTTCTGGATGGGCGAAGCAGGCTATGCTCCGTTCCTTGAAAACATCAAAGCAGGAGAGATCTGATGGCTCAGACCAAGAGAAGCATGCTGATCGATCCGCTGGTCGACAACAACCCGATCACCCTTCAGGTTCTCGGGATCTGTTCGGCGCTCGCGGTCACCTCTTCGCTGCAGGTCTCCTTCGTGATGGCCATCGCGGTGACCTTCGTGACCGCTTTCTCCTCCATGTTCATCTCCATGCTGCGCAACCACATTCCGGGTGCGATCCGGATCATTGTGCAGATGGTGATCATCGCGTCGCTGGTGATCCTGGTCGATCAGGTTCTCAAGGCCTATGCCTACGAGATTTCCAAGACCCTCTCGGTCTTCGTCGGCCTGATCATCACCAACTGCATCGTTATGGGCCGCGCCGAAGCCTTCGCCATGAAGAACCCGCCGATCCCGTCCTTCATCGATGGCGTCGGCAATGGTCTCGGCTACGGCCTGATCCTGATGCTGGTCGGTTTCTTCCGCGAGCTGTTCGGCTCCGGCAGCCTCTTCGGCCTGACGGTCCTGCCGACCGTGAACAACGGCGGCTGGTATGTCCCGAACGGCATGCTGCTGCTGCCCCCTTCGGCCTTCTTCATTATCGGCCTGATCATCTGGGCGTTCCGGACATGGAAACCCGGTCAGGTGGAAGAGCGTGAATACAAAATCCAGACGGTGGACGCACACTGATGGAACAGCTGGTCTCCCTTGCCGTTAAGGCAATCTTTGTCGAAAACCTGGCGCTGTCCTTCTTCCTGGGCATGTGTACCTTCATCGCGGTCTCCAAGAAGATCTCGACGGCGATCGGTCTCGGCATTTCGGTGATGATCGTCCAGGCGATCACCGTGCCCGCCAACAACCTGATCCTGACCTATCTGCTCGCGCCCGGCGCGCTGTCCTGGGCCGGTTTCAGCGACGTCGATCTGACCTTTCTCGGGCTGATCTCCTATATCGGCGTGATCGCCGCTCTGGTGCAGATCCTGGAAATGGTGCTCGATAAGTACTTCCCGCCGCTCTACAACGCGCTCGGCGTCTTCCTGCCGCTGATCACGGTGAACTGCGCGATCCTCGGCGGGTCGCTGTTCATGGTGGAACGCGACTACGATTTCAGCGAATCCGTCACCTACGGCCTCTCGTCCGGCTTCGGCTGGGCCCTGGCGATCACTGCCATGGCCGGCGTTCGCGAGAAGCTGAAATACTCCGACATTCCCGACGGCCTCCAGGGCCTGGGCATCACCTTCATCACTGCGGGTCTGATGGCGCTGGCCTTCATGTCCTTCAGCGGCGTCAAACTGTAAGAGGAGAGCTCCGTGGCGACATTCGGACTGGGCATTCTGCTCTTCACCCTGATCGTGCTCGCGCTCGTGACGATCATTCTCGCGGCCCGCTCCAAGCTGGTTTCGGTGGGCAACGTCAACATCAGCATCAACGGCGAGAAAACCATTTCGGTTCCCGCCGGCGGCAAGCTTCTGCAAACGCTGGCCGAACAGAAACTGTTCGTGCCTTCGGCCTGCGGCGGTGGCGGCACCTGCGCCCAGTGCCGGGTCAAGATCTTCTCCGGCGGCGGCTCGATCCTGCCGACCGAGGAGAGCCACATCACCAAGCGTGAAGCGGCCTGTGGCGATCGCCTGTCCTGTCAGGTGGCCGTCAAGCAGGACATGGAAATCGAGGTTCCCGAAGAGGTCTTCGGCGTCAAGAAATGGGAATGTACGGTCCGCTCCAACGAGAACGTGGCCACCTTCATCAAGGCGCTGGTCCTGGAACTGCCGGAAGGCGAGGACGTCAATTTCCGCGCCGGCGGCTACATCCAGATCGAGGCGCCGGCCCACCAGCTCAAATACACCGATTTCGACGTCGAGGAAGATTATCGCGGCGACTGGGACCGCTTCAATCTCTGGCAATATCAGTCGGTTGTCGACGAGCCGGTCGAACGCGCCTATTCCATGGCGAACTACCCGGAGGAAAAGGGCATCATCATGCTCAACGTCCGTGTCGCGTCGCCGCCTCCGGGCACCGAAGGCATCCCCCCCGGCAAGATGTCGAGCTACATCTTCAACCTGAAGCCAGGCGACAAGGTCACGATTTCCGGTCCGTTCGGCGAGTTCTTCGCCCGCGAGACCGAAAAGGAAATGGTCTTCATCGGCGGTGGTGCCGGCATGGCTCCAATGCGCAGCCATATCTTCGACCAGCTCAAGCGGCTCAAGTCCAAGCGCAAGATCAGCTTCTGGTACGGCGCCCGGTCCAAGCGCGAAATGTTCTTCGTTGAGGATTTCGACCAGCTTGCAGCGGAAAACGAGAATTTCGAGTGGCACGTCGCCCTGTCCGACGCCCTGCCGGAAGACGACTGGACCGGCTATACCGGCTTCATTCACAACGTCCTTTACGACGAATATCTGAAGAACCATCCGGCGCCGGAAGACTGCGAGTTCTACATGTGCGGTCCTCCCATCATGAACCAGTCCGTGATCAACATGCTGCTCGACATGGGCGTTGACCGCGAAGACATCATGCTTGACGACTTCGGCGGCTGACAGACCGAACCGGGATCAAATGAAAAGCCTGGCGCTGGGAGACCCACCGCCAGGCTTTTTCATGTGAAAGGGCCAGGCCCTTTCCAGGGTATTGGAAAGACCACCACGTGATGGTGGTTTCGTGCAGATCTCTCGAACCTGCCGCGCGTCAGTTGCCGGACGCGTCCGGACCTTTCTGGCCCTCCGTCTGAGCCGCAGACTGCGCTGACGCCGAAGCTGATGGGTCATCAGTGGCAGGCGCAACAGGCTGCGCGCTGCCGGCGTCCGCATCGGATTGCACGCCCGCGGAACCGTTTGCTGCCGGACCCGGTTGTGCTTCAGGTATCGCGACGCGTGTCCCCTCGCCTTCGTCCTTCGGAGTGACCACGAGCTGCGGAACCTGCGCAGGAGCAGCTTTTTCCTCGGTAACCGGTTCGCTCCCGGCTGAAAGGTCTGCCCCCAGCGCGGCCTGTTCCGGCAGGTTGCCGAACCGGTCTGCCTGCGCCGAAGCTCCGCCGGCCCTCAAGGCCCCCGTTGCTGTTCCTTCCGGCAGGTTGCCGAACGGATCGCCTTCTGTCGGCTCAGCCCCTGCAACCGCCTGGTCCCGGAACAGGATCTCCGGCGCCTGGTCCGGATAGCCGACAAAAAGCGCGCGCCGTTCCTGCTCGTAGGGCGACAGGCATTCCTGGCGCGGACCGTGATAGGGCTGGAACGAGTTGTCCATCAGCCGGTAGGAGCGATACCGGTTGAAACACCACGCCAGGTGCCGGTTGCTGCCGGCATAAACCTTCTTGCGCGTTGTGTGACGGATGGGAGCATGGGCTTGGGACCCGCTCCAGCCGGTCTGGCTCCCATAGCCGTATCCACCTGCCATGGCGGTGGCAGAGAGGGGGATCGTAAGCGCGGCAACAGTCAGCGCCAGCGTTACGTGTGAGAAGATCTTCCTGGCAATCATTTCAAGCGCCCTTGCACTGCAAACGAATGGAGAGAGAGACGCGGGTCTTTTCAAGGACCCGCGCTGTCGGCAATTTCAGCTGCTTCAGCCGCTGATATACGGCGACCAGCACTGGGCACGCGGACCGCTGTAAGGCTGGTAGGTGTTGTCATAGGTGTTGAACGTCTTGAAGCGGTTGTGGCACCAGCTGACGTGTTTTTTCCAGATGTGGTCCTGAATATGCGCAAACGGGCGCTTGTGGTGGCCCTTGGCGTAGCCATGCTGCTTGTTGGAATTGTAGTGCGGCTTGTAGCCATAGCCGTAATTGCCGGCGGAGGCGGTGGAAACGGCCGAGGCGGCAACGGTCGCGGAAATGAGGGCCAGAGCGGCGGTCTTCAAAATGGTCTTGCGAAACATGATCAATATCCTTCTTTCGTTTTGGTACCGGCGACTTGTCGTCCGCCGGTGACCTAGACCTAAGAAGGAACACCTGATTTGACCTGTGACGCGCGACACGTCCCAGACAAGCCTCTGAAAGAAAGAGATTTTCTGACGGGTCGCAAGGGAAGCTCGCCATTCGCCGCCCTAACGGCAACGGCGCTCCCTGGAACCCGAACGCGTCTGATCAGGAAGGCAGATCAGGGCTCGATAACCGCCGCCCTGATCTTCCCCAAGGTATTGTCAGTCTATTGCTGATCACCGGAGCGCCGGTTTTGCTCCTTGCGCTCGCCAAGTTCCTGCCGAACCTTTTCAAAGTCGACGGCAGTGGACGCATCCGCCTCATCTGAAAGGCACGCAACAGTCACCTGGTTCCGGCCGTTTGCCTTGGACGTATAGAGCGCGTCATCAGCAACCTTCATCAGATCCTGCGGGATCGATCCGTGATCCGGGAACACGGAGATACCAACAGAGATGGTGACCTTGGGCAGGTTCTTTTCGCCATAGCGAACGGAGATCCGCTCAATCGCCGCGCGAATATGCTCCGCACGTTTTTCGGCCTGGCTGACATCGGCGCCCGGCAGAAGCAGCATCAGCTCCTCGCCGCCGAGCCGGCAGGGAATTTCGTCGCCGTCGCACTCTTTTTCCAGCGTCGAGCCAACCGCACGCAGCACCATGTCACCCGCATCATGACCATGGTTGTCGTTGAAGCGTTTGAAGTGATCGACGTCGATGGAGACCAGCGCAAAGGGCTGGCCCGACCGCTTGGACTGTTCCAGCCGCAATCGCAGCGCATCAATGAAGTGGCGCCTGTTATAGAGCCCCGTCAGCGGATCCCGGATGGATTGCTGGTGAAGCTGATCGCGCATCTTGCTGTTCGCGATCGCCAGACTGATCTGCTCCGCCGCCAGTTGGGCAACCCGGAAGTTCTCGAAAAAGTCCTCTTCGGAGATGTTCCCATAAGGGGTCAGGTGCATCATGCCGACGGTTTCGCCATGAGCCAGGATCGGCAGGCAGGTATAGGGGCTTTCGTCATGGGGCTTGGTGTGTTCGCAGGCGAACTTGATGTCCTGCGAACGATAGGAATAACCGCGCCCACGCCTCAGGGACCAGCAGTCACCCGGCCGGATATGTTCATGCAGCACGCCGCCGTTCCACGAACATGTGCCGTCCAGCACGTCGCGGGAATTGGAGTAGACATAGACACTGCCGCTGCAATTCGGCAGCATCTTGGTCATGAAGGTGCCGATCATCTCGTAGAGTTCATGCGTCGACGTGCTGGACTGCAGCCATTCATTGAGATCGGACAGCAATTTCATTTCGCGCGTCTGAGCACGCTCGCGCGTGGTCCGCTCTTCGTCCTTGACCCGGTTCCATTCCAGACGGGTCCGTAGCTCGTTGAACGTGCGCGCGAGTTCGCCAATGCCGTCCTGCCGGTCGGCCTCCTCCAGGTCGGGCACTTCCCTGTCCTCCGACCAGGCCCGCATGGACTTGATGATCCGTGCGATCGGCGGCTGGATTTCCCGGTAGACCCAGATCGAGGTGATCGTGGCGCCCAGAATGAGAAGCGACAGCAGCGTGGCCAGATAGGCCAGCGACAGGAACGCGTTCTGGGCATCGGCCTGCGCCTGTGCATGCAGGGATTGCGACAGGCGCTTTTCGATCGCGTAGAGCGCGTCAATCCGGCTCGTCGAGGCGGCCCACCAGTCGGAGGCTGAGACACCGGCGACCGAAGTTCCGAAGGGCGCCGCCTTGGCGATGTCGCGATAAACGCGGACCTGCTTTTCAGCCTGGCTGTTCTGGTGATTGTTCAACAGCACAAGAGCTTCAGAAGGCGCATGGTTGGAGAAATGCGCCAGGAGAAGCTCCTGATTGGCAATCAGGCTCAGGAAGCGCTCATAGGTGTCGAGCAGGAAACGCCCGGAGCTGAAACCGACGGATCCCATGGCCCGCTCGAGCCCGGCCTGCTCCTTTGCGTGCAGCAGGTTCACATAGGCGTTGATCGGCCGCAGGGTGTCGGTGCTGTCCACCGCGAATTTCATGTTTTCGATGGCCGCGAGCAGCTCTGCGATGGTCGTCGTGTAGAACTCGGCAAGTTCAGAAACTTCAACGTCAAGCCCGTCGACCCGCGTCCGCATGCCGTCGAGTTGCTGCAACCTTTCGGCTGCCCGGTCGAAGGGCGCCGTAAATCCGGCAAAATCAAGAGCACTGCCCATCACGCTGATGTCGGTAAGGTGGCCATCGATTTGTGCATCCGTTGCCGCACGCAGATCCGCAAGATTTTCACCGAAGGAACTTCCCCCTGAGCCGACATAACCCGCTGAAACACCGCGTTCGCGCTGCAGATTATGGACCAGTTCTGAAAGGGTCGGCGCTACGGCCAGAACCTCTTCAATCGCGCGGGCCTTTTGCCAGCTTCGGTATTCGGAATGGAAATCGTGGAGGCTGATAACGAGAAGCGCCAGCACCGGCACCCAGCACACAAGCGCAAGCTTGAAGGACAGCGACCGGTTGGCCATGAAAGACTGCATTGCGGCACTCCGAGTGATTCCGGAGTTCACCGTCAATCGAAACCTTTAAGATAGAGACAAACAACAGGGTTAACGCACAAAATCTTCCGAAGGGGAACAAAAACAATACTGAAGTAAATAGCAATGTAAATTGTTTGCAAGAACAATAGCGCGGTGGAAACTATTCTCCGTGCGCCAGAGCCTCAATGCGCGCACGATCCCTGATGATCAGCCAGCCATCCTTGAGATCGACCAGCTCTGCCTTCTGCCAGCGGCGCAGGCACCGGTTTACGTTTTCCCGGCTGTTGCCAATCATGCCGGCGAGCTCGGACTGGGATTGCGACAGCTTAGACAGCGGTTTGTCTTCGGACGCCGGCGCGGTCACCGTCAGGCGCAGCACAAGCTTGGCGAGGCGTGCCGGCAGATCCAGAAAGGCAATTTCGATCATGCGCTCATCCGAGCGGCGCACACGCTGGCAAAGCAGCTCGATCAACCGGATGGAAAGAGCCGGATTGCGGTTCAGAAGATCCAGCAAGGCCCGCCGCTCCAGGACCACCAATGTGCAGTTGGTCAGCGCCTTGACGCTGGCAGACCGTTCCTGGCCGTCCAGCATGGCGATCTCACCGAAGACATCGCCGGCCTGAAGATCGTTGAGCGTCACTTCCCGGTCGCTGGGTGTGAACATGCTCACCCGGACAGAGCCCTCCGCAATGGCCATCATGCTCTGGCCAGGCTCTCCCATGGTGAAGATTGTGTCACCGGCCGTGTAGCGTTTGATGAAGGAGAAATTCGCCAGCTCCTGCCGGGCCTGGTCGTCCAGCGCTTCGAAAATGAAACTCTTGCCGAGCAGTTTTTCCTTTTTAAAGTCGACTTCGGTGCTCATTTTCGTTCCGTCTTGCCGTTTGCAACAGTACAACGCTAGTGACAGCAATCACAGCCTATGCGTTAGAAGGTCTGATGTATGGGCATTCAGGGGCGCTTGAAAAGCACAAACTGGGAATTTGACGATGAAAAAACTGGCAATTTTCACGATCTGCTTCCTGCTGGCGCCCGTGGCGGCGCAGCCTCTGGCGGCACAGACCTTGAGCGGGTGCACCAAAACCGACCTTCAGGACCCACCCCGCAGCGTCTATCAATGCGCCGGCGGCGTCACGCTTGAGGCCGAGGCTGCGACCGCGCTGGGCATTGTGGAACGCGAAGCCGATGACCGGCCAACCGACGTCGAGCTGTCCTCCGACGGGCTATACATCGAGATCACGCCGGGAAGCGGTCCGTTCCAGATCCAGACCCCGCATGCCATTGCGGCCGTGCGCGGCACGGTCTACGTCGTCGACGTCACCGACGAGATGACCGCGGTGTTCGTTCGCGAGGGTGAGGTCAGCGTGTCGCGCGCAGACGGCTCCGATACGGTGGTTCTGACAGAAGGCCTCGGTGTTGAAGTGTCCCCGGGCGTAGTGCTCGAAACCCGGCGCTGGCCGCAGGCACGGGTCGACAGCCTGCTGGATCGTTTCGGACGATGAAACCGACCCTGCCTGTCGCGGTCACCGCGCTGGCACTTTGCCTCGGCCTGATCTGGGCGGGCCTGCTGGTGCGCACGCATCTCGCAGGAACCGCAAGCGTGGCGGACCGCTTCGAGACGGTGTTGCTGGACCTCAGGATTGCGCTGGCCGGGCAAAAACCACCACCGAAAGATGTCGTCATCATCGCCATCGATGATGAAACCATAGACGCTGTCGGCCCCTACCCGCTGCCGCGCGACGCGCTTGCGGCGCTGGTCGATCGGATCAGGGACGCCGGGGCCAGGGCGCTCGCGGTCGATATCCTGCTCTTTGGCGCCTCGGACGAAACGGCAGACGGGATGCTGGCGAACTCTCTGGCAAGCCTGCCGACCGTGGTCGCGGGCGCAGCCCGCATGCGTGAAGGCGCTGCGCCGGCGAGCGGCGTGCCGGTCGTTGAGACCATGCTCTCACCGGCCCCCGCCCTTGCAGCGGCAACCTCGACCGGCCTGGTGAACATCGTCACCGACAGCGGCGGCACGCCGCGTCATGTGCCGATGCTGTTCCTGACCGACACGGGCCTGCTGCCATCCTTTTCCCTGCAGGCTGCCGCAAAATACCTGAGCACATCGCCGAACATCACCGAAGCGGGTGTAACGCTTGGCGGTCGTGCCGTCGAGCTGGACAGCGGCTGGCACCTTGCCCTGAACTATGTCGGGTCCGGAGGCGCCATCCGCACCCTCAGCGCCGGAGACCTTCTCGATCCACCGGCAGGGTTTTCACCGGAGCTGGACGGCCGCATGGCGGTTCTCGGCGTCACCGCGACTGCCGTGGGCGACCGGTTTTCAACGCCGTTTGATCCTGTCATGCCCGGGGTCGAGGTACAGGCAACCGCGATAGCCAATCTTCTGGAAGCGGCTCCCCTGGTGCGCACGGCGGGCGTTCGCAAACTGGACAGCGCCGCAGCGCTCCTGATCACGCTGGGAGCGATGATCGCCGTCATCCTGCTGCCGCTCGCCCCCGCATCGATTTTCTATCTGATGCTGCTCTCCGGATGGCTCGTCATCTGTGTGGTGTTTTTTGGCCAGGGGCTCTGGCTGAATGCGACCCTGCCCTTTGCGGCCAGCCTGCCGCCGGTTGTTGGCCTGCTGATCACGCGACAGGTGACCGACCGGGTCGAGGCGCGACGCCTGCTGCGGGCCCAGGAGGCCCTCAGCCGCTTTCAGTCACCCAGACTGGCCGAGCGCATTTCCGAAGATCCTTCCTTCCTGGCAACACCGAAGGAAGAGTCGGCAGCGATCCTGTTTGTCGATCTGTCCGGTTACACCAGCCTCAGCGAGCGTCTCGGCGCTGCCAGAACACGGGACTTCCTGAAGGAGTTTCATACGATTGTTGTGAATGTCGTGAGCGACGAGCACGGCATCGTCCTGGATTTCATGGGCGACGGCGCGATGCTCGGCTTCGGCATACCGGAGGCCCATCCCGACGACCCCGAACGGGCCTGCCGCTGCGCCTTCGCCCTGGAGCGGGACGTTGCCGCCTGGCTCAGAAAAACCGGACGGGACCGCGACATCAGCTCGGTGCGGGTCGGCGCCCATCTGGGGCAGGTTGTGCTGTCGCGGCTCGGCCACGACCGGCAGCAGCAGATCGCAGCCACCGGCGACTGCGTCAATGTCGCAAGCCGCCTCCTGGAAGTCGCCAAGGACCACAAGGTGTCCGTCGTCCTGTCGGCGGATCTCCTGGAGGAAGTCGAAAAGAGCGCGGGATCTTTGGAGACACCCAGGATGGAAACCGTGGCGATCCGGGGACGTCAGCAAGAGTTGAAGGTCGGCCTCTGGGCTTCCGGGGAGGCACCCGAGTTCAACTAGACGGCAGTCATCGGGCCGTCAGCCGCAGCAATCCTGTCCGGCCTGGATCGGCGGGCAGGCCACGGTTCCATAGGAACAGAACACACAGCAGTCGCCGGGTTTCGGCTTCAACAGGGCGGCACAGTTCCGGCATTCATAGAACCACTGGCAGGCATCTGTCGGCATGATTTCGACCTGCGCATGACCGCAATCCGGGCAGGTCAGCTCACTTTCCAATATGACAGTGTTTTCGGTCATCCTTTCGCTCCCCGCCAGCCTGGCATGCGCCATTCAAGTTCGACAGAATAGTAAAACGGCCGGCGCACGAGGCGCCAGCCGTTACACGCACTATTGAAGGACGCTCAAGTCCGCGGCCTCACAGCATCCGGAACAGCGTCTTGTCCTTGCGAATGACGTGATGCATCAGAACCGCTCCAAGATGCAGCCCCAGCAGACCGAGCAGGATCCATGCGCTCCAGGAATGGATCGCGGACAAGGTCCAGGCGATGTCAGGGCTTTTGCCGAGCGGGCTCCACACCTCGACAAGACCGAACCATTTCAGCGGAAAGCCGTGCGCATTGGTCGCCAGGAAGCCGCTCACAGGCATGATGATCAGGAAGGCATAGAGCAATCCGTGCACGCTGGCGGCGGCGATGCGTTCGTGAAGCGGACCCTCGGTCTCCGGAGCCCGAGACAGCAACTTGTTGCCGACCCGGATCAGCATCAGCCAGATCACGATGAAGCCGAGGCTTTCATGCAGGAGGTAGAAATTCATCACCACGTCCTTCTTGGCATAACCGATCATCAGACCGAGCGGCCAGGTTGCCAGCACCAGAACCGCCACGGCCCAGTGCAGAAGGCGCGCGGCACCGCCATAACGCGCAACCGGCGCTTGCGGGTTGGTGTAGAAATCCTGTTGGCTGTTGGTCACCGCTTCCGCAGACATGATGGCCCCTTTCCTCATGATTTGTTGCCAGTGGCGGGTACCCATGCTGCCCGCGTCGTGTGACAGACAATAGGGATCAGCGACGCTGAAAGCCTGTGACGTGCGGCACACCGAAAACCCAGGCGCCTTCAAACCCCGTTTCGGAGTAGGCAGATCCTGTCCGCTGTTCTTCCTTGTTCCAGCTGAGTAGAAAGGATCAGGGACAAAGGGAACCAGCCGATGACATCCGACTTTTCAGGAAAAACCATTCTCATCACCGGCGCCGCCAGCGGCTTCGGCAGGGAGCTGGCCGAGAGGCTTTCCGCATTGGGCGCAAATCTGGTTCTGGGTGACCTCAACGCCGCCGGCCTCGACGAACTGGCAGACAACCTTTCCGGCAAGATCGTTCCCGTCTGCTGCGACGTCACCCGCGAAGACGACGTTCAGACACTGTGCGAACGGGCGAAAGACGCCTTTGGCGGGCTCGACATTGCCGTCAACAATGCCGGATTTGCTCCGCCGATGAAGGGTCTTCTCGAAACAAGCGAAGACGATCTCGACAGGGCCTTTGCGGTCAATGCCAAGGGCGTCTTCTTCGGCATGAAACACCAGATCCCCTTGATGAAGGAACATGGCGGAGCCATCTTGAACGTCGCCTCCGTCGCGGGTCTGAACGCTGCCCCGAAACTGATCTCCTACGCAGCGGCCAAACACGCCGTCGTCGGCATGACCAAGACCGCAGCGGTGGAATTTGCGCGCGACAATATCCGCATCAACGCCATTTGCCCCTTTTTCAGCCCGACACCGCTGATGACCGAAAGCGGCTTTGCCGACAAGCAGGATTTCCTCAGTTCAGGCGTCCCGATGAAACGCCTCGGCGAACCGGCCGAAATCGTCGAAACCATGATGTCGCTGATCCATCCGGGAAACACCTATCTCACCGGGCAGGCCCTGGCCGTCGATGGCGGTGTGATGGCGCTGTAACGCCGTCTCTTCAACTGGGCTTCAGAAACGGCAGGACCGCGTTCCAGTGACTGAAAGGCAAAAGGTGTCCCGCCCCGGGCACCCAGCTCACCTCTGCCTGGAAGGTTTGCGCCAGGGCAGTGATCCGCTTTGCTTGAATGGAAACGTCTTCCGTTCCGTGGACAAATCGCAGGGGCACCTTCAAGGGGGCAACCTTGCCGATCCAGTTGGAGGCAATCAGGCGGCAGTCATTGATGAAACCGTCAGACCCCTTCTCGACATGGAAGTGATGACCGGTCCACATGAGATCGAGGATTTCCGGATCCTTGCAGGCCGCAAGATCGGCCCGGGATCCGCCCAGCACCGTCTCTGCAAAGGCCGACCGGCCTTCCTTCTTCAGCTTGCGGTCTCCCAGGACCGAGAGATACCGAAGCAGCGGCGGCGACACACGGGCAAGCGTTGCGAAAATGCGCTGCTGCTGGGGCGCTGAGGCAAAGTCCCGCAAGCTGAACACGGGCGGCTGCGCGGCCGCGCACAGCAGCGACGTCAACCGCCCCTCAAGTCGCTCGGCAGCGCAAAGCGCGTAAATCGCACCAACATCGAAAGCCAGCACTGAAAACGTCTCAAGGCCAAGGTGATCCGCAAGCGCCAGAAGATCCTCCGCATAAGCGCCCGGCTGTTCCAGCAGGCTGGCACAGCCGGCAGATTGCCCGTGCCAGGGACGTGCCGGCGCAATCAGACGAAGGCCCTCCCGCTCAAGGGCGGTCGCGGCGCCCCCCGGCAGACGCCGCCCCCCCAGACAGCCATGCAGGAAGATGACGGCCTCGCCATCCGCGGCACCCTGCTCGGCATAATCCAGAACTCGGCCGTCGGACAGAACCAGACTGCCCTCAGCCGGTCCGCTCGGTTTGATCTGCCGGGCGCTCGACGAGGAGACGGCAACCGCCCGCGCCAGGTGAACGGCATCCTGGGTGCCATTCACCTCCAGCTTCAGCAAGATGGACCGGATCTGCTGACGCACGGTCTCGACGGATCGGCCTCGCAAGTCGGCAACGTCCGCCGGCGCATGCCCGATTGTCATGAGACCGAGCACCTCGGCTTCCGAGACCGTCAGGCCGTAGAGCACCCTCATCGCCCTTTCCGCAGCCTCGTGCCACAGGACATCCATCCCTGCGACTCGCGCGCGCCCGTCCCCGTCGGCCGTCTCCACAATCAGCACCAGGGGTTTGGCAGTGTCCTTGCCCGGCAACCGCAAGACGGGCGCATGCTCAACCTGCCCGGAAGCGAACCGGCACAGCAAAGTCGCCGTTTCCGGATCGTCAATCAGGTGTTCCAGCCGTTCGCCGCCGCGCAGGTCGAACAGCTCACGAGCCACCTGGTTCGGTTCCTCGATGCGCCCGCCGGACGTCACGTCGAAGACGGGCCTTCCGGGAACCTCCTGAGGCCCGGATCCAAGCGACCGCATCAGTTTCTCCGCCTGGGCAATATGGCGTTCACATTCCCGGCGCAGCACCTCGAACTCTTCGACATGTCCGTCTTCGCCGACGAGCGTCGTTTCGGCCAAGGCAATCAAATCATTGAATTTCTGGTCATCCAGAGCCGCAAAATAGAGCGACCCGAACAGGTCTGGAATTGAATTCATAAACGAAGCTGTATCTCGAAAACCGGGTCAACCGGGCAAGCATATAACCAATATTGAGCATGTCAAAAATGTCAGGTCCGTCTAAGGCCAATACGTCATTGAATTTGGTGAGGGGCTTGCCTGTGTTTCGTTCTCTTGTTTATGGCTGCGCCCTGTGCCTGGCCCTTGCTGCAAAGACCCACGCAGCCGATTGCAATCCGGCTGTCATCACCATTCAGTCCGGCAAGACGCCTGCCTATTCCGTTCCCGACCAGGCCGCACTTGCGGCGCAGACAGAAAAATATGGCGAACCGGTCCGACCGAACCAGGTCCTGGCCATCGACGCCAGTGACGGCAGCGGTTACTGGATCGACCGGTCGGCCATTGGCGACACGGTGTTTCTTCTGGACGGCGACACCAGCGCCTATCGGTATACCGGCCCGGACCATTGCGCCCCATCAGACCTTCCCATCGACCTCACCAAAAACGACGTGGCCCCACAAGACCAGAAAACCGATCGGCCAACACAGGCCGGCCCGCAGCCCCTGAGCGGCCAGTGGCAACTGCTCCAGGGACAGCCTCAAGTCGAAACCTGCCCCGACATGATGCGTGCCGCCATGCTGGGACCGGTCGGAGGCCCGCTGGAAGAGTTCAGCGCGCCCCGGCCCCTCTCCCTGACCCGGCCGTTTCATCCCGACCAGCTGGAAATGACCCGCAAGATGGGCGTCACCTGGAAAAGTGTCGGACCGGGCCACTGGCGGACACAAGCGCTTGAGACAGCCTTTTCGCAGCTGCCACAAAACGGGGGCAAGGGCTCGAACATGACCTGGGATCTGCACGTGCTGAGCCCGGACAGGATCCGTCATCACACCCGCCTCACGGTCGTCATCCCGCCGGAAGCTGCTGCCGCATTTGGCACCGATGTCTGTGTGGTCACGACCAGCAGCGACTGGGTGCGAACCGGGGCGTGAGACCACGCCTGCGCCTGCAGCACAGCCAACTTGCCTGATGTCACATGAGGACTAATCGATGATCAAACCAGCGTCCCTGTATCTGCTGACCGGATTGACGGCACTCGCCTTGCAAGCGCCGCTGGCCGCGGCGGAAACAGCCCCGCGAACCACACTCGTTCTGGACGCTTCCGGCTCCATGTGGGGTCAGATCGACGGAGTCGCCAAGATCACCATCGCCAAGGAGGTTGTCGGCGATCTCATCCGGCGCCTTCCCGACGAGATGGAAGTCGGACTGACGGTCTATGGTCACCGCCGCAAGGGCGACTGCAATGACATTGAGACTCTTTTTGCGCCCGCTGCCCATCAGAAATCTGACATCGTCTCCAGCGTCAACGGCATTTCGCCGAAAGGAAAGACACCACTCTCGGCCGCTGTCCTGAAAGCCGCCGAAGCCTTGAGATACACGGAAGAAAAAGCCAGCGTCATCCTGATCTCCGACGGCGAAGAGACCTGCAGTCTCGACCCTTGCGCGGTAGCGCGCGATCTGGAACAGGCGGGCATCGACTTTGCCGTTCACACGGTCGGCTTCGATGTCAGCGATGCGGAAACCCGGCGCCAGCTGCAATGCCTGGCGGCCGAAACCGGTGGCACGTTCCACAGCGCACATGACGCCGCAAGCCTCGCCAAGGCGCTGAACAGCATCGCGGAGGAAAAACCGGCTCCCGAGCGGGTGCATCTTGATGCGCCGGCCTCAGCACCTGCCGGTGCGCCCGTTTCCGTTGGCTGGGAAGGCCCGGCCAAGGAGGGCGACTTCCTGGCTTTCGTTGAACGGGACGGGAACGCGGACACCTTGCTCTCTTCCGCCGATCTGCGGGACGGCAGCCCCCTGTCGGTGCAGGCGCCGCCGGCGCCCGGACCGCACGATCTGATCTATGTCGATTATGCCACCGGCAGTGTTCTCGCGCGGGCCCCGATCGACATCCAGGACGTCGCAGCCAGCCTGTCTGCCCCTTCTGTTGCCAGCGCCGGCGGCCTCATCGAGATCAGCTGGCAGGGCCCGGCCGGTGGCGGCGACTACGTCACCATCGCCAAGGCGGGCGCCCCGCTGCCCGAATCCGGCTTTTATTTCGACGTTGCGGAAGGCAGCCCCGCGCAACTGCAAATGCCCTCCGCCCCCGGCGACTACGAGATCCGCTACATCACCAACACGGACCCAAGGGTCATTCTGGCCCATGTCCCGCTGACCGTCGAAGACGTCGACCTGACCCTGAAAGCCCCTGCAAGCGCCAAGGCGGGTACCTCCGTCAAGGTTCTGTGGAACGGAACGACAAACCCGAAGGATTACATTGCCTTCGCCCTGCCCGACGAACCCTTGCCACATATTCTGAGCATGGCGGAAACCGGAGAAGGCAACCCGCTCTCCGTGCCCGTGCCGGACACCCCTGGCGCCTATGAGCTGAGATATTTCTTTGCCGAAGGAGACAGGATCGTTCAGCGCATTCCGATCACAGTGGAATGACCGCGCGAACACCAGCGCCCTGATCGAAATCCGATGGTGATCTCATGACATTTCTGGCCCCCCTTCTTGCCGGCATCGGTCCAGCCGGAACCAGGATCGGCCGCCTGCTGCGCGCCGGTGTCGATGTCATCGGCAATGACCGCTTCCTGGTTCTTCCCTTTGTCCTTCTGTTCCTGGTCAAGGCCGGGCGCGCGGCGCTGCTCCTGACCCTGCTCTATCTGGGCTTCGTCACCAGAGACTGGGACACCGCCTTCCCGCTCATGCTGATTGCGCTGGCCTATGTCCCCTTCGAGGTGCTCTTGCAGACGTTTCTCCAGGCAGCCCTGTCGAAGATGACCTATGACACGCTTCGCAAGGGCCGGATCAGTCTGGCCGCAACAGGCGGGGCGCTCCTGCGCCAGGTCTTCACGCTGTTTTTCATCGGTCTGGTCAGCACACTCGTGCGCTATGTCTCGGACACCAAACAGAATGGCTTCTTCGGTTTTCTGCTCGCCCTCCTGCTCTTTGCCGTCCGGGAGGTCTGGGACCTGATTTCCAACTTTGGAATCGCCGTCATCATGGTCGAAAGAGCGTCGCTCGGAACCCTTGTCGACAGGCTGAAAGCCTTGCGCCAACACGTGCCGGAAACCCTGGTTGGTGTTATCGGGATCGATCTTGCAGGCAGTGTCGTCACCAGCCTTTTTGCGGGCGGCGTTGTGCTCGGGCTGTTCGGCGGCGGGGCGGCCGGCTACATCTTTGCCGATCAACTGCCCGGCTCCTTCCTGGCAAAGTTTGACGAAGTCGGGGTCAACACCTTGCCCACGCTGGCGATCCTGATGATCAGCTTCACCTTGAGCGCGCTGGTTCAAGCCGCCACAATCTGTGCCAAGAGCGTCTATTTCACGCTTCTTTATGTGATGGTCGTGCGCCCGGACGAACTCCCCGCCGACCGCAGGGCGCCTCTGGAGGGTGTTGTGGACGGCACGCCCTTCCCCGCATGACCGCATTCGCGTGACCGGATGCGGGCCGAACCAGCCCTCAGGCCGACAGCCCGCGCGTTCCGGTCTCATGCACCTCGATCAGGCTTGGCCCGCCCTTGGCTGCCATTATCTGAAGCGCCTCGGCAAGATCAGCGACATCTGCCAGCCGTCTGGAAGGCAGCCCGTAAGCGTCCGCGATTTTCAGAAAGTCCGGGGCGCTTGGCGTGACACCTTCCGGCTCGATGCCGCAGTCTTCCATATAGGTGCGGATCTCGCCGTATCCGTCGTTGTTCCAGACCAGGAAGATCACGTTGGCGCCGCAGTCCCTGGCAGAGCCGATCTCCGCGAGCACGAATTGCAGGCCGCCGTCGCCGGTGACACAGACCACCGGCGCGTCCGGGTCGCCGAGGCTGGCACCAATGGCCGCCGGGGGACCATAACCCAGCGCGCCGAAGCCGGTGGCCGCATTGAACCATCCGGAGGGCCTGCCCGCCTCGAAGTAAAGATTGCCGGAATAGATCGCCTGGGTGGAATCGCCGACGATCCGGCACCCCGGCAAGGCCTCGCGGATAATGTCCAGAACGGCGATCTCGGCACGCATTTTCGGAGATAGCCCGGCGAGCGCTGCCTCCCGGCAGGCCCTGGCCCGCTCCGCACCGCCGGCCTCAGCCCGATGATCGGCAAGCAGCGGCAGGAGATCCTCCAGAAGCTGGTCGACCGTCGACAGCACCTTCAGCGACGCCGCGGCGCCGCGGGTCAGCTGCTCCGGATCGATATCGACCCGCACCAGGCTGTCCAGATCCGGAAAGCCGCCATCGGCATACATGTCGTAATCGGTCTGTCCCATCTGCGTGCCGAGTGCAATCACCAGATCGGATCCGGCCAGAAAGTCCCGGACGGCGGCAAGCGACGGGCTGGCCGGCACCGACAAAGGATGCCCGGCCATCAGGCCGCGTGCGTTGACCGTGCTGACTACGGGCGCATCAAGCGTCTCGGCGAGGCTTTTGACAGCTACGGCCGCCGACACAGCGCCACCACCACACAGGATCGCCGGTCGTGACGCCTCCCGGCAAAGTTTTAGAAGCGCACGCACCTGATCGGCGGAGGCCCGTGGTCCGGTGGCCTGAACTGCCTGAAGAGGCCCAAGCGAAATCTGTTTGGCCATGACATCGGTCGGAATCTCGATATGCACCGGCCCCGGCCGGCATGATGTCAGGATGGCGAATGCCCGCTCCATCACGGCTGGAAGATCGCCCGGTTCCAGAAGCGTGTGCGACATCGGGGCGAGCGTTGAGATCATCGCCTGCTGATCGGGCAGCTCATGCAGCTTGCCGGTACCGTGCCCCAGACTGGCGCGCGCATTGACCCCGGAAATCACCAGCATTGGAATGGAATCCTGATAGGCCTGCGCCATCGGCGTGATAGTGTTGGTCAGTCCCGGTCCGGTGATCACCAGGGCAACGCCCGGCTTGCCGGTGACACGGGCATAGCCATCGGCCATGAACCCGGCGCCCTGTTCGTGGCGCGGCGTGATGTGCCGGATCTTCGAGGCCGCCAGCCCCCTGTAGAGTTCCACGGTATGGACACCTGGAATACCGAAAACGGTATCGACACCATTGGCTTCAAGAATATCGATCAGCGCCTCACCGACGGTCTTGGTCACGACGCCCATTTTTGGTCCCCTTCCCCGAGCGCATCGGCAAAGGCGGCGATCCGGTCCGTTGCTTCCGCCAGCACCTTGTCGTCAACGGTCAGCGACAGTCGGATGAAATCCGCGGCCTGGTCGCCGAAGGAGGCACCGGGCATCACCGCGACCTGCTTGTCCTCCAACAGGCGTTCTGCGAAGGCAGCACCGTCCAGTCCGGTGGCCCTGACGTCGATCAGGAGAAACATGCCGGCTTCCGGCCGCATCGGCCGCAGCATTGTGTGGCCCTTGAGGTGTTCCAGGATCAGATCGGCGCGGCGCTGGTAGTTCTCGCGCATCCGCGTTGCCGTATCGAACTCTCCCGACACCGCCATCGCGGTCATGTCGGCAATGAAGGGCTGCCCGCCAAAGAGCATGGTTTCCGAGACAGCCAGGAGCCGCGTGCAGAATTCTTCCGGGCCGACGGCCCAGCCGGACCGGAACCCCGGCGCCGCATGCGACTTGGAAATCGAGGAGACGACGATTGTGCGGTCCGCAAGCTCCGGCAGGTCGAAGGGAGAAACAAATGTGCCGCCGTCAAAGATGATCTTCTCGTAGACCTCATCGCAGACGATCCAGAGATCATGGCGCTTGCACACCTCGCCGATCGCAGCGATCTCGTCCCGTGTCAGCGTGGCGCCCGTCGGATTGTGCGGGGTGTTCATCAAAAGCACCCGGCAATCCGGCGTCACCGCCTGTTCCAGATCGTCCGCCTTCAGGTGAAAGCTGTTTTCGGGTCGAAGGGGCACCGGCACCATGCGCGCGCCGGAGGCGGCAATCACACCTTCATAGGTGGCATAGAGCGGGTCCCCGACGAGCACCGCGTCGCCCCCTTCCACAAGGCCCAGCATGACGGCAAAAAGGGCCGTCTGGGTTCCCGGAAAACAGAGGATATTCTCGTCGCTCACGTCCGCCCGCCGCTGGCGGTATTTCTCGCGCAGCGCCGCCACAACGCCCGGCTCGCCGCGGCCGTTGGAATAGCGGATCCGGCCCGCGCGCATGGACCGGTCAGCCTCATCCATCAGCGATTCGTCCGGCTGGATATCCGGTTCGCCGATGGTCAGTTCAATGACATCCTTGCCCGCCGCGATCATATCGCGGGCCTTCAGGTGCACTGTCCATTTACCCGAGCCCAAAGGGGCAAGACGATCGGTGATCGACGCGTAGCGCATGGTTGATCTCTCAGCTTGAGGGGGGCGTTTCATAAAGAGCAATGCCGCCCAGAAGGGCTTCGACGGAACGGATGGCAATGCCCGGAAGAGGCGTTTCGGAAAAAAGGTCACCGACCAGCGTGCCCTCCAGCCAGAGCCCGTCGATCACGCCGTTGATGGCAATGGCCAGTTCCTGGCACCGGCGTTTGTCCGCGGCTTGCCCGACTTCGACAAGCACGTCTCCGACGAGCTCCTCGAGGGCGGAGCGGAAGGCCAGGTAGCTTTCGCGGTGAATCTCCGCGAACGTGGGATCGACGCGCACGTGACTGATGAAAGCCGCCCAGAGCGACAGCTTGGCGGGATCAGCCACCGGTGGCGTCAGGTTGGCAACGATGAAATCATGGAGGCGCGCCCGGGCGGTCTGCTGCTGCGCATCGGCAGCTACAACCACAGCCGTGGTCATGCCGGTCATGACTTCCCGGTAGGCGTCCTGAAGCATTTGCTCCTTGCTGGAAAAGTAGTGCCGGATCAGGCCCGGCGTGACGCCGGCACGGGCTGCAACCTGGCGCACGGTCGCGCCCTTCAGGCCGCTTTCGGAGATGCATTCCAGCGTCGCCCGGATCAGGTCCTGGCGGCGCTCGGCTTCGCCGATACGGTGGAACGGCCGACGGCTCATGATCCGGCCCGAGCCACCTTTTGTCCCGCTTTCAGCACCATTCGATCTCCTCAAGACGGTCACCGGCCCGTTTCGAACCGCGTTGATTTTTTTCTTATTATACGGTTGAATAATTACGAGACAAGTGCAAAGCTGACAAGATCAACCGGGCGAAAGGCTGACATCGCACCGGCAAAAAAGACAGTGTCAGCAGGGAACAGTAACAACAGTTGCACCGGCCCCGGCCGGGCATTGGCGGTATGATGGAAGCTGCGGCGCCAGCCATTGAGGTGCGTGACCTCTTCAAACGTTTCGGCCCCCTGGAAGTTCTCAAGGGGGTCTCGCTGACCGCCCGCCAGGGCGACGTGATCGCCATCATCGGCGGCTCGGGTTCGGGCAAATCCACCTTTCTACGCTGCATCAACATGCTCGAGCTGCCCAGCGCCGGATCCGTGTCGGTCCATGGTGAGGCGATCGAACTCAGGGATGACGGCCACCACGGCCTCAGACCCGCCAACCGGCGTCAGATCGAGCGCATTCGCAGCCAGCTCGCCATGGTGTTTCAAAGCTTCAATCTCTGGCAGCACATGACGGTTCTGCAGAATGTGATCGAGGTTCCGGTGCATGTGCTCGGCATGAAGCGCGACGAGGCGGTCGCCATCGCCGAAAAGATCCTGCGCCGTGTCGGACTTCATGAAAAGCAGGACGCCTATCCGGCTTTTCTGTCCGGCGGCCAGCAACAGCGTGCGGCCATCGCCCGTGCGCTTGCGGTTCAGCCGCTTGCCATGCTGTTCGACGAACCGACCTCCGCACTCGATCCGGAACTCGTCGGTGAAGTCCTCAGCGTGATCGGGGACCTGGCCCGCGAACACCGCACCATGATCCTGGTCACCCATGAAATGAAATTCGCACGTGAAGTCGCCAGCCACGTCATCTTCCTGGACAGCGGCGTGATTGAGGAACAGGGCCCGCCGGAACAGGTCTTCGGCGACCCGAAATCGGAGCGCCTGAAAAAATTCATCAGCTTGGTGCACTGACGCGGGAGGCGACAGACCCGGACTGCAAGAACCAACGGAATTGCCCAGCATCTTGCAAGGCGCTGGGCCAGCGAGCCGGACAACCGGCACAAAGTCGACAAGACAGGGGAACAGCATGAAACAGATTGTCAAAGCAGCATTCATAGCAGCCGCCGTGACGGCCGCAGGCGTCACCGGCGCCATGGCCGACCAGGTCAAGGTCGGCGTTGCTGCCGAACCCTATCCGCCCTTCACCTCACCCGATGCCAGCGGCAAGTGGGTCGGCTGGGAAGTCGAGTTCATGGAAGCCATCTGCGCGGAAGCCAAGCTCGACTGCGTCATCACACCGGTTGCCTGGGACGGCATCATTCCGGCCCTGACATCGGAAAAGATCGACATGATCGTCGGCTCCATGTCGATCACCGAAGAGCGCCTGAAGACCATCGATTTCTCCGACAAGTACTACAACACCCCGACCGGCATCATCGGTGCCAAGGGCGATGATTTCGAGCCGACTCCGGAAGGTCTTTCCGGCAAGATCCTCGGCGTTCAGGTGTCCACCATTCACGCCGATTACGCCGACAAGTATTTCGCTGCAACCGCCGACGACATCAAGCAGTACCAGACCCAGGACGAAGTGAACCAGGATCTGGCCGCCGGCCGTCTCGACGCCGTCCAGGCCGATGCCATCGCGCTTGACGCCTTCCTGAAATCCGATGCCGGCGCCTGCTGCGAACTCAAGGGCAATGTTGCCGATGACCCGGCGATCCTCGGTGCCGGCGTTGGCGTCGGTCTGCGCAAGGGCGACACCGAGCTGAAGGACAAGGTCAACGCCGCCATCGCCGCCATTCGCGCCAATGGCGTCTACGAGGAATTCTCCAAGAAATACTTCGACTTCGACATCTACGGCGGCTGATCGCCCCCCGCTCACACCGCTCCGCGCCCTTTCGGGTGCGGAGCGGGCATCCTCACTTCAAGGGGCTGACCGCTGCCGATGGCTGCTGACACCGGTTTTCTCAATCTCGATCTGCTTGCCTTGTCGCCTCCCGGATGGGGCGGTGTCCTGCTGGCAGGCTTCGCGGCCTCGCTGCAGCTTGCCGTCGGCGGTTATGCGCTGGGCCTTCTCATCGGTATCGGCGGGGCCTTCGGCAAGCTTTACGGCGGGCCGATCCTGCGCGATCTGCTGGAGGTCTACACCACCGTCATCCGCGCCGTGCCCGAACTTGTCCTGATCCTTCTGCTTTATTACGCCGGCACAGACGCGGTGAACGCCCTTCTGGTGACAGTCGGACTGCCGCGCGTCGACATCAGCGGCCTGGCCGCGGGCATCTTCGTCATTGGCATCGTCCAGGGCGCCTATTCGACCGAAGTGCTGCGCGGTGCCATCAAGGCCGTGCCGCCGGGACAGATCGAGGCCGCGCGCGCTTACGGCATGTCGCCGTTCAAGACGCTGCGCCGCATCACCCTGCCCGCCATGCTGCCCTTCGCCATTCCGGGCCTTTCCAATCTCTGGCTGATTGCCACCAAGGACACGGCGCTTCTGGCCGTGGTCGGTTTCTCCGAACTCACCCTGGTGACGCGCCAGGCCGCCGGCAGCACCAAGGCCTACATGCTGTTCTATTGCACGGCGGGGCTGATGTATCTGACGCTCACGCTGGTCTCCAACCAGGTCATTGCGCGCATTGAAAAGCGTGCAAGACGCGGTATCGCGGGGCCGGCCTGACATGAGCGACACCAAAGTGACCATGCCCGCCTATGTGCCGCCACCGCCCCGCAGGCTGCTGGAGCCGCACCGGATCTTCCTGCTTGCTGTCTTTGCCGGCATTGTCTTCTGCATTGTCTGGTTCATGCGTTGGGACTGGCTGCCGAAATACCAGTGGAAGCTGATCGAGGGCATCGGTGAAACGCTGTTTCTGCTGTTCTCGACGGCCGCGGTCGGCTTTCTGCTCGCCCTGCCGATCGGCCTGGTCCAGGTCACCGGTCCGCGCCCGCTCGCCTGGCTGGCCCGCGGCTTTTGCACCCTGATCAGAGGCACCCCGCTCTTGCTGCAGCTCTGGCTGCTCTATTACGGGCTCGGGTCCGTCTTTGCCCAATATCCGGAAATCCGCCAGTCCGAGCTCTGGCCCTATCTGCGCCAGGCCTGGCCTTACGGCTTCACCGCCCTGATGCTTTCCTTTGCCGCCTATGAGGGCGAGGTGATGCGCGGGGCCTTTGCCGGCGTGCCGCGCGGTGAACTTGAAGCTGCCCGCGCCTTCGGCATGGGCCGGTTCACGATGTTCCGCCGCATCTGGCTGCCGCGAGCATTCTACCGCGCGCTGCCCACCTTGAGCGGCGAGACCGTGCTGCAGCTGAAATCGACCCCGCTGGTGGCCACCATTACCGTGGTTGATGTCTACGCGGTCATTTCCAGGGTCCGGCAGGATACCTATCTGACCTACGAACCATTGCTGCTGCTTGCGCTCATCTATATGTGTCTGACGGGAATCCTGGTTCTTTTCTTCCGGTTCCTGGAAAACCGTGTCCCCAGCCGGGGCGCTTAAGCCCGAGTGAAATCATGACCCTGCAGACGTCGAACATCATGCCGGACCTTGTCGCAACGCGGCGGCACCTGCATTCGATCCCCGAACTCGGTCTGTCCGAGTTCAAGACGTCCGAATTTGTTGCCGCCGAACTGACGGCTCTCGGCTATGACGTCACGCGCGGCCTTGCCAAAACCGGCATTGTCGCCACGCTGCGCAACGGCACATCGACCAAGAGCATCGGCATCCGTGCCGATTTCGATGCCCTGCCGATCCAGGAAGAAACCGGTGCCGACTACGCCAGCACCCATCCGGGCCTGATGCATGCCTGCGGCCATGACGGCCACACGGCCATGCTGCTCGGCGCGGCAAGACTGCTCGCCGAACGCCGGCAGTTTGACGGCACGGTCCATCTGATCTTCCAGCCCGCGGAGGAAAACTTCGGCGGCGCCCGCCTGATGATGGAGGACGGCCTCTTCGAGCGCTTTCCCTGTGACGCCGTCTTCGGTCTGCACAACGAGCCGTCTCTGCCTTTCGGTCATTTTGCCTTTCTGGAAGGCCCGATGATGGCGGCGGCCGACGAATGCAAGATCACCGTTGTCGGTCAGGGTGGTCATGGCGCGGAACCGCATGCCGCCGCCGACCCGATCGTCTGCGGCGCCAGCATCATCATGGCATTGCAGACCATCGCCTCGCGCAACATTCACGCGCTGCAGTCCTCCGTGATCACGGTCGGTGCCTTCAACAGCGGCGTTGCCAGCAATGTCATCCCGGAGCGGGCCGAAATGAACCTCACGGTGCGCGCACTTGAAAACAACGTGCGCGATGAACTGGAACACCGCATTCGCCTGATTGCGGAGGGGCAGGCCGCCAGCTACGGCATGCGCGCCGAGATCGATTACGAGCGCGGCTACCCGCCGATGGTAAACCACAAGTCCGAGACCGACTATGTCCGCGCCTTTGCAAGGCGGTTTGCAGGCGACGACAAGGTCTCCGACCTTCCACGCCCCTTCATGGGCAGCGAGGATTTCGCATACTTTCTGGAAGAGCGACCCGGCACCTATTTCATGCTCGGCACGGCCAAGACAGGCAACGACCCGGCGCTGCACAATCCCAAATACGATTTCAACGACGACATCCTGCCGGTCGGAGCAACGTTCTGGACGGAACTGGCCGAAGACTTTCTGAAGGGCGCGTAGTGCAGCTTTCAAAACACAAGTCGCATTCCAACAGAAACGAGCCACCTCCTTCGTGCCCTTGAAAAAGTTCGCGCCTGAAATGGCAGCCACGTCTGCCACACCATCAGGTGAACTTGGTGCGATCAGCGGACTCACGTCACATTGAAAAGTAGGGTTCCACAACTAATTTGAGACCAGGCAAGAATTCAGCTCAGGATACATCGACGACTCAAAGCTACATGGATATGTTTGATCCACTTGGCGACACCTAAGAACAAGTCTTTTTTCTTTTTTGCCAATTTATTACTGGAGCAGTCGTTTGAGTTATCAGAAGTTTTTTGCAATCCTGAAAAACGCCACGCATACCCCCCCAAGTTCGCAAGATCGAATATTTTTGCAGCTAAACGCGGCAAAAATGCTCAATCACTACGCTGAATTGGGAACGACGCAGAAGAAACAACTGGTCCAAATACTTATAACCTTTACAAAAACAAACATCTTGCAGACACGCGTCTTTTTGCGGTCGCTGCTCTTCCATATGACGGGCGACAACAATTATCTAAAGAGCGCAATCGAAGACTACGTCAAAGTTGAACCAGGCTACGTTGAATGCATCAACGATTACTTTGCGCTTAGCAATCTCACTTTTCTCCTCCCAGATTTGAAGCACGAAGAAGTCATAACCCCGGACATGCTTCGGGAGATTTATCGAAAGGCCGTGAAAGGAATAAAAGAACGCTTTCCTTCGCAAAAACCGTTTCAATCCAATCCGTCGCGCATTGTCGTCATGCTCGATCAGCTTCTGGGCCAGAAGCACGCGCCCTCAAATCGGGCCATTAAATTCACCCAAATATTGCAGGATGACTTTCAGAAAGAAGTATTGCTGATAAACACTTGCATGTTTTCACAGTTGAGTTCTGGCCATGTTACGCGCAAAAACACACCAACTGTTTCGAAGTCACTTTCAAAAACAAGGCATGTGGTTGTCGACGGGTCCCGGATCAACCTGTTTCAGCCCGATCCTCCAACTCTGAGCGATGAGTCCGTACAGGCGGTTCTGAACACGATTGCAGAGTTCGGCCCGTCAGGCATTCTTGTTGTCGGAAACCAATGCGCGATTGCGGAGGTCTTTGCCAAAGACTGCTTCACTTTGTGCAGTCCGTTGAACAATGACGTTGTTCCCGAGTGTCTCGAGGTCAGCTACCATTCGCATACGAGTGGCGCCGGAGGCGAAGAACAAACAGGTGGGCCTGAAGAGGAAGAATCGAGGCACCTGCCCCTGTTTCAGTTTGAGGGACCTTATGACTCTCCTGAGCAATCAGCTCCCGTTTCGCGCCAGGAACTGAAGCTGCCGGAAAATCGACCCGTCATTGTCATCGTTGGATATCGTCTTGGATTTGAAATCGACGAAGACTTTCTGACAATGCTGGAGGATATCGTCTCGCAGAGTAACGCCTTTGTCTATTTCCTCGGAGGATACGCAGACTACGGCTATCTGGAAAGCGCGCGCCCCCTTCTTGCTCAAAACTCGGAACACTGCGAATTCCAGCCTGACATCATGTCAGTCTACGAACATTGTGATCTATATTTGGCGCCGACCAGGATTGGCGGCGGAAGCTCCGCCGTTTACGCCATGACTGCAGGTCTTCCGGTCCTGTCCGTCTCTTATGGTGACATTCAGATAACCACGCAGCACTTTCCGAATTTGAAGAACTACAAGGAGGTCGGCGAAGCGGCCCTGCAGATCCTGTCATGCCCGGACAAGATGAGCGAATACAAGGATTTTGCACACGAGGGAGCAAAGGCCGTAAAGGACAGCAAGGCACTTATGGCGGAATTCCTGAAACATCTGGATCAATTCAACGAAGCCAGGGCCGAGGCGCTCGTTTAGACACCAGAAGCCGGCCTGATCTGATATTACCGGAACCTGATCCGGAATTTCCTGACCGGCAGAAAGTCCATTTGCCCGTCGGGTGTGACCAGGGAGGCTTTCTCAATGCGCAACAGCCCTGTGCCACACAACACTGTCGGACGGCCGTCTTCCACAAACAGTACCTTGCCCGGATGCCGCAACTCGCATGCAACATCGGCAACCTCGACGGCCTCTTCGATAACGACTTCTTCGCCGGTGGAAGTCATGCTTCTGGCGCCGGCATAGGGTGAACCGACAGCATCGATCATCCGTTTGATATCCGAAGCGGACTGCCTCCAGTCGACAAAGTAATCTTCCCTGTCGCGCCAGACAGAATAACTGGCCTCGGCCTCGTTCTGCGGCTGGCCGACCAGTGGTTGCGACGAGGAAATTTGCCGGACGATTTCTTCGGCCAGTTCCGCATAATTCCTGTTGTTGATCTGAATGGCGTCAGCAATCTTGATCGGGTAGGCAATTTCGCTGTGCCGCTGCGCGATGATATCGCCGCGGTCATAGTCCTGCGCCCCAAAAACAGCAGAAACGCCTATTCTGCTTTCGCCATTGATCAACATGTTCACCAGCGGAGAAAAGCCTCGATACTTTGGCAGCAACGAGTCGTGAAAGATGATCAACCTTTGACCCGGATGCACAATCATCCACCGCCAGGAAACCGCCATAACAAAGGTATTCTCATCGACACTGGGAGCTTTCTCCCGCGCAAAACACCTTATCCTTGCGGTCGCGCAACGCGCCTCGATGTCGTCACCATGGTCCTTCTCAAGGTTTGCATCCCGGCCCACTACCACGTGGGACACGAGCGAAGGGTCCACCGACAGAATGCGCTCAAAAACTTCAAGCCCTTTTTCAGTCATCAGGTAGAGCGCGATTTTTGCCATTTCGGATCCCATCTGCTGCAATGAATCAACGCAAAAATACAAGCACTTACAAATCGTTCTGGCCAGGTGGCACGATGGAACCGAAGGCTCGGCCCGACAACGCGGCCCGACCAAACGCGCTTGACGTTATTCTCATTTGACCAACCACAGAAAAGCGCCCTTCAGCGAGGCCCTGATTGATGTGGACAAACAGAAAACGCAATTGAGTCCGACTGAACACCACTACCTGACAGTGCATAATTGTTTGATTCTAGATCAACGCAAAAGACTTTTAGATGAACATAGCATTCAACAAGCCATTTTTGACCGGCAAGGAAATGCACAATGTTGCAGAGGCCGTTTTGTCAGGAAAAACTTCCGGAGATGGGAAGTACGGGAAAAAAAGCCAAAGAATACTTGAAGAGATGATCGGCTTTGACTGCCGCGTCCTGCTGACAACCTCCTGTACGGCAGCCCTCGAGATCGCCGCTCTTTTGCTTGATATCAAGGAAGGAGATGAAGTCATCATGCCTTCCTATACATTTGTATCGACGGCAAATGCCTTCTGTCTCCGTGGCGCCACACCCGTTTTTGTAGACATTCACCCGGCGACGATGAATCTTGACCTGGAAGGCGTCAGAAACGCGATCTCCCCCAGAACCAGGGCAATAGTGCCGGTTCACTACGCCGGCATGAGTTGCGACATGGACCAGCTCATGGCCCTGGCGGAAGAGAACAGCATTCCTGTCGTGGAGGATGCCGCACAGGCAATCAGGTCCAGCTACAAGGGGCGGCCACTCGGAAGCTTCGGCGCAATGTCGACCTTCAGTTTCCATGAAACCAAGAACATCAGCTGTGGCGAGGGCGGCGCCCTGGTCATCAACAACAAGGACCACTTCGAACGCGCTGAAATCATTCGCGAAAAGGGAACGAACCGGGCCAATTTCATCCGGGGTAGCGTCGACAAGTATACTTGGGTGGAGATTGGATCGTCCTACGTCATGTCCGACCTGCTGGCAGCTTGCCTGGCAGCCCAGCTTGAGGAGATCGATCAGGTCCAAAACGCCCGTATGAACGCCTTTGATATTTACATGAATGCGTTGCAGCCCCTGGCGCAAAGGGGCGTCTTTCGACTTCCCGCGACACCGGCATATAACGAGGGCAACGCGCATATGGTTTACCTGATCGTGGAAGATCGTGGGACACGGGATGCGCTTATCGAACACCTTGGCCACCGAGGCATAAAGGCAGCCTTCCACTATGTGCCACTGCATTCGAGCCCGGTTGGAAAGCGCTACGGTTACGGGGAAGGCGATCTCCCGAACACCGAGGACCTTGCCGGCCGTCTGATCCGCCTCCCCATGCACGCATCGCTCACGGAAGCAGAGATTCACTGCGTGATCGAGGAGATTTCAGCGTTTTACGAGCAGGCAAGGACAGAAGCCCACAGGACTGCAACACCTCTCGCCTCCTGACGGACCTCGTCAGTCACGCCAGGAAGATACGCCCGGTTTAGCAGTGCCTCCGCGCGTCTCATTGAGATCTCCGTCACCACAAGCTCGAGCTTAGGAAACAGAATGAAAGTCATGGAAGCAAACAGGACCGCGATCTATTCGATCTTGGCCCGCATCTTCGGACAACTGGGCGTCAGACCGTCTATCGCGGAAGTTGGCGTCCTGAGCGGAAACAACGCAAAGATCCTGTTCGATGCATTCAATCCGGAAAAAATGTTCCTGATCGATGCCTGGTCTGCTGAAGTGTGTTTCACCGAGTACCAGCTCATTAACGCACACCGGAAATGGGTGGACCATCCTTCCGAATACGCCGCCTATTTTGGCGGTCCCGTTGAAGAGCAATCAACTTTCGACGCCCTTCTTGAAGAAGCAAGGTCCAAATTCTCAGACAAGCCAAATGTCGAGTTCCTCAGGTCGAACAGCCTCGACGGTTTCAACGAACTAAAGAATAAGGGAATAAAAGACTTTCATCTGATTTACGTTGACGCCAACCATCACTATGAAAAAGTTCTGGATGACCTGATGTATTACTCAGAGCTTCTGCATCCCGAACTGGGGTGTCTCCAGCTGAACGATTGCTGTCATTCCGAGGCGGGTGTGAAACAGAACCTGGGTGTTCTGGAAGCGGCGAACAAGTTCTGCAAGATGAAGGATTTTGTTCCGGTGCTTGCGATCAACCGGAATTTCACCGACGTGTTGCTGGCGCCGCGCAAGTCGCCGATGGTGAACAATATCAGCATCGTGGTGGAATCGAACAATATCGTATTCGTCGAAGTTCCGAACGAGCTCTTCGCCAATATGAGCGTGAAGGTCGGCAAGCGGCCAAACATTTCATTCATGTAAGCACCGGGTTGCCGCGCGTCCTCCCGGGAGCGCCCAATGGCCAGGTCACCGGCTATGCATAGGCCCGCTGCTGGATTGTCTGCATCGCCACCGGTGTCAGTGCGCCGTCCTCGTCCGTGAGATAGAGCGGCTCGAAGTCCCGGGCGTATTTGGCATCGAGCCTTTGCGCCGGCCTGTAGGTGACACTCAACGGGTCGGTCATGGAACAGAAGGTCCGGCGCGGCTCGCTCCAGGTCTGCCGCATCTGTCTTGGATTGCCGAGCCTGAAGCCGGCGCAATAGCGCGCGATCGGTCCGATCATGCTGATCAGGGTCTGCTCCAGGTCAAAGGATTGCCGGCGGGACCAGGCGTGGCTCACCGCGTGACGCGTGATGGCCAGTTTGCGGCCACGGAACTGCAACAAGCCAGAAAGATAGGCAACCACCTCTTCCAGCGGTTCCTTCGGCCATTCGACAAGCTTCTGGCCATCCAGATCGCTCAATCTCAAATTCGGCATCAAGCGTCCGGCGCTTGCAACTTCCGCAAAATGTGGAGTGCCCAGGATCGGTATGGTCAGTGACAACAGCGCCGGGAACGGTGTTTCGGTGCTGGCAAGCAGCGCCTCGATCTGGCTGTCGACCTCTTCGATCGTCTGCTTTCCGAAGTCCAGCATCATGCCGTAGTCGAACAGGATGCCGTGTTCGGCGCAAAGCCTGCCCAATGTCAGAGGGTCCGAAGAAAGGCTGTGCTTCTTGTTGTAGGTTTTCAGAACTTCCGGATCGAGCGATTCCACGCCGGAGAAAAGCGCCTTGCAGCCATTGGCCGCAACCTTGGCCAGATTGTCCGGGTTCTTGAAAAAGTCGCCGGTGACAAGGGCGCCCCAGCCCTTGAAGTCGCCGCGGCGCCAGCGTTCGCCAAGCACGGCGACCCTGCGTTCGAAATCAGACCGGTTGTTGCCGTAGAAATTGTTGTCCAGCACCATCAGCATCATGAACCGCCCCTGGGCATCGAGCTGCTGGTTGATCTCCTCCGTCGAATAGGCCTGATAGGCCCGCCCCTCGCCGGTCAGGGAGCAGAAGGCGCATCTGAAATTGCAGTTACGGGTCGTTTCCACAAAGCCGAGGCCGTAGGACCAGCCGGCCAGATCGAACCGGGGCACTGGGTGAGCCGAAAGACAATCAGTGCCGAGCTCTGCCTCGATCAGGTCGTCGAACGCTTCCACATCGCCGTCCAGAACATGATCGAAGACCTCTCCGCACAAGTCCGGCAAGGCGCGCGCGATGGGGCCACCGATGACCACACCCACAGCCGGGTTGGCAGACCGGAAATAGGCGGAGAGCTGCCGCGCCCGGTCAAAGGCGGCCGTCAGACCCGTAAAGACGACCAGATCCGGCCAGGCAAACAGCTTGGGATCCAGCAGGGCGCCGTGATGCACTTCGTCATAGACCCGCACATCGACCGCGTCGCGGCTCAGCCGGCCGGCCAGATAATAGGGGGCCATCGCCCGGGGAATGAACAGGCGCATGGGCGCCGCCGACCGCCACGGATCGACATAGGCGTTGACGATCAACACCTTCGGGACCCTGCTGGATGTGACTGTCATTCCGGTCAATTCGCTCCGCCTTAAACCTGATCCAGTCCGGCGAAGATGCCCAGAATGAAGATCGCATAAACACCGATGATCGCATGCGAAAGGATCGGCGTCACGACACTGCCAGAGCGCATGAACAGCCATCCCCAGAGAATGGAGGGCGCAATCACGGCAAGAGACACGATCGGATTGAGATGCGCGTGCAGAACCGCAAAAAGCAGCGTCGATACCAGATTGGCGATCCATCCAGCCTGTCTGACAACCCCTGTCAGGAAACTCTGCAGCGGTGCCTGGATGGCGCAGCGGATCGCGAATTGCTGAAACAGCACCGAGATCAGATAGATGGCAAGCGCCGCCAGATAAAGTCCGGTGCTGTGAACCCGGGTGCCATCGTCAAGGACGAGAAAGCTGAACAGACGCGGCTGGATCTCTGTGGGATAGACCTGAAAGGCGATCAGCAGAAACTTTCCGACCGTCATGAGCCCGCAGAAGCCGAGCGACCAGACGATGCTTTCGATCACGTAGCGTCGCTCCGGGCGCAGGTTCAGGACAAGTGTCCGCGCCCCGGGCGAGGCCCATCTGTCGAGGAAAAAGGCGATCACGACGAGCGTCAGAAGCGCAATCACCGGTCCCAGATCATAGACCTGGGCCTGCGCCAGTTTCTGGATCGGTTCCAGAAGCAGGGTGAACACGGAAAAGATCGTCAGAACGGCCACGATAAAGCGCCCGGTCGCCGCCCGTTCGCGCTCGCGCTCCGCGGTCCGGGTCAGAAGCTCGACCCGCTCGCTTTCATCGGCCAGCATGACCAGGACACCAATGCGTTCCTCGGACCCTTTCCGATGGAGCAGCACCGCCCGGACACTCAGGTGAAGCACCCCATGCGCCCGCTTCAGGCTGATCGTGGCCACATGCTCCTTGTCCGGCTGTCGCACGGCTTCCAGAACGCAATCGGTAAAGGCATCCAGGTCTTCCAGCGGCAGAAACACCTCGGCGACGGTCAGTCCGACAACATCTTCGGCCTTCAAGCCGAAAATGGCTTCGGCACCCGGGTTGAAGGAGGTCAGCTTGCCGTGTGGATCAATGGTCAGGATGCCGTCACGCGACGACGCGACAATGTCCTCCGTCATTGCGGAAGGGAGGGCTGACACGCTGTTCGTATCAGTCACGGCGCGCACCGCTTCCGTGGACATGAGGGAGGAGAGAACAATGAATTGACATGTGACAGCGGCAAGATCGACCTTGTTAAGTGCATTCTAAAGGATTCGCGCGCGCCAGTTTGCCCTCCGGCTGATCAAAATGCACCGTTAGACCTCCGATAAATTCCTTCAGTTGCCCGGATGGGCACGATGTTGGCGACAGGTCAAGGTTGCATTCTGTGTCGGAACTCCCAAAAATTGCCTGATTCGAAATAGCACTTGGCAAATTCACCAGCGACCCGCATTGTAATGAAATAACATTACTGATACCCGTAGCGGCTTCTTTCTCTGTTTCATCCTTTCCAGGAGAGCTTCCATGAAGAAATGGAATCTGACATCCGCGCTGACCGTTTTGATGGGCCTTTCCGCCGTCGCAGCAACCGGACTTGCGGCCACAACACAGCGGGTAGCTGCTGCTGACAAGACCCTTCGTATTGCCGTTCCTTTCGGCCCGAAAAGCTCCGCGCCGGATCCGCGCGCGCGCCAGAACGGCTGGCTCAGCAACCGGGCGGGGGTCTCTGAAACGCTGATCGGCCTCGGGCATGACATGACCATGCAGCCGCGCCTGGCGGAAACTTTTCAAAATGTATCGCCGACCGAGTGGCGCCTGGTGCTCCGATCCGATGTCAGGTTTCACGACGGCACGCCTATGACCGCCGAAGATGTGAAGGCCTCCTTCGAAAAGCTCGATATCGAAGGCCACCCAGGACACAATCCTCGCCTCTCCAGGCTTTTGGGGATCGAAAGCATCACCGTTGAGGGCGACAATGCCCTGCTCTTCAAAACCAGGAAACCCAACTCGGCGTTTCTCTGGTCACTGACGGAACCCTCTGCTGCCGTCATGAAGGAAGGCACTGAGGAGCTGCCGCTGATCGGCACCGGCCCCTTCGTGTTTGTCTCTGCCGAGACCGACAAGAGTTACGAAACACGCAAATTCGCAGATTATTGGGGCGGTGAGCCGAAGCTCGACCGGATCGTCATGGATGCGCTGTCGGATCCGTCTGTTGCCAAATTGGCGCTGCAGGCCGGTGATGTTGATCTCGTCACCAACTATCCCGAGCCTGACTTTGCAGCCCTCAAGGAGGCCGGAGACGGTCAACTGTTTTCCAATCCGACGACCCGCCTTTTCTTCTTTCAGGTGAGAACGGCCGATGGCCCCCTGGCCAACAAGGCCCTGCGCCAGGCGGTTTCGCTTGGGCTGGATCGCGACACGATCGTGGTAGCGTCCCTCAGCGGTGTCGGCGGTGAAAAAGCCAACAGCATCTTCCCGGCTTCCATGGCCTCCTGGGCGAACAAAAACCTGACGCTGGACTATGACCCGGTCAAAGCCGCAGCGCTGCTGGACGAGGCCGGCATCAAGGACACCAATGGCGACGGCAACCGGGAACTGAACGGCGAGGAAATCACCCTGAAGCTGCGCTCCTATGAGGGCCGTGCCGCGCTGCGCCCGACGCTGGAAATCACCCAGGCCCTGTTGCAGCAGATCGGCATCAAAGCGGAAATCGCCATGGGCGAATATGACGCCAACAACGAGGCGCTGAAGGCCGGCGAGATCGACATGCATCTGCAGGCCTGGGGCACCGCCCCGCAGGGTGACCCGGACTATTTCCCGAGCACGCTCGCGGAAAGCGGCGTCAGCTACAATTTCTCAGGCTATGCCAACCCCGAACTGGATGCACTCCTGGCCAAGGGCCGCGAGAATTTCGACGACGAAGTGCGCAAAAGCCACTACGACCGTGTTCAGGAGATCATCAACGAGGACCTGCCATTGATCCCGGTCTTCCACAAAACTCAGGTCTCCGTCGGCAACGGCAAGGTCGAAGGATATGCCATTCACCCGGCCGAAACCTACCTCGTGACGCCGGACCTGGACCTTGTCGACTGACACTGCCCCCCTTCTGAATCTGGACAACCTGTCGGCCCGCATTGGCCGGCAGGTGGTTCTGGACAAGGTCTGCCTGAAACTCGACCCCGGTGAATGCGTTGCAGTGGTCGGCGGTTCCGGCGCTGGCAAATCCACGCTTCTGCGTTGCGTCATGGGCCTGACCCGGCCGGCCAGACCCTTTGAGGGAAGTCTGACCTTCAACGGTTCCAGATACGATCTCGCAGCCAGGCCCAAATCGCGCAATCCGCAAGGCATGGCCTATGTGCCGCAGAACCCGGACTACGGCTTTGACCCGCTCAAACGGCTTCGCTGGCAATGGCGCCAGACGGCACGGCAGGTCGAGGCCGCCGGCGTCACGCCGACGGACAAGGAAAAGCTCTTTGAGGCGCTTGGGCTCAGCGACTTCGGATCCCGCTTTCCGCATCAATGGAGCCGCGGCATGCAACAACGGCTGTTGCTTGCCATGGCTTTGCTGGGCGCGCCGCGCCTGCTCATTCTCGATGAACCGACCTCCGCTCTGGATCCTCTGATAGCGGCCCAGGTTCTGCGTCTGGTGAGGGATCATGCAGCCCGGCACAACATCGCTCTGCTCATGGTCACGCATGACCTTGCGCTCGCAAGCCGCTATGCCAATCGAACCGCCATCATGGCCGAGGGACGGGTCGTGGAATTCGGCCCGACAGAGCGGCTTTTGAACGCACCGGCATCCGATTTCGGCAAGCTGCTCGTGTCCCACAGATCCTGGCACCGTGCCAATACCGCTTCCAACACCGAACCTGTTGCCGCCGAATAGCCGATCGATGCTTTCTGTAAAAAATCTCCATCTGAACCTGAACGGCGCCATCATCCTGGAACAGGTTTCCTTCACCCTGGAAAAGGGCGAAACCCTTTGCGTGATCGGTGAAAGCGGATCCGGAAAGACGAGCCTGTTACGGGCCCTGCAAGGCCTGCTGCCTGCCCGGTTTGATGACCTTCTGTTTCGCGCAGACGGCGCTGACCCGATCCGTCATGAAGGCAAATGGCACGGCGCTGCCGGTTTGCCTCACAGCCGCTGGGTGATGCAGGATCCGCTTGCCGCCCTCAACCCCCGCCAGCCTTTGGGTGTCTCCATCGCAGAGAGCCTCTACCGGCAGAAACGGACGCGCCGGGAATTGGACAGTGCGGTAGCGGATGCGCTGCAGAGCGTCGACCTGCCCTGTCACTTTGCCGCAAGACGCCCGTCAGAGGTTTCCATGGGCCAGGCCCAGCGCGCCTGCCTGGCACGGGCGCTCATTGCCAGACCGTCGCTGATTTTCTTCGACGAACCGTTGAGCGCCCTCGACACCGTCGTCCAGAAACAGGTCGCCGTCACCATGGACCGGATCCAGCAACAACATGACCTGTCCTATGTCGTTGTCACCCATGACCTTGGATATGCCGCCGCCTATGCGGACCAAATCCTTGTCCTGCGTCATGGCAAGGTCGAGGCCTGCCAGCGCGCAGACGCATTTTTTAGCGCGCCGGGAAGTGCCTATTGCGAAGCCCTGATTGACGCCGCACAAGTGCTCGGTGAACTTGCGCCGCCCCCTGGCGCTGACACTCCAGGTCTGGAGGCGCGCCCGTGAACGCACGCCAAAAACCCATGCAACAGGTTCTGGTCAGCGCCGCAGGCAGGCTTGCTGCACTGGGCAGCGTCCTCTTTGGCGTCAGTCTGATCACCTTTGCGATGACCTATCTCGCGCCGGGCGACAAGGCAGCCGCCATCGCCAATGCGCGCTATCCCGACACAAATGCCTTTTCACCTGAGATACTGGAGGCAATCCGCGAAGAGTTTTCCCTGAACGAACCGTTTTTTACCCAGTTCTTCCTCTGGCTCTCCCGGTTTCTGCAAGGAGATTTCGGCAACTCCTTCGCGTCCAACACGCCTGTCTGGGACATCTTCCTCGGCAACGCTGCCGAAACCCTGACGCTCACCCTGACGGCGTTGGTCATTGGCCTCTTGTGTGCCTTTATCTTGAGTTCAGTGGCAGCCTGGCGTCCGGGCAGTCTTACGGACAGGGTCGCCGTTGCCCTGGCGTCCATCGGGGCGGCCATGCCCAATTACTGGCTCGGTCTGCTGCTGATCCTCCTCTTTGCCGCCACCTTGAACTGGTTGCCCGCCTACGGCACCGGACCCCCCGCCCATCTGGTGTTGCCCGCCCTGACGCTTGCCTTCTGGATCACGGCCTCCCAGACCCGCCTGCTGCGCAGCTTTTTCCTGGAAGCGAGGTCGGCACCCTTTATCGAGACCCTGCGGCTGCGCGGTGTCAGCGAACGGGAAATCTTCTTCCGCCATGTCCTGCGCCATGCTTTGGTGCCCGCTTTCACCATGATCGGTCTGGACATCGCCGCCCTTCTGGAGGGCACGGTGATCGTTGAACTGACCTTTGCACGCGGCGGCCTCGGCTCCCTGCTGGCAGGTTCGGTTCTTTCAAGGGACTACCCGATGATCCTGTTTCTGGTGCTCTTTTCGGCGCTCGTCTATGTGCTTCTGAACACGCTGATCGAGATCCTGCAGGACATCCTGGATCCGAAGTCGTCTCTCTTCACAAAGCAGTCGGCCAAAATAGCCACCGGAGGCCGGTCATGAGCACAGCGCTGGACAGTCTGCCGGCCGAGCAACAGGACTTGCGCAGCCAAAACCATGACACGGCCGCCGCCCGTTTCCTGCGCAGCCTTGCCTTCGGATTGGCGGGTCTTGGTGTTCTCATCGTCGCCGGCTTCGCGCTGACGCCCTATGGTCCGACCGATCCGGATTTCCTGAACAGGCTCTCGGGCCCCTCTGCCGCACACTGGTTCGGGACCGACCAGCTTGGGCGCGACATCGCCACAAGACTGCTTTATGGCGGTCTCTGGTCGCTCGGTCTTGCCTTTCTGATCACCACCGTCGGCGCATTGGTCGGTGTGATTGTCGGTCTGGCCGCCGGGCATTTCGGCCGGTTCGCCGATGTCGGCCTGATGCGCGTCACGGACAGTTTCTTTGCCTTTCCCGAACTGATCGCTGCGGTCACCATTGCAGGCGTGCTCGGCCCCAGCACGACCAATATGGTGCTCGCCCTGATCCTGGTGTCATGGATGAAATTCGCACGCCTTGTGCGCAGCCTGGCTGTATCGATTGCCCATCGCGACTTCGTTCTTCAGGCGCGTCTCAACGGGTTGCCCTCCTGGCTGATCCTCTGGCGCCACGTCCTGCCGAATATCGGTCCAAGCCTTCTGGTGCTCTGGACCAATGCCTGGTCGCGCAGCATCCTCTCCATTTCAGGTTTGAGTTTTCTGGGTTTCGGCGTACAACCTCCGCATGCAGAATGGGGCGCTATGCTGCTGGACGGCAAAAGCTACATGCAGACGGCACCTCACGTCATGATTTTCCCCGGACTGGCAATCCTGCTGGCCGTCTTGTCCATAAACCTTATCGGCGACCGGCTTCGCGACCTCTTCGCAAGCCAGGATGGCCACCTATCGGATTGACTATGAGCTCGGAATTCAAGGGCATTGTCCTGCGCATCGGAGCCACGGCGTTTTTCACGCTGATGGTTGTTTTCATCAAGTTTCTTGCCGACACCGTTCCGGTCGGACAGGTCGTCTTCTATCGCAGTGCCTTTGCGCTTATTCCGCTGGTGCTCTACCTGATGCTTACCAGGGAGTTTCCCTCCGGCCTGCGCACCAAACGGCCAGGTAGCCACGTCCTGAGGTGCCTTCTTGGCTGTATGGCCATGTTTGCAAGTTTCGCATCTCTGAAATTCCTGCCGCTTTCCCACGCGTCCATCATCGGCTATCTGGCGCCGGTTTTGGCCGTGGCCCTGGCGGCTGTCCTCTTGCGGGAAGTCGTCAGCAACGCCCGCTGGTTCGGGGTCATCTTCGGTCTGATCGGCGTTCTGATATTGGTCCTCCCAAGCGCGACGGCGGCAGAGGTCGACCGGGCCTATCTCATCGGCGTCGGGCTGGCGTTTGCCATGGCTGTCCTGACCGCAGGTGCCAAGATCCAGATCCGAAGCCTGGCGCTGACAGAAAACGCCGGTGCCATTGCCTTCTATTTCGCGCTCACCTGCACCGTTGCCGGGTTGGCAACGATCGGCTTTGGCTGGGTGACACCGACCTGGGAACAATTGGGCCTTCTGATCTGCACCGGTCTTGCCGGTGGTGTCGCTCATATCCTGATGACGGTGAGCTACCAGCACAGCGACGTCTCCAAACTGGCTGCCTTCGAATATCTGTCCCTGATCTTCGCAGTCCTCGCGGACGCTCTTTTCTTCGACATTCTGCCCGAACCGGTCTTTTACCTCTCTGCCGCTCTGATCATCGGCGCAACGCTGATCGTTGCCCTGAAGGACACGCGCCGGAAGGAGCAGACTGCCTGAGCACCCCAGGCGAGAGGCAAGCCCAGGAGGCGGACGACGCCTTCGAATAGACGCGCAACACCCAAGTCAACTCGTTGAAGTTGCGAGTCAAAAAAGGACTTGGGACAGAATGCTCTGACCGCTATCCTAGTTCAAAAGACAAGGCCATCGCAGACTCATGTGCGTTCGCAGGTGGCTGACAGTGACACGCTGACAAGCTGGTCGCTGAAACAACAACGGAGGAGCGGTCCTTGTCCAGCTTACGCGCAATTTGCAAAGTCGCGTTTGCCCTGACAACAATCTCCTTGTTGTGCGATCCCGTCCTTGCCGAAGACACGCCTTCGGATCCGGTCGTGCTTCGCACCGGACAGGCCGAAGACGGATATCTGCCCTTCCTGTTTCCAATGGGAGCGCCTCGACGTGGTATCTATGTCGAGATTGCCGAGCGTATTTCCGATCTGACCGGAATTGAGATCGAGTGGGGGATTTATCCCGCAACCCGAGGCCGCTACCTGTTCGAGCGTTGCAAGCTACACCTTGAATTCGGCGTCTCTCCGTCCTGGTACTCTGAAGAAGAGCGCGCCAACTCTCTGTTTTCCATCCCGTTCATGTCGCACACCGATGCTCTGGCCTATGCAGGCCCGGACAAGGGACTGGACAATATTGCGGTAGAGGGACAACCCGTTCTGGCAGTGCTCGGCTATCGCTATCCCACCTTCGACTTCGACGAACGGTTTGACGTCGATTCAGAACGCACGATGATCAGGATGCTGACAACAGGACATGCCAAGCTGGGCATCCTGCAAAAGACCGTCGGCCAATTTCTGGCAAGGGACATGGGCGTCGAGATTGCCTTTGCTCAGGACGTCCAGTCGACGGACCTTTCCTTGCGCATTCACAACTGCGCTGCAGAGCATCTTCCGGCCCTGAACAAAGCCATTGCCGAACTGAAATCCAGCGGCGAGATCGACCGGATCGTTGAGCGGTACCTGGAACCCAAACAGGCAAAAATCAGTCCCTGACGACGAATACCGAGCACCCTGCCCGGCGCACAACGCGCGCGGCGGTCGATCCCAGAAAATAGTCCTGAGCGGACGGATGGTGCGATCCGACAATGATCAGGTCGATGCCCTTTTCTTCCGCGTATTGGGCAATCTGGACGCCCGGCTTGCCGGTCACGACAGCGCAGGAAATCGCGTCATCGCCACCGGCCGCTTCGCGCAGTTTGGCTTCGATCTTGCCGGTCAGGTGATTGTCGATCTTCATCGTCACGAATTCGGAGACGAAGCCCGGAATATTCTCCAGCACGGTCATCAGGGTGATCTTGCCGCCATCGCCAAGCAGATGCCGCGCATTTTCCAGTTTGCGGTCAATCAGCGTTTCATGGTCGAGCGCGACCGGGATGAGGATATGCTTGTACATGTCTTTCCCTCCACTAAGGGACCCGCCCCGCATTTCTTCTGCAGACGGGCCCGGTCTCGGGCGGGGAAACAGGACAAACGTCTTGACCGCGGCAGGCAGTCTTTCCCGTCAGGCGTTTCCGGCCGCCAGCTTCCGAATTCCCGTCACATAGCGGGACGGGACTTCAATTCCGTTCTCTTCGGCAGCGCGCGTCGCCGCCAGACGTCTGGTTCCCGGAAGCCGTGCCCCCTCCATTGTCTCGATGCCCACCAGCAACTGCTCCAGCCGCTCGGTGAAAAGCGGGCTTTGCGGTTTGAGCGCGATCAGGAACTGTCCTACCCCCGGCGGCGGACCGTCCGCGGAAAAGAAAGAGGATGCCTCGGTGCTCAGGGCTGCCCCCGTCATCACCGTGGCCAGGATCTCCACCATCAGGGCGAGCGCCGTGCCTTTTGCGTCGCCGATCGGCAACATGGTGCCTTCCAGCGCTTCGCCCGCATCGGTGGTCGGGTTCCCGTCCCTGTCCTGCGCCCAGCCCTCGGGAATGGGACGCCCGGCCTTGTGGGCGTTCATGACCTTGCCGCGGGCGACCCGTGACAATGACAGATCGACCACCAGCGGCGCCCCACCCGTTCGCGGTGCGGCAAAGGCAATCGGGTTGGTGCCGAAGACCGGCGCCTTTCCGCCGAAGGGCGCCATGGCCGCGGGCGCATTGGTGACCATGATTGCAACCAGTCCCCTCATGGCCAGTTTTTCCACCTGAAGCGACAGCGCGCCGCAATGGTGGGAGCGGGTGATGCCCATGGCACAACACCCGTGTTCGAGGGCGATGCCGGCTCCCCTCTCAATCACCTTGTCGAGCGCGGGATAGGCAAAACCGAACCCGGCATCGGCCACAAGGCTCGTCGTTCCGACCTCCAGGATCCCGATTTCCGCATCCGCCACGATCTTTCCGCTTCTGACCTGCGCGAAATAGTCCTCCACCCGCGAGAACCCGTGGCCAACCTGTCCTTCGGCCTCGGCGGCAACAAGCGCCCTGGCAACGGACAGCGCCGTCTCGCCCGGAACGCCGGCCGCTTCAAAAGCGCTGCGGATCAGGTCCGTCGCTTCGGTGAGACTCAGGCGTTCGCTCGCTTCCATTAACGTGTCCTTTCGGCAGGCGACCGACACCGGGGCCGGTCACCTGCCCGATCGGTCTATGCGCTGCGGTAGAGTTTGGTCATCGAGAACTCCCGGTGACCCAGGGCCTCGGCCGCGGTATTGCGGCCATTGGCCGTGCGGCAGATCATTTCGATCAGAGCGTCGCCTGCTTCGTCAATGGTCATTTCACGGCGCAGAATGCCGGAGACATCCACGTCCACATGTTCCGACATCGTGCGCACGGTCCGCGGGTTGGCGGTGATCTTGATGACCGGCACAATCGGGTTGCCGACCACATTGCCCTGCCCGGTCGGGAAGGTGTGGATGACGGCACCACCGGCGGCCATCAGGGTCACGCACTCAGCGGCGGCGGAAGAGGAATCCATGAAATAGAGCCCCTTGCCGGATTTCGGGGCCTCCGCCGGGTCCAGGATGTCGATATACTGAGACGTCCGGCCGATCTTCTCCAAATTGCCGAGGGCCTTTTCCTCAATGGTGGTCAGCCCGCCTTCGATATTGCCCTTGGTCGGCTGACTGTCGGACAGGTCGTCGGTCTGGTGCGCGAAGATGACATCGTCCTGATAGGCCTTCCACATCTTGTACCAGCGCTCGCCAACCTCCTCGTTGATCGCGCGTTTCTGGCAGATATGTTCCGCGCCGGTGATCTCCGAGGTTTCGCCGAAAAAGCCGGTGATGCCTTCCGGCAGGAGCTTGTCATACATGTTGCCGACAGTCGGGCACGAACCAAGACCGGTGGTCGTGTCGCTTTCGCCGCATTTGGTGGAGACCCAGAGCTCTGAAATCGAGCACTCCTCGCGCTGCAGCTCGGTCGACCAGTGCACGAATTCCTTGGCTTTCCAGGAAGCGGCCCGAATGGTCTCGAAATCGCCGTTTTGCTCGATGGAGAATTCGGCGACCGGCTTGCCGGTTTCGCGAATGCCGTCGGCGATCCGCTTGGTCCAGCCCGGCTCGATGCCGATGACCACAACGGCGGCCACATTCGGGTTGGCGCCGGTGCCGATCATGGTGCGGAAATGCAGCTCGAGATCCTCGCCGAACTGCAGCCGTCCATAGGCATGCGGGATCGCCATCGTGCCCTTGACGTTGTTGGCAACGGCTTCGCAGGCTGCGTTTGAAATATCGTCGACCGGCAGGATGACAACGTGGTTTCTGACGCCCACGCGGCCATTCTCGCGCCGGAAGGCTTGCACCGTCATGTTGGAATATTTGGATGACATCTGAGCGGCTCCTTACCAGCGCTTGGTTTTGCAGTTGTGGGTATGGACATGGCCGCCCTTGGAAATGTCGGCGATGATCTTGCCGATGTCCTCGCCGTATTTGATCGCCGTGTCGCCGTCCTTCAGATCCTTGAGCGCGATCTTGTGGCCGATCGGCACATCGGCGCCCGCCGTCAGGCGAAAGGTCGAATTGTCATGGGTGACGCAGCACAGCATGTCCGTGCCGGCTGTCAGGCCTTCCACGACGACGACACCGACATTGTCGGCATGTTCGTGGACCAGCAGATGAGGGATTTCGGACATGACTGTCTCCTTAAATATCCGGTGTGAGTAGAATTTTGGGAACCGCGACCTGGCCGGAGCGCAGGTCGCTGAAGGCGCGTTGCCCCTCGGCAAGGGGCCGGGTCTCGACCCAGTCGAGCGGGCCCAGAAGACCGTCGAACATGGCCTTTGCCGTGTCGCGGAAATCCTGAGCGGTATAGGTGTAGGTGCCGATGAAGGTGATTTCCTGCAGCGTCATCCGGCGAATATCCAGCCCGCCCTCGGCGGAACCGAGCCCGATATGCACGATGATGCCGCCGGGTTTGGCCCGATCAGAAGCAGCCGCGCGGGTCGCGGCAAACCCGACCCCGTCAATGACCAGATCATAGTGACCGCTGTCGTCGGCTTCTTCCGGTGTCAGCACATTAAGGGCGCAGGTCTCGGCAAGATAGCGCGCGCGCTCCTTGTTGGGCTCAACCAGCCGGACATCACTGATGCCTTGGGCCTTGAGAGAAAGAGCCGCGCCCAGACCGATGGCACCGCCGCCGATCACCAGGGCGCGCGCCCCGGCCGGGTTTTCGCCCGCACCGCCGGCCAAAGCCGTCCTTGCCAGGCGGACCGCATGCCAGCCGCAGGCAATCGGCTCTGCCAGGGCGGCCTGCGCATCCGATACATGATCCGGCACCACCACGAGATTGCCCTCCGGCATGGCCAGGCGTTCTGCAAAGCCGCCTTCGCGCGGCGGCATCGATATGATCTGCCGGGTCGGACACAGATTGTCCCGGCCGGACCGGCAGGCCTCGCAGGTTCCACAGGTGACGAGCGGATTGACGGTCACCCGTTTGCCGGCAAGCGCGCCGGACAGAACGGTGCCGGCCACTTCGTGCCCCAGAATGAGCGGTGCCGGGCGGCGGTCGTCATGCCCTAAAAAGGCATGCATGTCCGATCCGCAGATCCCGGTATGGGCCACCTGGATGAGCGCATCCCCCACCGCGGGAACAGGATCTTCCACGTCCCGGTAGGACTGCGCCTCGGGCCCGGTATAGACAAGCGCCTTCATTTTGCGGTGAACCCTCCATCGACCATCAGCACCTGCCCGGTGACAAAGCGCGAGGCATCGGAACTCAGGAAAAGCAGCGGTCCGTCGATGTCGTCAAGATTGCCGTTGCGGCCGATACAGGTCTGGGCCGCGTTGCGCGCCGCCCGGTCTTCATCGCCAAAGACCGCAGCAGTCAGTTCCGTTGGAAAGAAGCCCGGCCCGATGGCGTTGGCGTTGATGCCGTCGCTGGACCAGGCTTCCGCCATGGCCCGGGTCAGCTGGCTGATCCCGCCCTTCGACGCGCCATAGGCGATCCCGCCCGGAAAGGCGCGCTCGCTCTGGAGCGAGGCAAAGGTGATGATACGGCCCCAGCCCTGGTCCCGCATCGCCGGCACGAAGGCCTGACTGAGAAAAAACGGGACCGTCAGGTTCAAGGTCATGGTGATGTCCCAGCCTTCCGGCGTCACTGCGTCGGCCACCTGGCGCGTGTTGATGCCGGCGGCATGCACCAGGATCTGCGGCGGTCCGAAGGGGGCCGCGATCTGCGCGGCCACCTCTGAAAGCTGTGCCCGGTCGCTCAGATCTGCGGACACACAGGCGGTGTCTGTGCCCGCTTCGGCGCGCCAGGCCTCCAGATCCGCGGCGCGGCGCGCCACGCCGACAACGCGCGCGCCGGCCTGCGCCAGCACGGTCGCCGCGCGGCGGCCGAGACCGGAGCTTGCCCCGGTCACGCAGGCCACCTTTCCAGAAACATCGAACAACCCGTTCATGCCGTCAGGCTCCGGCATCCGCGGTCAGATCGAAACTTTCGTCCGGGAAATACTTCTTCAGACGGATATCCGCGGTGCGCGCATGGCCCTCCATGCCTTCCAGCCTGGAGATCCGGGCCGTGGCTTCGGCAACCGGCTTGGCGGCATCGCGGGTAGCCCGCTGCCAAGTGACGATCTTCATGTATTTGTGGACCGAAAGGCCGCCGGTATAGGTGGCAGCGCCCGAAGTCGGCAGCACGTGATTGGGGCCGGATGCCTTGTCACCGAAGGCCACGGTGGTCTCTTCACCCAGGAACAGCGAGCCGTAGCAGGACAGACGCTCCTTCCACCAGTCGAGATCCTGAGCCTGCACGGTCAGGTGTTCAGGCGCATAGGCATCGGACGTGGCAGCCATTTCCTCGCGCGTGTCGCACAGGATGACTTCGGCATAGTCGCGCCAAGCCGCTGCGGCATTGTCCCGGTTCACCTCCGGCAGATCGTCGATCAGCTTCGGCACCAGTGCCATCACCTCTTCGGCCAGCGCGCGCGTGTCGGTCACCAGCCAGACCGGCGAGTTGTAGCCGTGCTCGGCCTGGCCGACGAGGTCGGCAGCCACCACTTCGGCGTCGGCGGACCCGTCCGCCAGGATCAGACTGTCCGTCGGTCCCGCGATCATGTCGATGCCGACGCGGCCGAACAGGATGCGTTTTGCCTCGGCAACAAACTGATTGCCCGGCCCGACCAGGATGTTGGCCTTGGGCAGGCCGAAAAGACCGAAGGTCATGGCCGCAACGCCCTGGACACCGCCCATGGCGAGGATCTTGTCCGCACCGCAGACCTTGGCGGCATAGATGATGGCCGGGTTGATGCCGATCCCCGGACGGGGCGGAGAACAGGCGATGATGTTCCGGCACCCGGCAACCTTGGCCGTTGTGACGGTCATGATCGCACTGGCAATATGGCTGTACCGCCCGCCCGGAATATAGCATCCGGCCGTATCGACCGGGATGCTCTTCTGGCCGGCAACAAGCCCCGGAATGATCTCGACCTCGACGTCCTGGCAGGTTTCCTTCTGTGCCTCGGCAAAGCGCTGCACATTGGCGTGGGCGAATTCAATGTCCCGCTTCAGCTTGTCGGGAACCTGCGCGGCGGCAGCCTCGATCGCTGCATCGGAGAGGAGAATGTCGCCCTCGTACTTGTCGAACTTCGCCGCATAATCAAGTGCCGCTTCATCGCCGCCGGCCTCGATCGTATCGAGGATTTCCTGAACGATCTTGGTGGTTTCGGACGCGTCGGTCTTCGAGGTCAGAACCGCTTTCTTCAGATATTCCACAGACATGGTGGGCCCTACTTGTAAATCTCGGGAAGCAGCGTTGTGGAGATCGCCGGCACATAGGCGATCAGCAACGTCACGAGGAGCATGAAAAAGACGAACGGAACGGCGCGGGCGGCGATCTTCAGGATCGACTCCCCGGTCAGTCCCGACACGACGAAGAGGTTGAGACCCAGCGGCGGCGTGATGAACCCGACGCCCAGCGCGGTGATCATCATGATGCAGAACTGGATTTCGTTCATGCCGATATTGTCGGCCAGCGGCTTCAGGATCGGCGCCAGGATCACGATATTCGGCGTGGTCTCCATGACGCAGCCGGCCGCAATCAGAATCAGGATCATCAGGAGGATCAGGATCGCCGGTTCCTCGGTGATCGAGGTCAGAGCATAGACGAAGCCTTGCGGCACACCGAGGATCGCCAGCGCCTGCGCCAGCGGCAGGGAGAAGGCAATGATCGGAACGATGACGCCGTTCACCTTGGCCGAGCTGACCAGCATGGCCGGGAAATCCGAGAGTTTCAGTGTCCCCAGGATGAAGCCCATGCCGATCGTGACCACCACGGCCACCGCGCCGGCTTCGGTCGGTGTCAGGCGACCGGAAAAGATGCCGTAAAAGATGATGCCGGGCACGATAAAGGCATACCAGCCGGACTTCAGCGCCTGGCCGAGATTGGCCGCCCATTCGCCGACCGTCATCAGCCCGCCGCCCTCATAGGCATAGATCCGGTTCATGACGATGTTGGTCACCAGGATCGAGATGAGGATCGCAAGCCCCGGGATCACGGCGGCCAGGAACAAGGTCGAGGCGGAAATACCAAGCACGAGGCCGATGATGATATAGGCGATCGATGGCGGGATCAGGATGCCGGTACAGGCCCCGGCGGCGACCAGCGCACAGGCATAGGGACGCGGATAGCCGCTTTCCACGAGCCGCTCGATGGTCATGCGACCGACCGCTGCAGCGCCTGCCGCATCGGACCCGGAAATGGCGGAGAACATGCCGCAGACCAGGACGGTGGCCGACCCGAAGCCGCCTTTCGCCCAGCAGGTCAGCGCTTCGGCGACATCCAGGAACTTGCGGCTGAGACCGGTCCGCACAAGAACGTCCCCGGTCAGGATGAACAGCGGCACCGCGGTCAGCGCGAAGTGGTCGATCCCGTGAAAGAGGCTTTCACCGACCAGCGACAGCGGCAGGGCGCCGGAAATCATCAGCATGGCGATGGCAGCCGCACCGATGGCGGCCCAGACCGGAACGGCCAGCGCCACGAGCAGGACGAAGATCAGGACAGGACCGTAGAACTCCCAACCGAGTTCGACTGTCTGTTGTTGCAATTGTTGCCAGAGCATCTTTGCCTCCCTCAGTCGAACAGCTTGTCGCCTTCGTAGACGGGCCGGCCGTCACGAAAGTCGCGCAGATCGCGCAGGAGAGACTGGGCGAGGCGGAAGAGCACCAGGCCGAAGCCGAAGGGCACCGCCATCAGGAACCAGACCTGGGAAATCCGGAGGCCATGGGTGACCGAGCCGAACTTGGCGGAGACAAGAACCGTTTCCAGAGACCAGTAAAAGGCCACGACCGCGACGGCCGCCATCACCAGATCGCCGAAGATGTAAAGAAGCGCCTTCACCTTGGGACCGACATACTGCATGAGCACGTCGATGCGGATATGGCCGCGTTCCTTGACGGCCGCCGCGGCCCCGACCCAGGCCAGGTAGATGAAGGAATAGCGGACGATCTCTTCACCCCAGATGGACGAATAGGCGAAGACCTCGCGCCGAACCACTTCGACGAACATGGTCAGGACAAGCATGACGTAGAAGACCAGCAGCAGCCAGCGTTCGCCGTTCCGGTCCAGGATGTGAAGAATTCTCAACATGGGCACTCCTCTGCCGTTCCCGTCAGATGGTGTCTGACGCGGCGGTCGAGTGATAGGGACATGTGCAAGGATCAATGGCCGGCGCCAGCAGGCGCCGGCCGGAAGAGCGACGTCTTACGCGTCGTGGACGTAGTAGCGGCCCATCGTGTTGGCAGCTTCTTCCAGGCGTCCGAAGGCGTCCATGGATCCGGCCAGTTCAACCTTGAACTGGTCCCACTCCTCGCGCTGATAGCCACCGGCGGCTTTCCATTCGGCCAGCTGGTCTTCCGTCAGCGAATGGAATTCCACACCGGACTTGACCAGTTCGGACATGGCGTAGGAACGCGCGGCCGGCACCTTGGCAAGGTTCTGCTGAGCGGTGATTTCACCCGCAAACTCGATGCCTTCCTGAACGTCGGCCGGCAGGGAGTTAAACCACTCCAGGTTCATGGAATAGACCTGGCTGTCCGGCACCGCCTGGGTGAAGGTGACGTGGCTCAGGATGTCCTTGAATCCGAAGACGTAAAGCGCGCCGACGGACGGGTCGAGTGCATCGGCAACGCCCTGCTTGATGGCAGAAGGCGTCTCGCCCCAGGCGACCGGCGTCGGGTTGGCGCCGACCATGCGGTAATATTGCTGCAGCATGGCTGAGCCGGGCACGCGGAACTTGACGCCGTCGAGATCGGCCGGCGTGATCACCTTGTTGCCACCCTTGCGCACCGCGACCACGCGCGGGTCGATCACCACATAGAACAGCGCCTTGAAGCCCGAAGCCTCGATCTTCGGATGGACTTCCTTTTTCCAGGCGTCCGAGGTCACCAGATTGGTGAACCGCTGATTGGAACCGCAGAAATACGGCATGTTGATCAGATCGACAGCCGAAGCAAAGGGGGCGAAGTTCGAAAGGGAATGCTGGGCTGCCTGGATGGTGCCGCCCTGGACAGCCTGGGCCAGAGCCCCGCCCGCACCAAGCTGACCGCCCGGCGCAAGCTTCACATAGACCTTGCCGTTGGTCGCGTTCTGGATGTTTTCCTTCAGGTCCAGCTGCATGATGGGATAGCTGCGCGAGGCGCCGAGAATATAGGCGGTCGCAAGTGTCATGGTGTGCGCGGCTGCCTTTTCGCGCTCTCTTTCTTCCTGCGCGGTCTGCGCGACAGCTTCATCCGACCACAAGGTCCCGGCGGCGCCAGCGACCACGGCCGCGGTAAAGCCACCGGCACTGGCCAGCTTCAAGAAATTACGGCGCTCACGCGACGCGAGGTCTTCTGTCTTCTTCATGATTTCCTCCCTAAAAGTCCGGCATCGGCCGGACTACTTGCCGGAGCGTTCGCTTGCTTCTCTCCTGAGCACTGCAGCCGTGAACATGATGGACACGGCACACAGCAAGATCATCTCTCCGACATTTCCGAAAAACGGCGTCCCGCCAAAGGAACCGATCGTTACGTTGATCGCGAATACGGCAAATAGAGCGGCCGCCAGAGCCAAAAGCATGATCACCTCCCAACGATCAAATTACCCGGCTTCAGAAAATGTAAGCGCTTACATTTTAGGATGCAAGCGGAAAAATGGTTCTCCCGAACCGAAAATGCCTGTAAGGCAGTTTGAATGAACTTGAGACCGATCCGCGTTGGCAACGCTTCGACATGATGGAAGACCGACCGAAACCACCGGCGTCGCAGGTGCCGACGCTCGCCGATGTTGCTGTTGCAGCAGGGGTTTCGACGGCCACGGTTTCCAGATGCCTCAATTCTCCGGACCGGGTCACGAAGAAGACATTGCAGATCGTCATGGAGGCGGTCGACCGGCTCGGATATTCGCCGAACTATAGTGCGCGCGCGCTCGCCGCCGGTCGCACCAACACCATCGGTGCGATCATTCCGACCATGGAAAACGCGATCTTTGCACGTGGCATCCAAGCCTTTCAGGAGGAGCTGCAGCAGAACGGCTGCACCCTCCTTGTCGCCAGCTCGTCCTATCGCCCGGACCTGGAGGAGGAGCAGATCAGAACGCTGACCGTGCGCGGTGCGGACGCCCTACTGCTGATCGGCTACCAGCGCGACGAACGCGTCTATGATTTTCTGAAAAAACGCAAGATCCCGGCGGTAATGACCTGGGTTGCCGATCCGGAGAAGAACCTTCTGTCCGTCGGGTTCGACAACAAGCAGGCCATGCGCGCGCTTGCCGACCTGGTCCTGGAGCGCGGGCACCGCTCAATCGCCTGCATTTCCGCAGAAACCGTCGCCAATGACCGTGCGCGGGATCGTGTCCTTGGCATTCGCCAAGCCATGGAAGCGGCGGGCCTCGATCCGGCGGACCTCAAGGTCGAAGAAACCAACTATTCCATTGAAAACGGCGACATTGCTTTTCGAAAGCTGATGTCCGGTCCCCGGCGACCGACGGCCGTGATGTGCGGCAATGACGTGCTTGCAGTGGGCGCGCTGCGGGCCGCGGCCGCCATGAACCTGCGCATTCCGGAAGATGTGTCGATCACCGGCTTCGACGACATCGAGCTTGCCGGCGTTGCCCCTGTCCCGCTGACAACGGTCCACGTTCCTCACCGCCGCATGGGCCAGTGCGCGGCCCAGACCCTGATGTCGGCGCTGGAAGGCGGCAATCCCGAAAGCATCGAGTTGCCGACCAACATCTGCCTGAGGGAGACTCTCGGCGCTGCGCCGGGAACTGCCTGACCTGACGAGACAGAACATCGCGTTGAGAAGTGACCGGCAAGCACACGCCAACGGCAGCAAGCCGCATCCCGCCTTGCAGGATCAGTGCCCATCCGGGCTATTTGCCAGCACCACCATGGGCGGGTGTCCTGGGCAACTCATCAGGCCGGCTCAAGAGCTTTGGGCCAGTCGACGGCTTCCGTTCGTCGCGACTTTTTCGAACAGGCTGTCTATGTCGGTGAACAGGCTCCACCGGTCGGACTGCATCCGGCTTGCCGCCTCATCGATAATCCTGAGTTCCAGAACCTCTTCTCGTTTTCCTTTCCAGAGCTTGTCTGCGGCAGCGACAAGCAGCTCCTCGAATGAAACCGGCATGCTGTTGAAGCGGGCGTGACTCAGGCAGCACCGCGCCAGTCCCGGATCAACGCCGTTGTCAAGCAGCAGCGCCTGACCTGCCGGTTCATGGTGGTTGCCGGGATGATCGAGCTCTTCCGGGTGGGTTATTTTCCCGGCGTCATGGAGAGCAATCCCGATTTCGACGAACTGTCGGTCAAATGGAACCTCAAGATCGGACAGGCCGTCGGCAAGCTCCTGGCCTGCTTCCCCCACCAGCGTCACATGCGTGATCAACCGCGCTGGCGCTTTCAGTGACCGCAGAAGCTCCAGTGCCTCGGACGCAGAATTGATTGTCATTCCCATCGGTCCCGTCGGTTTGGCTGCCAGGTCAGGCAGCACACCGCGCCGAACCTGAAGTGCGGCCAATGTCGATCTGGCCCCGTTCCGCAATCTATGCCCTTGTCGCTATTGAAAGGGTCCCACGTGGTACTCCGGTTCAAACGCACAAGACCGGAAGACAAGACTTGCCTGAGAGATAAACCTCTCCCCTTCCAGCCGAAACGCCCGTTGCAAGATCGAAAGCAGCGGCACATGCAACCGTCTCCAGGCAGCGACTGCCTGGACAACACCGTTTCAGGACGTGCCAGTGGAGCACTTACCTGCGTTCGAATTATCATTTTATCAAAAACTCCTTGATACCTGTGGTTTTAATTCCGGCACGAAACATTCACGAGCAAGTTTTATTAAAAATAAGCAGGGCATTAGCATGAATTTCATTCAAGATTTTTCCAATATTTCGACCGTCCAAACACGTATTTCTGTATCAGCTTGGCAGTATTGATCATATTTTCCTTCAAGGGAACGATGAAGTATCTTCGTTACAGCATGACTGGAATATCCCTACTGTATGCATTGATTGCAGCCGGGGTGTCGCTTGACTCTCATGAACATCAAGGTTTCCAGTTTATCGCGCCCGACTATTACGCTGCAGCATTCTTCGCCACCCTTTCCGCTTTCGGCTTCCTGTCCGCCATCCTGATAACGCAGCGCAAAGGGCTTCTGAGAGCGATCTTGATCTTCCATTGCACCACGCTGGCTTTGGTGACGCTCTATTTCAACCTGCTGTCGGGAGGTGGACTGCATGCGCACCTGACCATGTTCAAAACCGTCACCTTTCATATGATCAGGTATTACGCCTCCGACGTCCTGTTCCTGTCCGTGCTTGTGTTGTCGTTGGCGATCTATGTTTACCGGCACACGATGAAAACGCCCGATCAGCGCGGTCAAAGACTGATCAAGTCTGCTTCCATTTCCCTGTTTGTGTTCTGGGCCGTGTTTCTGTCCTACCCGCTTGCCCCGCTGGGCATTGGCGGCGATATCTACAACCCCTACCCCTTCGACGATGTGACCCGGAATTTTTTCTACGGCACTGACATCAAGGCAACAAACAGGCGGTACGAAACCCGTCTGCATGTTGCTGCCGAGGATGGCGACCTGAAGAAGGTCAGGTCGCTCTTGAGGGCCGGTGCCGACCCCCATGCCGAAACCAGAACCGGCAATTACCGCATTCCACTGGAATTTGCGGCCGACGGCGACCATCTGGCGGTGCAAAAACTAATTCTGGATGCAATGGACGACATCAACTTCCGCGACCAGGACAACAAGAGCCTGGTAAGCATTGCGGCGAAAGCGCCAGATTCGGAATTTTTGGCGTATCTGATGCGCCGGTCTCCAAACGCTGACAGCATGGCGGCGGAAGACGTCGCAATGAAGTGGGCACCCATCCACCAGGCTGCGGCGAGCCGGAGCAGCGACTGGCACACGGTCCGCAAGATCCGCATCCTGTTGAAGCATGGCGCGGACGTGAATGCTGAAAGCGGCTACGAACACAAACCGCTTGAGCTTGCCGTGCTGTCAGCCAAGGTCGCGGCCGTTCAGGAGCTGCTGAAACACGGCGCGAACGCCGATATTCGCGGCTTTCTGGACAAGCCCCTGCTGCAGATCGCACTGGAAGAAAAACAGAAATGCGAAACCAAATGCAGCCGAATATACAAGGACCCCAGAAAACGCATCAGAAACCTTGCCGAGATAATCGAAATTCTGGAAAACACATCCCGGGACAACACCAAAAAGAGCAGCGAGACCTCCTCAAGAGATAATGCCACACCCGCCAGGATCAGCGGCAGCCGCGGATAGACAAGATGACAATTCTTCTGCAACTGCTGTTTGGATACTGGCTCATAGCCATGTTTCTGGCCGGGAGGTTTCTCGACAGGCTGTTCTGGCTGTTTCCGCTCGCCTTGGGCGGCGGCGTATTGAGGATCATTATCAACGCGCAAAAAGAGATCGGCTCCCGAAACTGGGCCGGAGACGGTCCGGGATATTTTGACGATTCCATCTGGCCGGCAAAGGCCCTGACTCATGCCGCAATCCTTTTGGGGATCGGATTGATTGGCCGCTATTTTCGAAAAAGAGCTCTAAGGAAAAAACTTGCTGCCGAAAGCACGACAGACGCCCGATAATCTCTTCGAACCGCAGATTTCCCTGATGTCCCCTGGGAGGACAGGAAAATGGTGGGCCCGGAGGGACTCGAACCCCCAACCAATCCGTTATGAGCGGACGGCTCTAACCAATTGAGCTACAGGCCCACGGCAGGTGACGGCGCATGCCGTGCCTGCATAATTCTCCCTATACCATGGCGGGAAAACGGGGCAAGGGATTTGCGGCGGCGAGGGCAAAAAGGTCTGGAAAGCCCGACCCGGCGCTTCTGCGGCCAACCGGCCGGCGCCAAAAACCGGTTCCGTTCCTGGCTGCGATCGGTCTAAATGAATTATCCTGCCCTATGCCTCAAACCGGAGCCGCCATGCGATCCCCGCTTCTGTCCGTCACGCTGAGCGTTCTTCTGGTCTGCATGGTCGGCTGGTTGCTGGTGGTCGGGCGCTCGCTGATCCTGCCGTTCGTGATCGCCCTGATCGTCTGGTACATGATCAATTCCCTGGCCCACCTCTTTGCCGCCATCCCCATCGGCCGATGGCGCCTGCCCGGTTTTGTCGCCTTTCCGCTGGCTCTCCTAGCCATTTTTGCCGCGGCCACATTCGTCCTCGACATCGTCACCGTCAATCTGGCACAGCTCGCCCAGGACGCCCCCACCTATCAGCGGCGCCTGGAGGAACTCTTCAGCCAGGTCTCCAAACACCTGGACCTCAACGACCCGCTCGAACTGAAGGATCTCCTGCCGGATTCCGTCGTGCCGCGCATGGTGACCGCCGGTGCCAGCCTGGTGACGACGCTGGCGGGCTCCGCCAGCCTGGTCTTCATCTATGTGCTGTTCCTGGTCCTGGAACAGTCCACCTTCGACCGCAAGTTCGAGCGGCTGTTCGCCACTCCGGAACGGGCCGAAGCCGCCTTTGCCATGCGCGCGGAAATCAACCGCTCGATCATGCACTATTTCTCGATCAAGACGGCCGTCTCGGTGGCCACCGGCGCGCTGACCAGCCTTGTGCTGCTGGCCATCGGCCTGCCCTACGCGGCCCTCTTCGGCTTCATCGCCTTCCTGCTCAATTACATTCCGACCATCGGCTCACTGATCGGCGTGATTTTCCCGAGCCTGCTCGCCATTGTCTATTACGACACGCTCGGCCCGTTCTTTGCCATCGCCACCGGCCTCGGCCTGATCCAGTTTGCCGTCGGCAACCTGGTGGAACCGCGCCTGATGGGCTCCAATCTCAATCTCTCCGGCCTGGTGATCATGTTGTCGCTGGCCTTCTGGGGCGCGATCTGGGGCGTCGTCGGCATGGTGCTGTGCGTGCCTTTGACCGTGATGATCGTGATCGTCTGCGCAAGGTTCGAAGGCGCCCGCCCGATTGCGGTTCTTCTGTCGGAAACCGGCGAGGTCGGCCCACTGCCGGGTGAAACGCAAAAGGCGTCCTGATCCTTTCAGGACCCGCGCTTGCCGAAGGCTCTGGCCGGTCGTCCTGTCATGATTGGCTGCCGCCGGTCCGGTACAGCCGGCCTTGAAGGAGTGTGTGGTGTATCAACCTGAACGGCGCATCGGCGCGGGCCGGCACGCCAGAACCCGTGCCCGGCGGCAGGGACCAGCAGGATCGCCAGCCAGGAGACAAACGTCGCAATACGGAAAATGGCGGGCGTGAAGAACTCCGCCTCCGGCGTCACCAGCGCGAACACCATGGCATCGAAAAATCCGACCAGGAGCAAGGGCACACCATAGGCAAGGGCGAACCACACCGATACGCCCGCATCTTTCAGCCTCAGCATGGCGGCCACGATGCGGGCCACCAGCATCACAGCAAAGAGAGCCAGGACCAACAGGCTGGCATCTCCGCGCGCCGCGCTGTGTTCAAGATGCCAGGTCGTCTGCCAGCCGAGAAAAAGATCAATGATCAGGAACACGCCGGCAAGCTCGATCAGAAATATCAGCATGCTCACCAGCAGGAACAAACGCCGGCTCATTCTGGGAAATGTCATGACAGCCCCTGGAGACATCCACATGGCAATTTCCTACACGCCGGGGTTTAACGAAGCGCTACCCAGAGGTTGAAAATCATCCACATCGCCCCCATGAAGAGAAGACAGGGGCCGGCTGGGTGAACCGAAGATGAACGGGGCGGTCATGACCGCGCCGCAATCAGTGCTGACAGTCCGGCACCGAAATTCAGGTGTTTTTCAAGGAAGAGATCATATGAAAGTCCGCTATTTCCTGCCCGTCCCCCTGCTGCGCAAGGCCGTTCTGGCCGCGGGACTGAGCGCTGCCCTTGTGGGGGCAGCGCCTGCCCTAGCGCAGGACGAGGCTCCGGCATCCGGCACCATCACCATGGAAGGCCGGGGCAGCGTGGCCGTTGCGCCCGACATGGCCGTGATCTCCACAAGCGTGGTAACGACCGGCAAGGGCGCGGCTGACGCCTTGTCCGGCAACAGCGCGGCCATCGCAAAGGTCATCGACGCAATCAAGGCCAATGGCATCGAGGCCAAGGATATCCAGACGACCGGGTTCGGCATCTATCCGCGCTACGACCATTCCAAGTCTTCCGACCGACAGCCGGATATCGTCGGCTACGAGATCCGAAACGGTGTTGAAATCAAGATCCGCGATCTGACCAAGCTCGGCGACCTCCTGACGCTGGTGGTGGACAGTGGCGCGAACGCCGTTGACGGCATCCGCTTCGAAGTCAGTGATCCGGCGGAAAAACTGGATGAGGCCCGCAAGAAGGCCGTGGACGCGGCCCGGCACAAGGCCGAGGTGTTCGCCGCTGCCGCCGGTGCGGAACTTGGCGGCATTCAGACCATTACCGAAACCGGTGTTCAAATGCCCCGGCCGGTGATGATGCGTGCTGAATCCATGATGATGGCCAAGGGCAGCCCGGTTCCCGTCGAAGCAGGCGAGGAAACCATCGCCGCAAACGTCACCATTAGCTGGTCATTGAAGTAAGCACCGGACCGGTCAGGATCCCGTGTCACCGAGGTCAAGGCTCTCGGCGACAAATCCCTCTTCTGCCCGGAACTGCAGCGGAACCCCGAGACGGCCGCTCCAGTCCCGGGCGGTTCTGTCGAAGAAATCCGTCAGCAGCAAGTCCGCATAGGCCTGGCGCCACGCGGCCAGCACCACGGCATCCGTTCCCCTGGAGACCATCAGGTAGGACGGCGACCGGCGCACGGTGTGAACCGGCACAACAGCATCGCCGCGCTTGCCCAGCTCCATAAGCACAGCAGAAGCCTGCAGGCGCGAGGTGAACCAGAAATCGACCCGGCCGGCCAGCAACATCCTGGCGGCGGTTGCGTGGTCTTCGGTCTCCACTGCCTGGATACCGGCCTCCGCGATCATCTTGATCTGCCAGGAGCCGCGCACGCCCGCCACCGTCAATCCCTTGGAACGGACGTCCTCTAGACTTGCCACTTCAACCGGATGGTCACGCGGCGCCAGCAGAACATGCGACCACATCACGATGGGGCCGATGAAATCAAACCCCATGTCGAGCCGCTCCTGGGTGCGCCCGGCGGTAAACAGCATCACATTGGGGTTTTGCTGGGCGGTGAGATAGCCGCGCGCCCAGGGGATCACCTCGATCGGCGCCGTTTCGCCAACCCGCTCCTTCAGCGCCTCGACCACGGCAACGCTCAGGCCTGTCGGTCGGCCGTCCTCCGACAGGTAGTTGGAGGGAGGCCAGGGCGAGGTGATCAGCCGCAACCCTTCTGCCCGAAGTGGTGAAACGCCAAGGCTTAAAACCATCAGGGATTGCCAGAGAAGCACGGCGGCAACAAAGCGAATGCGGAAAACCTCAATCGATGTCAGAACGATGCCGCACCTGTGAGGTGCTTCTTTGATCATTCAAGTCCCGCCCATGTCCTCTTGGTTTCCGGACCGCGCTATGGCCTGCCGGAACCACGCCTTTTCGGCAAACAAACTGACGCAACCAGGTTAACAATTCCAACCAAATGCATGTGAGGCCGCTCCGTATCTTGCGGAGCGGCCATGATTTCGGATCAACAACTGAAAAACGCCGGGAAAGCCTCAGCGATATTTTGCAATGATGGCGTCGAATTCGCCATTGTCCTTCATCTTCTGAAGTTCGGCGCTGAAGGCAGCCACGAACTCTTCCGGCACGCTGGCCTTGGAGAACATGAAATAGGAGGGATCGGAAGAGATAACGGTTTCAGAGGCAACTACCTTGTCCCCAAGGCCCAGCCTCTTGATTTCAGCGCCGACAACAAACTCTTCGCCCAGTGTCGCGTCCACCCTGCCCGCAGCCAGCTTCTTCAGGTTGGATTCCAGGCTGTCGGTTTCATCGACCTGGCCCGCATGGGTCTCCTTCAGGGTCATGTAGTCACCGCCGTAAGCGTATTCACGGATGGCTCCGAGCTTCCCGCCCCCTGCAAAGAAGGCCGTCAGGTCGGCAGAGGCCGTCTCGTTTCCCGGCGCGACGAACAGCAACTGCCGGGCATTGACATAAGGGCTGGTGAAATGGGCGTAGCTTTCCCGTTCCTCGGTCTTGGAAACCGGTGAGGCAATATCCACCGACCCGTCCTGAATGCCCTTCAGATGGCGCGCCCAGGGCAGAGCGTCGATTTTCAGACTGCAGCCCAGCTTGCCGAGCACGGCTTCAAGCACTTCCACATCCATGCCGGAGACATCCTTGCCCTCCACCTTCTGATAGGGGCGATAGTCGCTGGCACCGGCAAGAAGCGTTCCGTCACGCGGGCACTCGACTGCCTCGGCGGCCGTCGCGGCAATCAGCAGACAGGCGCCCAGCCCGGCCGCAAGTGTATGTTTTCCAGCCATCATTGATTTGTTCCTCTTCCAAAGGCGCGGCCGGCAAGCTCCGGCGTCGCCCGAGATCGAAAAGACGAGCCGAAGTCTAGGTTCAAACCATGATTGCACTGTTAAGAAGAAAGAATAATTTTAGACTGTCAAAATTTACATGGCAACAATTAAGAACTGAAACAGCTCCGAGAAAGTATTCACTCAAGAGATCAAACAGCTACCCTTGCAAACTTGAACAATCGGCTAACTTCGCGACGCTGAATCACCACCCGATTTCACGAAAAAGCCGGTCCCCCTGTCATAGCCGAAGTCCATGCCGAGCTTGCGGCTCCATTTCGACGTCACCTGGTCCAGAAAATCTTGATCGGAACTCATTGCCCGAAAGGCAGCGCGCCAACGTCTCAGGACCTCCGGTGCCGTCCCATTTGACACAAGGATGTAACTCGGGGCGGTCCTGATCACGAGGACCTCTTCGATTTCGGATCGATCCACCCCGGCCTCCGCCAGGATGGGCGGCGCCTCGATATCGGAAGAGATCCAGAGATCTGTCCGGTTCACCATGAGCTTTTTCAGATTGAGCAGATGTTCCGTTGTCGTTTCGACAACAACACCCCTCTCCTTCAGATACGCGCTGCGCCAGTCGCCGTCCGTTCCTGAAACCGTCAGGTTCTGGGTGATCAGGTCGCCCAGCTTCGCCAACTGAAGGTTTCGGCCCTTGCGCGCATAGAGCACATGCTTGCGGGTGATCACCGGTCCGATGGCATGATACCCCTGTGCCTTGCGCGCTTCAGTCAGAGCGGCCGTGAACAAGACCCGGTTCGCGGTCGTGTTCGCGACCAGAATTGCCCGGGCCGGTGGCAACAATTCGATGTCGATGGTCTCATCCAGCAACCGAGCCAGTTCCCGCACCAGATCAACGCTGGTGCCCACAACTTCACCGTTTTCAAGGTAATTTGTCGGCGGTTCTTCAACCGTCAGGAAACGCAGCTCCGACGCCGCGGCCACCGAACCACCCGGCCCTGCGCAACACAGGAAACAGAGCGTAACGACCCGGGCAAAAGCCAGGTGGAGCATCTTCAGACGTTGGTTCTTTGACCAGAAGGCCGTCATAATTTCCTGTACCAGACCTGCATCGGCTTTTCTGTTTCCCGGCTGTCGCCGACATCCAGCCAGGGGAAGGTTACGATGACGTTCTGAAGTTTTTCATAACCGCGTTTCCTCCAGAACGGATCCAGCGGCGCATAATCAGCCGGTCTCAAGGGGTGATCGTCCGCCCGGATCACTGCACAGAAGACGGCTTCGTCAAAGCCGAGCGCGCGCGCGTGGGCCTCACGCTCCTCAAAGAAGCGATGGCCGATGCCCTGTCCGCGATAGGCCGGATCAAGCACGGATTCGGCCATGTAGAAGATCCGGCCGAGGTCAAACCCGCGGGCTTCGAGCGGTGCGCGAAAGTCTTCCAGCTCCTCGCCCAGCGGTTCGCCGGTTGCCGCACCGACCAGCCTGTCGCCGTCATAGGCGCCGACGATCACCGCCCCCTCCGTCTCGGCATAGCGCTGCAGATACTTCGCCTCGTATTCGAGTGTGCCCTCATACAGGTAGGGCCAGGCACGAAACACGGAGATCCTGAGCCCGGCCAGCGCATCAAGCGCTGCTTTCAGGTCCTCGCCAGTCAGGCGTTTGATTTCAAGGGACATGGCCTGGTCCTTTTTGGTCGCAGCTTTCATATCGCCGCAAGCTTACCCGCAACTGCCAAAATGTTGCCGGTCTTTGCCGTCGGGCTTCGGCGCGAAACCGTCACCAACAGCATGTCAGCCAGTCCGCCGCTATCCACGCACAAAAATTTCCAGGCTCAGTCCCGGGCCTCCAGCCACAGACGGGCCGTCTCCATGTCGCCGCTAACGACCCCTTCTGCCAGTTTCTGACCTACAACGGCGCCGAACTTGTATCCGTGTCCGGAACAGGCGGATACGACCGTGGCCCTGTCTTCACTGACGGCGAAAAAATGCTCGTCGGCGGTGAAGGTATAGGCACAGGTCACGACATCATCGACCCGGTATTCACCGATCCGGGCAAAGGGCGGCGAGAAATAATCCCGCAGGGTTTCACCCTCGCCCTTCCTGGCGACCCGGTCCTGATCCGGCGCTGCCTTGTATTTGTGAATGCCTGCGCCGAATTTCAGGCCGGTGCCGGCAACCGGCGGCAGCACATAGCCGTCGATCGGCCCGCCCGGATCGAGGATCGCCGGCGCCCTTTCCCAGGCCGCGCACAGATCCTCCGGCGGGGTCAGATAGACAACGGCCGTGCGGTAGGTGGTCAGGCTGACATCCAGCTTCGGGAAGAGCCCCAGCGTCCAGGCGCCGGCTGTCACGATGACATGCTCTGCCGAAAGCTCCGACCCGTCGGCGAGCGTGACGGTGCCGGCGCCTGCATCGACAGCCGTGACCGGCGTGTTTTCCCGCACATCCGCCCCTGCCTGACGCAACCAGTCGCGCAGGCCGGCGGCAATCTTCTGGCACAAAAGCACGCCCCCTTCCGGACTGGCGGCCCCGTAGCGGATCGTTGCCGGATCGACAAAGGGATAGCGGGCTGCAGTCTCTTCAGGCGACAGTTCCTCGAACGGATAGCCGCCCGTGCGCAAGCCCTCGCGATACTCATCGCCGCCATCGCCTTCCTGTTGCGACATCAGCAGAAAACCGGTTTCAGCCAGGTGTTTCTGACCGAGATCGGACCACATTTCGTCCCAGGCGGCATAGGCATCACCGATGCGGCGCTGATATCCGCCCTGGCCGCCATAGGCCCGGCGGATGATCCGGTGCTGGTCGCCGGAGGCCGACAGTGGATTGGGGATCGGCCCCTGCTCCAGAAGCGTCACCTCGACGCCTTTCTTGGCAAGGGCCCAGGCGGTGGAAAGGCCGGAAATGCCGGCGCCGACAATCAATACAGTCATGGGATTCGTCCTGCGGTGTGAACCGGCAGAGTATCGAGGCAGATTTCTTGCGCAAGCCATTGCCTGGGGACAGGACCCATTAATTTGATCGAAATGGCGCAGCAAACGGCGATGAGCTGCAAGGAAAAGCGCGATAAGCGGCTTCTTGCCCGGCCCACGCGGTTTGACGCAGCAGACCAAGGCCGTTTTGCGTCCCTCCGCGATAGGGTGATTTTGCCCGGAAACGTCGTTGCAAATCTTTGGAAACCGGACGGTTTCCTGCAGCTTTACGCCTCGTATCCGAACAAATTCATCCCTCCCATTTCACTCAAATGAATGGGTCCTGCCCCTAGTCACAAAAGACACATGGCGGATATGTGTTTCCGGTTGCCGCACAAAAGGAAGCCGCTACCTTGCGCAAGGTTAGGGTGACACGATGCCGAGTTCGGCCGTCCGGCAAGAGGAGCCACAATGCAAGATCCTGAAATCTCCCAGGCGGACACAGTGGCCCAAAAGCGCCTGTCCGACTATCCGGACTGGGGCTATCTGCTGCGCGAGATTTACGAGGCCTACCGGTTTCTGTCCTCCGGCGGCAGCGACAAGATCCGCGCTCATCAGCGCGCCGTGCGCGAGGCCATCAGCCGGGTCAGCAGGTCCAAGGCCGAAATCCGGTTCGACGCTCCGGCGCAAAAGCCGGTCACGGCCCATCTGAAACGGGCGCTCGACGAAGGCCGGCTGGAAAGAACCGCGCCGCTGATCCGGGCCGTGGAAAGCATACAGGACCACCTGATCTGGCAATATGGCTATGAGAAGGTTCCGCGCGGCCTCGACAGGACCTACGCCTATGCGGAGATCTGCGGTCCCAACGGCCCGATCCTGACAACCGAGGTCATCCTGGGACTGGTACTGTTCGCCCCCGGCTGCACCTATCCGGCCCATGCCCATAGCGGCATTTCGGAAAGTTATCTGTGCCTGTCGGGGGCCGTCTCGGAGAACCACCAGGGGGTTTATGCGCCCGGCTCGATGATCTTCAACCCGCCCGAACACACCCACCGGATCACCGTCTCCAAGACCGAACCGGCGCTGCTTGCCTATGCCTGGATCGGCCCCCAGGACCGCCTTGCCAATCAGAAAATGGTCTTCAGCCGGAAACGGGGGTGACACGTCTCCTCCGTTCCCATCCCGGCACGCCCTCTGCGTTGTCATCCCGGACGCAGCGCAGCGGAGGTCCGGGACCCAGTAACCCCGGTGCCGGCTGGAAGCGCAAGGACCCGCGTTTACTGGATCCCGGACTTGGCTTTACCAACTCCGAGAGGACAATGGGAAAGGAAAACGTCTTAGGCCGCGACCTCGTCCGCGCTGATGATCTTGCGGCTGATGGTGACGTCCGCCCTGTCGAGGCGGCCGTCGGCGGTGATCCAGGCGGGCTCGCCCATCAGTTTCTCGCAGGTAATCCCAAGATCCGGGAAGGTGAGACCCATGGAATGGGCGACAGCGACGCGGTCGCCCGGCTTGGGGTTGAGCCCGCAGCAGACATCCCGCGTGCCCATTTTCAGGTGATGGGCAATGTCCCATTCCAGAACCACGCCGTCGTGCCGTGTCACCACCCAGCAATGCATGTCGCTGCAGCAGCCGTTTTTCTCTTCTGGAAAGAAATAGCCCGTGACATAGCCCGCCTCGAACCCGGCCGCCCGCAAGGACGCGATCAGGTAGGTGTTGATGTCGACGCAGGACCCTTCGGTCAGGCCGCAGGCCAGATAGGGGATCTCCTCACAGCCGTCGTTGAACCGCACCTCGGGATGCGCATAGCGGAATTTTTCCGCCGCCGCGTTGACCAGAGCCTGGATGCTTGCGTGCCCGTCGGGCTGCGCGTCGGCGATGTTGATTGCGTCGAACACAAGATCCCGGGCGGCCTGCGTGAACCGGTTCCGGTGCGGCGTGAACAGCCCGTCCGGATAGCCCGGCCCGCCGTCCAGATAGCTGTAGCTGACCTCAACCGTAACGCCGGGCTCCGGTGTCACGAGGGCTGCCATCTGGCCGGTGGTACTCTCGCCCGTCAGGGTCATGCTGCCACCGGCAATCTCGAACCCGGCCGGCAACTGGTGCGGTGTCGGCAGGCCGATCGGGATCAGCAGCTTGCGGTTTGCGTCCGCCTCGGGAGCAACGGCAACGGAAACAAGGGTGCGCATCATCATGGTCCTCAGATCACCATCTGGAAAATCAGGCCGGACAGAACGGCCCCGACAAATCCAAGCCCCAGATAGGTCGCAAAGACCTTCGGCTTGACCAGCGACCAGACCGCCGCCATGGCGGGAATGGAGCTGACCGCACCGGCAATCATGAAGGCCATGGCCGCACCGGCGCTCATGCCCTGGTCCATCAGGCCGGCCAGAAGCGGCGGCGCCACATAGGAGTTGAGATACGCAGGCATGCCGACCAGCGCGGAGATCACGATGGAGCCGAGCCCTTCGCCGCCGACGACACCGGCAATCAGATCCGCCGGCACATAGGTTACCAGCGCCGCTTCCAGCACATAGGCCAGGGCCAGCCACTTCACCAGAAAGAGCGCATTTGTCTTGAGCTCTTCCCCGAAGCGTTCCTTGCGCTCGGTTTCACGCCAGAACTGCCAGACGGGCCGGCCGGTTTTCGGCGACGCGCCACAGCCGCAGCCACCAACGGAAGAGCCGATCTTGACCGGGCTCGCAAAGACACCCGTGCGCATCAGCAGCGAGACCAGGAACCCGCCGAAGAGGCCGAGGGCAACGGCAAACACCGCCTTGCCGATGGCAAATGGCCAGCCCAGCGCACCGGCCGTGATCAGCAGTGTCGGCGGATCGATCAGCGGGGAAGACAGCCAGAAGGCCATGATGGCTGAGAGCGGCGCCCCGACCGCCAGAAGACCGGCAATGAAGGGGATGACCTCGCAGGAGCAGAAAGGCGCAAGGCCGCCGAAGAGCGCAGCCAGGAAGATCGCCTGGGTCTCGCGCCCTTCGAAGGCCTTGCCGACATAGGCTTCCGCTCCGGCCGCCTTCAGCCACGCAATCAGCGCAACGGCAAAGGCGATATAGGGCAAGGTGCCGCCAAAGGCCTGAACGGCAAAGCTGACAAAGGGAATGAACTGCGCCTGATCGAGCAACAGGACCAGGAGCGGTCCCGCAACAACGATTGTCCAGGTCGACAGAAGATATTTGCGGCCCGGGAAGGACTTGAAGGTCCATCCGGGTTTGGCGCCCGCGCCGGTCGACGGCGTCGATGCGCAGCAACTGCTCGATGCGGATTTCTCCGCAAGCTTGATGGTCTCCACCGTATCACTCATGGATCAGTTCTCTTTCCTGCAACGGGTCGGCGCAGCCGTTCTCGTCGGAACAGCATTCTTTCAGGATGTATCCGGCCAGGTTTTCCAGGTGATCGAAGGCTGCCCGGTTGATCACCGAACGGCCGTCCTTTTCCTGATTGACCAGTCCGGCGGAAGAGAGAAATTTCAGGTGATGGGCCAGCGTCGACGCGGCCATGCCGGTCCGGGACTGGATGTCCCCCACCGTCAATCCCGTCTTGCCGGCCTTGACCAAGGTCAGCACCACCTGCAATCGCGCTTCAGAACCAAGGGCCGCAAAGCCCTGGGCTGCCACTTCCGGATCCATCGTCGCCTCATTCAATATAACCATATTTCTAGTTATATAGTTTTTTAGACACCTGTCAATGCGCCCCCGGCAGAGGCTTCATGGATAAGCCAGAGCAATCGACTACTTGGGGTCAGGCCTCATTGATGATTGGAGCGCAGGGAGCGCGACCGGTTGCTGAACCAGCCCTTTTCACCCGAGACACGTTTGAGTGACTTCGAATTGATTCAGGGATCTGGTGGAGGAAATCTTCTTTTCACGTTATTTTACAAATACTTGCACTGGCTTACCAACACCTTTCCGTCGCATTAAACTTCGGTTAGCTGCCAGCCCAAATCCGACCTCAATTCGCGTTTCATTGTGCGCCCGTCTTCGCCATCAGACACGAGGACAAACGTTCAACCGACAGGAAAACAAAAAGAGACAAACGATGAAAATCGCGAAAATCATTGCGCTGGGCACTGTGTTGCTGACGCCAGCCGCAGCTCTTGCGGACACCCTCTACGACCCCACCATCCAACACCAGCCACAAGACGGTGTCGTGAAACTTTATGGTGCCGGCGGCCCGCACACCGCCTTTCAGAAGGTTGCAGATGTCTGGCAAAAACGCAGCGGGACCCCGGTGGAAATCATCGCAGGCCCGGAAAGCCGCTGGTCCAGGGACGCCCAGTCCGATGCCGACATCATCTGGGGCACCTCCGAACAGTCCATGACCGCCTTTCTTCAGACCTACAAGACCTTTTCCTCCGACCAGGTCGAGCCGATCTATCTGAGACCGGCCATCATTGCGGTCAAGAAGGGAAATCCAAAGAACATCAAAGGCTTCGACGACCTTCTACAGGAAGACATCAAGATCGTCGTGACCGAGGGCGCCGGTGTCTACAACACGTCGGGAACAGGCACATGGGAAGACGTTGCGGGAAGACTGGGCAAACTTGAAGATGTTGCGACCCTGCGCGGCAACATTGTTGACTTTGCCCTGGGTTCCGGTGCGAGTTTCCGAGCCTTCAAGGACCTGGAAGCCGACGCCTGGATCACCTGGCCCAACTGGCCACTGACCAACCCGGACGAGCTTGAGCTGGTCGAAATTGAACCCGAACGCAGAATCTGGCGGGACATCAGCGTCGCAGTCGCCCCCAATGCCAGCCCGGAGGCCCGGGACTTTGTGGATTTTCTGATCTCGGAAGAAGGACAGGAAATCATGGCCACGGAAGGCTGGGTCAGATGACACCAGCCAGGGATGATCGGACCAGCGACCGCTGCCCGGGGGAATGTCTGATCCGGCGCCCACTTCCGGGCGCCGGTGTTCGTCAGGCGGCCTTGAGGAGCTGCGTTACCTGTTCCATCAGTTCAGCGGTGCGCGCGTCGTTCAGCCCACCCGGATGCGGATCGGCAAAACGGCCGCTGTCATTGTCGAAATAAAGGCCGTTCGCCGAGGCGAATTCCTCAGAGACAGCCGCCCGCACCAGGATGTCCGCGCCGATGCCGAGATCGTTGCCGGCAATGCCGAAGCCTTGCTTGACCATCTTGCTGGCCAGAAGCGAGCCCGGATTGACCGCAACGATCAGCGGTCCCTTTCCCGCAAGGTCCTGTGCCAGATGCCGCGTCCACATGGTCAGCGCCAGCTTGCTCTGGGCATAGGCATCCATGGCGGAAAGCTGTTTCTTGCCGGCGAGCGCAGCTGGATCGACCGGGGCCTGCGCCGCGGAGGAAAGATTGACCACCCGGCTGCCCGGTCCCATCAACGGCAGCAGTTTCTGCGTCAACAGGACCGGCGCCAGCAGATTGACGACGAAACGGATATCAAGGCCGGCCGGTGTCATCTCCACCGGGCTTTTCAGGATACCGGCATTGTTGATCACAACATCCAGCCGCTCATGCGTCGATGCAATCTCGCTGCCCATGCGGGCAACGTCGGCAAGATCGGAAAAGTCCGCCAGCCAGGTCTCCACCTCGCCCGCGCCGGGTTTTGCACCGACGCGCGCCTTGGCTGCCGCGAGCTTGTCCGGATTGCGGCCGTGCAGCAGCAGCGTGTGGCCGGCCGCGCTCAGTTTGCAGGCGGTTTCCAGACCGATGCCGTCGGTTGCGCCGGTGATCAAAATGGTCTTGCTCATGGTCTTACCTGTCCCTCGTTTCATGGGCCGGGAACTCCGCCAGAAGCGCGTCGGCCAGTTTTTTCAGTGTGTCTTCCACGTCCGGCTGGTTGAAGCGCAAATTGAGCGCAACGTGGTTGACGCCAATCTCCTGCAGCGCCGCCAGATAGGATTTGAGATGCTCGACCCCGAGCCGGAAGCCCAGATGGATCGGTCTTGGCGGCGCATCCGGCTCCGGGGCAAGATCGACATAGAGCGGCTGCATCACCGGCTTGTCGAACCCGCCTTGCGCCAGAACGCGGGACCGCCAGTCGGACACCACCTTCTCCTGCAGCGTGAAGGGCCGCGGATAGGTCATCCAGCCATCGCCATGGGCCGCAGCCCAGTCCGGTGCCTGTTGGCTGCCGCCGGTGATCAGCATCGGCAGTTTGCCGGCGACCGGCTTTGGCAGCATGTCCATGCCACCACCCGGGCTGCCATAGGAATTGAAGATGGACCCGGCATCCGTTGCCATCTCGCGGATATAGTCAAAGCTGTCGCGGAACCGCGCGCCCCGGTCCTCGAACGGCAGGTTCAGCGCCGGAAATTCTTCCGGCCGGTCGCCCGAAGCAACGCCCAGGATAAGCCGCCCCCCCGACAGCACATCCGCGCTTGCCGCCGCCTTGGCGACATGAGCAGGATGGCGAAGCGGCAGGACGATGCTGGCAACGCCCAGCGCGATGCGGGTCGTTGCCGCCGACAGGAACCCAAGATAGGTGAACGGATCGAAAGTCTGTCCGGCATCACCGAAAGACGGCACGTTGAAAGGAACGTCACGCAGCCAGACCGCAGCAAAGCCGAGCTCATCGGCGAGCTTCACACGTTCCAGATGGCGCTCCAGCTGCGGCACCGGACCATAAGGATAGCTTTCCAGTGGCGCCACCAGCCCGACACTCAAACGGCCCTGCCGGAACACCCGGCCAAAGCCCTTGTTGAGGGGCTGAAAGCCGGTCTCAGAAACACGATCAAGCATGACGTCCTTCTCCTTTCTTCTAGCGCGCGTAGCGCACCAGCGTCCGGCTCTCCAGGCTCATTCTGGGAACGCTTGCGTGCCCGTCAGCGTCCAGATCAAGAGCGCTGTGGGCGATCGAGGCAAGGCCCCGATTGTCGTAGATATTGAAGATCGCGACTTCGTCCGGTGTCATCGCAGACAGGTAGACCCAGTCATGCGCGCCCTGGTGAACCAGCCCCATGATCTGGCCGATGCGGTCGGGATAGACCAGATCGAGCGTAACCCAGTCGGCCTCTTCGACAGAGCCCGGCAGGACGAAACCCAGTGGCGCACTGGCGATCGGGTGCCGGATAGGACGCCAGACATTGACGAAGCCGAAATGCCCTTCGCGCCAGTCCGCAGCGCCGGCATCGCCAAGCAGATCCTTCAGGCGTTGCTGCGCCCCCGCTTCGCTGTAGTCACTGTGAACATTGCGCGCCGGTTTGCGGTCGGACGCCGGATCGTCAATGCGCACCGTGTGATCGAAGATGACCACGTCCCGCGCGCCGATCTCCTGTGTCAGAAGCTCCGCAAGCTGCCGGTCATAGGCCTTTTGCCAGGCGTTGTCGTCGCCATAGGTCGCTTCAACGCTCGGGCGTTTCACAAAGGCCAGGCTGTCCCGGTCGAACCGGACGCGATCTTCCTGTCCGCGCAGATCGCGCACGGACACTGTCTGACGGTCCTGCACCGGCGGCACCAGCTTGCCCGTCACACCGCCCGCATCAATCAGATAGGCTTGAGGGTCCGGGCTGTGGACATGATAGTTGACGTTGGCTGCAATCTGCATGGGATGTCATCTCCGATCAGAGCGTTGGCAAAGGACCGTGCAAGCGGCGCTCAGGCCAGATCGTCCTTGCCTTCGGTCAGGAAGTGAAAACTGTTAGAGCCCTCGGTGCGGGCCGCAAGATGCGGGGCATAGTTCGCGTCTTTCATGAACCCTTCCGCGGCTTCTCTGGATGGCCATTCAATGACAATGCGCAAAGCAGCACCGCTCTCTTCGCCTTCCAGCTGGCTGTGGCTTGCGGTTCTGGCCAGATATTTGCCGCCATACTGGGCGACCAGCCTGTTGGCCGGGCCGATATAATCCGGGATCCAGCCTTCGGAAGTCGGGGTGACGGCAAGAACGGAATAAAAGGCCATTGGGCGGCTCCTCTTGATCTGTCTTGTCTCTCTTTCAGGACCACCCCTAGATAATTCGGCTTCCTCACTATATAAATCGACCAAACACGAGTTCATAATTCTGATTTTGGATATAATCAGATGGATACCGACAGCCTGCGCCTGTTCGTTCTGGCGACGGAAAAGCTCAACATCAGTGCTGCCGGCCGCGAGCTTGGCCTGGCACCGGCTGTCGCCAGCAGCCGGCTGGCCAAGCTGGAACAGACGGTCGGGGCGGATCTTCTCCATCGATCGACGCGCAAGGTGGCGCTGTCGCTGGAAGGGGCGGAGTTCCTGCCCTTTGCACGGGAAATCCTGGCCCAGGAAGACGCTGCGCGCGCCGCGCTGGGCTTTGCCAGCGAACATGTGACCGGCACCTTGCGCTTTGCTGCCTCAAGCACCTTTGCCCAGGCCTATATCATTCCGCTTCTGCCGGAGTTTCTGGAGCGATACCCGGGCATCGATCTCGATCTGCGCCTCTCCGATCTGCCCTTTGATCTGATCGAAGGCAGCTTTGATCTTGCCTTGCGCAACGCCGCGCTCCAGGACAGCAGTCTGAAGGCGCGCAAGCTTGCCGACGACACACGGGTGCTGGTTGCCTCACCCGATTATCTGGCCCGTCACGGCACGCCGTCGGACCCGTCCGACCTGGCCGCGCATCGGTATATCGCCTTTCGCAGCCGCTTGCCGAAACAGCTGCGCGGACCGGACGGCAACATTCATGTCTTTGATCCGGCGAATGCGGATTGCCGGCTGGTGATGGATGACGGCCTCAGCCTCAAACTGGCAGCCTGCGCCGGTGTCGGCATCGGCCTGACCGCCCTCTGGAACGCCGCCGAAGACATGCGGGAAAACCGGCTGGTGCGCGTTCTGCCCGACTATGAGGTGCAGGACGATACGGGTCTGTGGCTGATCTACCCGAAGTCCAATGTTCTGACCGCCAAGGTCCGCGTCTTCATTGACTTCCTGCTGGAACGCATCGGACGCAACCCGCCCTGGCTCACGGGCTGACCCGGTCCGGATCCATCGCCGCAAGGAGGCCAATGCACGCTTATCGCAACGCCGGGATCGAGGGTGAAAACCTCTCGGCCCCCGGTGTTGCCCACTTTGTTTCATTCGGACGGGAACGCGTTCCCGCCGTCCGGCTTACTGGCAGCAACCGGCTTCGTTCGCCGCATTGGCTCCGCAACAGCCGGCAGAGCTGCCGAGCGCCGCCTTCCTGTCGAGCGCCGGCTTGCAATGGGCTCGTGTGTCCCGCAAACCGACAAGGACCCGACCGGCGGAGAGTTCCGGCGTCGCCAGCCGGTAAATCTGTTTCGCCCTGTTGCCATGCGCGAATTCGACCTGCAGCGGCGCGTCACCAAGGCCACTCACCTTGGCAATGCTTTGCTTCAGGATGCCGGCAAACTTGCCGGCCGGCATGTGTCCCCCGCCCTGCCCGTCCAGAAGCTGCAGGGTCGCCTCGCTCCAGTTGGACAGGCGCGCCCCGCAATCGATCCCCGTCACATGCGCCAGCTTGAACTCGGTGACGTGATAGCCGTCGCCGATCTCTCCCTCGGGGGTTTCAAACACCAGCGGCGCGTCCCCGGGCAGGGTCTCGAGGGTTTCCAAAAGTGAGTTGCAGGTCATGGTCACGCCTTTCATTTCAAAGATTGTTGAAATATAGTCGTGACACAAAAGAAATGTAATTTCAAGAAAGTTTGAAATATGAAGGAAGCCGATGCCCTGGCCGCGCTCTCAGCGATTTCGAGCGCGCCCCGCCTGCAGATCCTGAAAAGGCTTGTTGCGGCCGGTGCTGCCGGACTGACGGCGGGAGACATCGCGGCCGCCATCGGCGCGACGCCGTCACGCGCTTCGTTTCACCTGTCGACCATGGCAGAGGCCGGCCTTGTCAGCGCGACCCGCCAGTCCAGGCAGATCTGCTATCAGGTGGACTTTGAGGCCATGGGCACATTGATCCGCTATCTTCTGGAAGATTGCTGCGGCAACAACGAAACCGTGCGCCAGTGCTGCCAGCCAGGTAGCTGCTGCTGAATTTCAGGCTGGGTGGTGACAGCCCCGCTCAGGCGTCTTCCGGCACCTTTGCGCCTTCCCCTGCCTTCACCTGGTCGATCCAGTCCTGAAGGTTGTAGTAGGTGGTGATGCGGGCGATCTGGCCGTCGCGGATCTCGAAGAAGCTGCCAGCCGGCAGCTTGTAGGTCTGGCCGTTCGCCTCCGGCAGACCAGTGTCCGTGTCGATATAGGTGCCGTTGACCACGAACTCGGCGGCGGCCCGCGTGCCGTCCTCGTTGACGAACAGCTCGATATCGGTGAGCCGCTCCTTGTAGCAGCGCGTCATGTGCACATTGAACGACCAGAACGCGTCCTTGCCGACCCGCCTTTCGCCCTGATTGACGTCGTGGACCAGATCCTCCGCAACCAGGCTTTCCATCTTCTTGGTATCGCCCGCATTGAAGGCTGCAAAATAGGTATCGATCAGAAACCGGGACTGCTTGTTGGCCATGGGTCCTCACTGCCGCAAACTGCAATTTGACCGCGAGTTTGCCTGCGCGCCAGCCGGTGCGCAAGTGGGTCACCGGAAAGCGGTTTACGCTTCTTCACCGAAACCGCTTCAAAGCAATCAAAGAGGACCTCTACCCGGCCACTTCAAATCCTCAATGTTCCCAAAGTACAACATCATGTTGCAATAAAGCAACAAATCGAGCCTGTCATGAAATTGTCAGTTGCAGCGGCGGCCGTTTTGGCGTTATCACTTTTTCACCGGTCGCCACGCTGGCGCAGACATCAACGGTTCGGCTATTTTCGCCACCCGCATGATCCGGCACTGCCGCTTCATGTCCGGATGCTGTTCTGGCAGATCGGATTGCCGCGCATGAAGTTCAACGGTTGAACGACGGGCACTGTTGCTCGGAGGCAACAGGTTCGACTCCTGTCTTGCGCTCCATGGATAGCTCAATGGTAGAGCATCAGATTGAAAATCTGAGGGTCGCGGGTTCGACTCCCGCTCCAACACCCGGTTCACACCCGGACTGGCCTGATAAGCCAACAGCTTTAGGTGCTGTCTTTCAACGGGACCTGAAGAGAACTTGCAGACGCAGGCAAGGGTTGCGCCACGGCGTATCCCGGTTTGCGGATGCCAGGTGCCCTCGCCCGGCCTTGTGTGAAGGCTTTGCCGCGATCGCGCCGGAACCGTCTGTTTTCGAACGGGCGTGACCCGCGCAGCCGCCGCGACGCCCGCTGACCCAATGCCCGTCGGGAGATCTCGTGTTTTCTTCAGGTCTCTCTTTTTATTCAAGATTTCACCCTGGCCTTCATTTGGAGAAGCCGGTTCTTACAACCCCCAACAGACTTCAACCCACGGAAAGGACATCCAAGTGCCTTAGCGCAATGGAAGGATTATCGACATGACGACTTTTCTCGACAAGATCCGCGGTCGCACCCGCGTTGTGATTTCAGAAACCGAACGGGCCCTGCACATTTGCAAGGGCGAACTCCGGGGCATTCTCGGACCGGGAGAACACAGCCTTGAAAACGGCCGCGGCACCCTGGTGGTCGAGCGCCACGCGATGGCAACGCCCACGTTTCGGTCTGCCTACGAGAAGGCGCTGTTCGATAAGCTTCCCGAAGTTGCCGAAGAGCACCTGACCGTTGTCCGGACCGGTCCTGGCGAAGTCGCCATCGTCGAACGGGACACGCGGATCGCCATGGTCATCGGACCGGACCAGCAGCTGGTGCTGTGGACCGCCGCCGGCCCGTGGACCTCGACGCTCATCGACACCGAGGCGGAACCGGCCGTTCCGCGGAAGCTGATGCGCCGGCTCGGCGAAGCCCGTCTGACGGATCAGGTCGTGACTGCGCCGGTGACGGAGGGCAGCGTTGCGCTGCTCTTCATCGACGGTGTCCTGACCCAGGTGCTGGAAGCCGGTGTGCATGCCTTCTGGAAGGCCGGCCGCACGGTTACGCAGAAGGTCATCGACCTGAAACGCCAGGCGCTCGACGTCACCGGCCAGGAAGTCCTGACCCTTGATCGCGTCACCATCCGGATCAACCTCAGCGCGGAGTACCGCGTTGTCGATCCGGTGAAAGCCGCGACCGAGGTCAAGGACTTCACCGACACGCTCTACCGGGCGCTGCAGGTGGTCTTCCGCAAGCAGCTTGGCGCGCTGAAGCTCGATCAGATCCTGGAAAGGAAGGGCGAGGTCAACGCGGAAGCGGCCGAAAAGATCCGGACCGACATGGCTGCGATCGGCGTTGAGGTCAGCGACATCATCCTGAAGGACGTGGTCCTGCCGGGCGAAATGCGCGAGATCCTCAACAAGGTGGTGACGGCGGAAAAGGAAGCCGAAGCCAACGTGATCCGACGCCGGGAAGAAACGAACGCAACCCGTTCGCTTCTGAACACTGCCAGGGTCATGGCCGAAAACCCGGTCATGCTGCGGCTGAAGGAGCTGGAAGCACTCGAAGCCATTGCCGGCAAGGTCGATCAACTGACGGTCCACAACGGTACCGGCGGCCTGATGAACGACCTCGTCCGCCTGCGCGACGACAGCGCTGCTTGAACAAGGGACGGCGCGGGGCAACCCGCGCCGTTTCTGCTTGTGCGCAGCTAAGGCCTATCCAGCCCAAGGATCTCCTGCCGCTCGTTTGTCATCCCGGCCGAAGCGCAGCGCAGAGCCGGGACCCAGTACGCCGTGCCGCCAGTTTTGGGCGAACGCACGCTGCACAGTGACTACTAGATCCCGGTCTTGCCGCAACACGGCAAACCGGGATGACAAAGACAGAGCCGCGGAAGCAACCTGCGCTCGCAACACCAAATCTATTTGAAGAAAAGACAATGAAAACAGATACAAAGATTTCCAAACGCCTCGCCCTCTGGCTGAGACATCAACCCCAGGACGCCGGGCTGACACTGACCGAAGACGGCTGGGCAAATGTCGCTGAGGTCTTGAGTGCTTTTGATCGTCTCGGGCTGGCCTGCGATCAAACCCAGCTGCAACGGGTGGTCGACACCAACGACAAGAAGCGCTTCGAACTGTCCGAAGACGGCACGAAGATCCGCGCCCGGCAGGGACACTCCGTCAAGATCGACCTCGGCCTTGCCCCGCTGACACCGCCGGAATTTCTCTACCACGGCACGGCCACGAAGACCTTGCCGCTCATCTTGAGCGAAGGCCTCAAACCGATGAACCGGCATCACGTGCATCTTTCTCCCGACACCGCCACTGCCGTGAAAGTGGGCATGCGTCACGGCAAACCGGCGGTTCTGAAAGTCGCTGCCCGTGTGATGCAGGACGCCGGCCATGTCTTTTTCCGGACCGACAACGGTGTCTGGCTCGCGGAAAACGTTCCGCCGGACTTTCTGGAACTGACCGGGATGTGAGGCGGCCGCGCGTTTAGACAGCGTCCGCCTCGTCCCCGGTAAAGCCACGTGTCAGCCGCCGGATCACCTGCGGTGTCAGAACGGCAACCTCGCCACTCTTGAGCAGTTTCACTGCCATGTTCTTTGCGCAGAAGGCGACAAGGGTATCCGTCAGGTTGGTGAGGTCTTCACCTCCGTCAGCATCGACCGCCAGTAGCTGATCTGCGAGGCCGGGATCTCCGGTGAGCTCATCGGCGACCGCCGGATAACATTGCTCCAGGATTGTCCAGCGGGTCAGCACGTCATAGTCAAGCGCCTGCTGTTCCAGAATGGCTGTTGCGACCGACATGCCGAAGGCGTTGATAATGCGCTTGATCACCCGCGGATTGTCCGGCAGCAATTCCAGATACTGAAGCAGAAAATGCTCCGCCTCCCGCTGAGCTGCCGCAGAGGTCGTATATTCCAGCGCCAAGGCCGCCTGAAAGGCCGGATTGGCGCTGCCGTCTCCCGTCGACAACATCCTGACCGTCTCATGCGTCAGGCCTTCGGGCTGCGTCGAACGGATCTCGCCGCGCAGACGTTCGACCTCAAGATCCTCCACCTTTTCATCCGGCGGCGCGGCGTCACCCGTGCCCAGGCCTGTTCCGGTGCCGTTTCCCGTTCCCGTTCCTGTTCCTGTTCCAGCGAAAGAAAGATCGCCTGCCCCGATACCACCAGAGCCGGTTCCCATCAGGCCGAGCCGCGCTTCCAGATAGCGTTTTTTCCACGCAGCCATGCCCGGCAACGGCACGTTGAACTGGAATATCTTTTCCAGGAACTGATAGCCGAGCGGCTGGGTCCGGTCGGCGGTCTTTTCGCAGAAGCTGGAATACTTGTCTTCAAAACTGGTCTTGATCCAGAACTTGTCGGCAGCCACCACATAAGCGACTTTCCGGTGCCGGAAGGAGGTCTGCAGCCCTTCCAGGAATTCAACCACGAAGTCGTTCTGGCAGCGGTCGAGATCGTCGATGAAGATACAGACCGGCGCATCCGCCGCCTCGATCATGTCCCTGAACAGGACCGAGAGTTTTTCCAGCGGATCGCTGGCAAAATCGTGGTAGAGCGAGGCGCTCTTCTCCGATCCGAAAAAGGCCTTGCGGGAATAAAGCGAGACTGTCGCCAGGAGCGTAAAAACGCCGCCAACGGCCCCCAGAACCGTCTTGAAGACATCGCTGCTGCCGGACAGGAACAGGGTCAGGAGAATTGCAACGACCAACAGAACCACAAAAATGGGAAAGGCCTCCGCCTTGAACTTCCATTCGTTCCAGGCGTGCCGCACTTCAGCGGCCCGTGTACGGCGTTTCTGCGCCGTCAGGCGATCCGACAGCTGGCTCTTGACGGTTTCCAGAAAGGGCCACCAGGGCGGTCGCCGGTGCTCGTGCTGCCAGGCATTGAAGTCGATCACCACCCAGCGCTTGTCTTCAGGCAGCTCTTCTGCCTCCAGGAAGCCTTTCATGAAATAGAGGACCGTGGTCTTGCCGGCTCCCCAGGGTGCGTGAAGGTTCACCGCCAGTCCGTCCGGCCCGCCTCCCACATGCAGCTCGCCGATCCGTGCCGCCAGGATTTCGGCAAATCGCTTGCGGCCCAGCTCGTCCTTGCGGGCAAACTGGTCGAACTGGACAGCGACATTGATTTCGGCGGGCGGTTCCTTGTCGTCCTTGGGATCGGTCTCGGGGTCGTCCGGCGTCCCGCCGGGATCGGTCTCATCGTCCTGAGGGTCGTCGTCAGCCTGCTTTCGCCTGGGCTCCAACGTGCCGCCTTGGCTCAGCAGCTCGAGCTCCTCCCAAATGGCGCCCGTGTTCCTGTCATCGGTCGCCGTCCAGAATTCGGCGGACTGGGACGCTATGGCAAGATCGGCCTCTTCTCCGAAGGCGCTATTGGAAACGTCACCCTCGATGGGAACCAGGGCCTGGTACCATTGGGAGATCAGCCGGCAGGCCACCGTGCCGGACCACTCGCTGTTGGCGAAAGTCTCGAATGCACGAACAAGCCAGGCGGGCTGGTTGGAGGGAGAATCGTCGTCGCGCAGGTTTTCCGGCCAAAGGGGCTGACGGATGAGCTCGTCAGGCTTCAAACTCTCCAGGAGACGTTGGCAATCTGCTACCACCGTTGCTGAAAGAAGACGCTGCCCGCCATCGATATCGGCAACAGCTTTCAATGCAGCCTCAAGCGCAACGGCGGCGGATCTTGTGTGCAGGTCGACCGGCTTGGTTTCTATGCCTTTCTCGGCTGCGATAGCGAGCGTGTTCACTGCCTCGGCTGCAGCAGCCGCATTTGCAGCCGAAAGCACCGCTCCCGACGCAGGCCGAACATTTGACGAGAGTTCGCTCGCTTCAATTCCTGCATTGGCTGCTGCCGAAGCGGCGCTTCTCGCAGTTTGTGAAAAAAGTCCAGGATCTCTCACCGAATAACTGCAACTGACCCATGACAGGAATACGCTCTGAAAGCCACGCAAAATCAGCTCGTGTTGCAAGTTCTGTTCTAGCGTCTCCTTGCTCAACCCGCCGGCACCAAGCAGAATTGGAAACACTCGCAATGCTACTCGCGCGGCAACCACCTGCGCCCACTCAGCCGGTCTGTCTTCCAGCCACTTGCCGACATCATCCGGCTTTTCAAAAGTCAGTCTGTCCAAGTCACCCGCCCCCACTGCATCCGATCTTCAGATTGGCAAGGCGTACGCGCAACCGCAACTCTAAATGGGCGCAACCTGACCACAACCACCGACGCTCGACAGCAGCCCGGCAGACACCTACGGCTCTGCCAACCCCTGCCCCAACCTCCTTCCGGGTCATCCCGGACCCGCTCCGGGATCCAATCGTTTCCAGAGCCCTTGCCCTTTTGGCCCGGACGATGCGTGAGGTCCTCAGGTCCGAAAAAGCCAGCCAGCAAGGCGCGACCAATGGACCGCGGCTTGAAGTCAGGATCCTCTGTTTGGACGATCTGAATGCGCATTGGACTGCGTTGTCGAGCCGAAGGAACCTGCCGCCCCTGCGAACTGAAGCGCAACGGCCCCTCACTCGGCCTCACCCTGCAGGGGGCCAAAGGCCCGTCTCGAAGGATGTGCCAGCGAGCCAAATGCAGATCGTCCGCCTGGTCCGAACCTGCTAACCATCCTTCGAGACAGCGCGATCGCGCTTCCTCAGGATGACGACATTGAGGGAAGCGCAGCCGGGACAAATAAAAAATAATTTTCTTTTCTTATTCGACGCACCTACATATAAAAAGAAAAATCTTTTCTTATTGAGGTTGCCATGACCATCACGTCGCCAGCGCCATTGCCTGCCAGCCAATCCATTTTCTCCCCGGACCGTGCCGCCGGAACCCTGGCCCTGATGCTCGGGGTCGGGTCGCATGCGATCAACGGTTTTGTCACCACCGCCGTGTTGCCGGACATCATTCGCGACCTCGGTGGCCAGGACCGGGCCTTCTGGGTGTTTTCCTCCTTTGAGATGATGGCGATCCTGGCCGGCTGTCTGACCGGCGCCGCGAAAGTCAAATTCGGCGCTCGCCTTCCCTTCCTGCTGGCCACGCTGCTGCTTGCCGGCGGCTCGGTTCTGGCCGGCCTGTCGACATCTCTTGAAGGCCTCATTGCAGGCCGCGCGCTGCAGGGCTTTGGCGAAGGCATGATCATCGCGCTGTGTTATGCGCTGATCCCCGATCTGTTCCCGCAGACGCTTGTGCCCCGCGTGTTTGCGCTTCTCGCCGGGGTCTGGGCCCTGGCGGCCGGCCTCGGTCCGGTGTCCGCAGGCCTCCTGTCCGAACTCTGGTCCTGGCGCGCGGCCTTCCTGGTCAACCTGCCGCTGGTCGTGCTGTTGTTTGTGCTGATGAACACCGCCCTGCCCGCCAGCACCGCTCCTGCGGCGGCCCCGGCCAGCCATGAGGGCAGGCATGGCCGGTTCGTGCTGCGGCTCGCGCTGCTTGCCGTCAGCATCTTCCTTTTGACCGTCATCGGCGAACTGCATGAGCCCCTGCCTCTGGCTCTGACAATCCTGGCCGGGTTGACCGTCGCCGGACTGCTGTTGCGGATCGATGCGGCCAGCCCCAGGCGGCTCTTCCCGCGTGACGCCTTCCGCATCCGGACACTCATCGGCCTTGGTACCTGGATCGTCATCCTGATCTCGGTGGCCGCCGCAGTACGCGCGATTTTTGTCACCACGATCGGTCAGGTGCTTTGGGGCCTGAGCGTCACTCAGGCAAGTTATGTCGCCGCCCTGCTCGCCTTTTCCTGGTCGCTCTTCGCCTTCATCTCGTCACGGGCACCCGACCGCCAGCGCGAACTTCTTTATCTGGCGCTGGGGCCGTTCCTGATCGCAGGCGGCATGGCTCTGACAGCCCTGGCAATCGACAACGCCTCGCTTCCCGCCTTTGCGCTGGCAGCCGTTGTCACGGGCGCGGGTCACGGGCTCTGCAACCAGATCCTGATGCGTTCGCTGATGTATGGTGCAACCGGGCAAGACCAGAACCTTGTGTCCTCGATCCTGCCGACCATCTCCTCTGCCGGCATCGCCATTGGCGGTGGACTGACGGGCCTGCTCGCCATCATGACCGGACTTGTCGCGCCGGGCGAAGCAACCCTGGTCACAAAGGATGCCGTCATCCAGTCGGGCGCCGCCGTATTCTATCTCAATGCCGGGATTGCTCTGGTGCCTGCCCTCGCCATGCTGGTGCTGCGGCAACGGCTGATCCGGCAGGAACGGGTCCTGGACTGACGGCGCGGCCTGTCAGTCCAGTTGCGCGCCGCGCGTCTCGATGCGGTAACGCCAGGTGACGACGGCGCCAAGGACAGAGGTCACCACCAGAGCGGTCAGCAGCGTGCCGGTGCCGAGATCCTTCAGAAAGATCGGAAACAGGAACGCGGTCATCACCGCCCCGATCTTCGCGAAGGAGGCTGCAAACCCGGCCCCCATGCCGCGATAGGCAACTGGAAAGACCTCACCCGCGATCAGATAGGTCTGGGCGTTCGGTCCCAGGTTGGTCATGAAATTGAACAGCATGAAGCCCGCGAAAATCAGCGGGATCTGCCACTCCGGGCCAACAGTACCGCTGACCGCGGCAATGGCCAGTCCGGCAGCACAGCCCAGAAACCCGATGACCTGCAGTTTGACCCGGCCGACCCGGTCGGTGAGAACGATCGCGAAAAGGATGCCGACAATCAGAAGCACATCAATCAGCGCAGCCCCTCTGGCTGCCAGAAGGTCATTATAGACGAGATCGGCGACCGATCCTTCATGGGCTCGCTTGGCACCGATCGCGCTGGCCAGGATCACCGGTGTGAAAATCCCGATGCCGTAGGTGCCGAGATCCTGCAGGAACCAGGGCAAGGCGGCAAAGAGGGTTGCGCGGCGCAGCTTCCGGTCGCCAAGGAAGTGTTTCAGGCCAATTCTGGCTTGCACCGGATCGCCGGTCCCGGCTTGCCGCGCGAGTTTGATCTCGGCCGGGTAGACCGGTTGCCTGTGCAGCAGCTTCAAAAGCGCGGCCTCGGCGTCATTCACACGTCCCTGCACCATCAGCCAGCTGGCACTTTCCGGCACGAAAAAGCGGCCGATGAGCACAAGAGCAGCCGGCGCGACGGCCACCAGATACATCCAGCGCCAGGCGTGCAGGTCCGGAAACCAGGTCAGCGTCAGGAACGCAATGCCCGTGCCGCACATGGCGCCAATCGCCTGAAAACCGAATGCACCCAGCACCATCCGCCCGCGCGCCCGCGCCGGAAAGTTCTCCGAAATCACCATATGCGCGGTCGGATAATCACAACCTAGCGCCAGGCCGATGCCGAAGAGTGCCAGCAACGTCACGACAAGTCCCGGCGCTACGGAAAGAACCAGCAGGAAGACGATGAACAGGGCCATTTCGACGATGAACATGAAGCGGCGACCGAAGCGGTCGGCCAGGCCGCCAAGCGCCGTGGCACCAATCAGAATGCCGAACAGCACCGCGGAACTGACCAATCCGTGTTGCAAGGCGGTCAGTCCGAATTCGCGGCCGATCAGCGGCAAGGCGATGCCGGTCATGAAGATGACCATACCCTCGAAAAACTTTCCCGCGCAGGCCAGCCACCAGATCCGCCACTGCATTCCCGTCAGGACGGAGGCCTCGACCTTTGTACCGTCCCGCCATTGCGGTGTTTCCTCGATATAGGTTTGAGGACGCTGGCCTCCCGCAGGGTCCCGATGCACCGTGTCCATTCTGCCCCCATTGCCGTACCCGGGTTTCAAACCAGTCCAGGGACCTGCCGCAAGTTCAGGTCGGCGTGTCTGTCCAGACCGATCCCCCTGCGCCGGAGCTTACACCGGAAGCGCAAAAGTGTGACGTAGCGTCATTGACTAAAACCGGCCTGCAGCTGAAGATTTCCCTCAAGTTCATCTGACGGCGGAAGTTTCATGCAGTTTCCAGCAGCCCGCATTCTCGACATGCATACCTGCCCCATGTGCATGGGTGTGCCGGCCCCAATTGTCTACAAATGCGCCTGGACGGTCCTGACCGGCATGATGCCCCAGGCGCGCGTCACCGATCTGTGTGTCTGCGTCGGCCCGCCGCCTCCCATGGGCGGCGACCCGATCATCACCGGCGCCTGGACCGTTCTGGTGGAGAATCTGCCGGCCGCCCGGATGACCGACCTGACCCTGAAAGGCGGCGCCATCGTCACCGGCTTCCCGACCGTGCTGATCGGCACGCAGGGGGGTGGCGGTGCGGGCGGCGGCGGTGGGGGAGCTGGTATGGGCGCCCCGTCCAGTCTGACGCCGAAGCAGATTGCCGATCTGAAACGCAAGGCCTTGATGAACAAGATCAAGAACGGCCAGTCTTCCATCAAGATCGAAGGTTCCGACGCGTTCAAGGAAAAGGCTCTGGCCGCCCTCGACCGGCTGGCCCAGTCCCCGACCGGCATGAAACTGCTGCAGGCGCTCGATTCCAGCGACAAGACCACCACGATCAAGCAGGCCCCTGCAGGCAAGGGCAACACGGAAACGGCCGCCGACTGGAACAAGGGTCTCTATGACACCACCAACAACAAACCGGGGCCGGGCAGCGACAGCACGGTGCTGTTCAACCCGGACCGCGACAAGCTCAATGGTGAGGACTGGATGACCCGCGATCCGGCCATCGGCCTCGGCCACGAGCTGATCCACTCCTATCACGATGCCAACGGCACAACGGATGGCCGCAGCGAAGTGGAATATACCGATGCCGACGGTAACAAGCGCAAGGCCCCCGGCTATGAACTGCAGACAGTCGGCCTTGGCGAATACAAGGACAGCGAGCTGACGGAAAACAACATCCGCAAGGATTTCGACGAGCATGAAATCGGCAAGAACGATGAAGAACATCAACGTCCGCGCTATTGACGCCGTTTTGGCGGACACGGCAGCCTCGCGCTACCCGGCTATTTATGATCAAGTGATTGCAATCGAAATCAGGAGCGCGCGCCCATGCTGACCCTATCCGTCAAAACCGTTACGGCGGCCTATATCGCGCTGTCCTACCAGGTGACCAACACGGAGACGACCGACATTTACGTGGCCGATCTCCTCTACCAACCGGCAGCGGACGGCAGTCTGTCGATCGACCCGCGCACCGCCTATGTCATGCCCCAGGCCGACGGCACGCTTTATGCCGGCAAGCTCATCATGCGGATCCCGGACGGCATGAAGGTGGAAAGCCCGGAACTGCCCTATTTCCAGCGGCTTGGACCGGGTGAAACGATCTCCGGTGAAATCGTGCTCTCCAACCCGGCAAAAGCCTATCATCCTTATGACAGCTACCGGCTCGGCGAAACGCCTCAAGCAGTTGCACGCATCGTGTTCCAGATCGGCGTCATCCGCGGATCAGATCTGAAGCCCGGCGAAGCCACGTTGAGCCCCGCGCCTCAGGTCGGCCCCGGCTATTTCAAACCCGACTACGGTTTCGGCCTGGAATACCAGGTCACCGAACAGGCCGAGGCGGCGGCTCTGCCGCCCGGTGCAAGCTTCTTTCCAGTAGAGGCAATCGAACGCTGATCCGGTTGGCGTTTGCTCAGAGCCCCGCTAGAACCCGGTCAATCCACGTTCCAGCCACTGGCTCTGCGGGATCTCGTTGCCGATCTTGAAGGCGAATTTTTCAACGCGCGTGACGCCGCGATCCGTTTCGCAACGAAAGGCAACGTCGAACCAGCGGCCCAGGCTGCGGAATGCGGCTCCGCGGGGTTGAAGAACGTTGCCGGGCGGCGGGCGGAAGGAGGGCAGCAATTCCGGCGGCAACGCGCTGACCGACGCGATCTGCGCCCGCAGTTCGGTCATGCACAGAAGGTTCAGCCGCTGGCTTTCCGACATGCCGCGCATGGCGCTGCGGGCCTGGGGATCGTCCAGCAGGACCCGGGAAAAGAGCTCCCGCGCCGGCAACATGCCCGCCGGCACGCCTGACGATTGACCGGAATTTTGTCGTGTATCCTGACGGCGTGCTGTCCGGACGGGTGCCGCCGGTTTCACTCTGGGCGTTGCATCGGTTGCAATCGGACCGACAACGCCGAAATCATCGCGCGTCGCCTCCTCCGCAATGCCGACATCCTCCACCGCTTCCGTGCCCGAGGCGGCGTCAAAATCCTCTTCGACCGGCAGAGAAGCCGTCTCGACGCTCTCCGTCTCCTCCGGTTCGGTTTCGGTCTCGGCTGCGGTTTCCGGTTCGCCCTCCAACGGATCGGCCTCAGCCGTATCAACCTCCGCCGCCGCCTCATCTCCCGCAGGATCGGTTTCGGCAGGCTCCGTTTTGGCCGCGTCCTGCTCGGACGGCGCAGTCGTTTCTTCGCTCTCAGCCTCGGCAACGGCCTCCTCAGGCTCGGTCTCTTCGGGCGGCGTTTCGTCAGCGGTTTCCAGCGGCGCAGTGTTCTCTTCGCCAAACTCTTCCACCGCCAGTTCGATCGGCACCTCGGCAGGCGCTTCGACGGTCTCCGGCGGCGCTGGAGGCAGTGGTGGCGGCGGGGGAACTTCCTCCTCCTGAGCGGGCTCCGGTTCGGGCGTGGCTGCCTCCGGCACCTCTTCCGGAACAGGGACCGCCTCAGTGAGCGGCGGCACCAACTCCACTTCAACCGTATCCTGCAGCGGTTCGGTCACATGACCGGTGATGATCCCCGTCATCAACAAGGCGGCAAGACCATGCAGGACAAACGATGCCACAAGGCCCCAGCCGAATTCCTTGCGGTCATCGGGCCGGGGCGGCTCGTTGAAATGGTCCATGTCGGCAACAAGCGCCAATGCCAAGTCCTTGTTTCCAATAGGTCTCTTACACCGACCTAGATTGCATCGCTTCCCGCACGGCCCAAATTAGAAACTCTTTGCACCCAAAGCATCATCAGGTTGGAGCAAATCAATTGGTACGGGCGAACCGTTCTGGTTCATATTCGTCAGTATCATGTTCCGCATAACGAAAACCAAAACCAACTCCATATTCCGGCAGCTGCAGGATACGCCATAGTTCACTTTGCACATCTAGCGGATACAGATATGTCCCGGCATCGGGCATCAGGATGTGTTCCAGGTCCTTTTCCGAAACCGCGTCGAACTCGGCGGCGAAATTCCCTGCATTCTCCAACACCGGATTCGTTTGATCATCGGTCGGATCCTCCAGGAAATATCCCGGGCACGAATTGTAGTGGCTTATCTGTTCTCCCTGCTTAAAAAGCTGAACTTCCAAGACGGCGTCATCATGACAAAGAACAGACAACGCAACGCCGCCATAACGTGACGAAGCCCACTTCAAAAAGGCCCGGATCCGTTCCTGATCCTGCATGTCAATTCCTTCTTCTGAAAAGGTACACCAGCCCCCAAGAGATGGACCCACAACAGCGTTGCAGCTATTGCGCTTTAGATCCTCCAGCAAGGCTTCCCGGGAAGCGCCCTTGACGGTAATATTTGTATAAAAACTGCCCATTTACCCCTAATCCTCAAATCATCCAATCAATCGACTGCACGCAATTGTGACAACGTTCATATTAGCGCAACAAAAAAGCCGAAGCGTTGCTTCGGCTTTTCGCAGTAATATTTAAACTGACCTTAGCTGTCCAGGAACGAGCGCAGCTTGCGCGAGCGGCTCGGGTGTTTCAGCTTGCGGAGCGCCTTGGCCTCGATCTGGCGGATACGCTCGCGGGTCACCGAGAACTGCTGGCCGACTTCTTCCAGCGTGTGGTCGGTGTTCATGCCGATGCCGAAACGCATTCTGAGAACACGCTCCTCGCGCGGCGTCAGCGACGCCAGCACGCGGGTGGTGGTCTCGCGCAGGTTCGACTGAATCGCCGCATCGATCGGCAGAACCGCGTTCTTGTCCTCGATGAAATCGCCGAGATGGGAATCTTCCTCGTCGCCGATCGGCGTTTCGAGCGAGATCGGCTCCTTGGCGATTTTCAGAACCTTGCGAACCTTTTCCAGCGGCATCTGCAGCTTCTCGGCCAGCTCTTCCGGGGTCGGCTCACGGCCGATCTCGTGCAGCATCTGACGCGAGGTGCGCACGATCTTGTTGATCGTCTCGATCATGTGCACCGGAATACGGATCGTGCGGGCCTGGTCGGCAATCGAGCGGGTGATCGCCTGACGGATCCACCAGGTCGCATAGGTGGAGAACTTGTAGCCGCGGCGGTACTCGAATTTGTCGACCGCCTTCATCAGGCCGATATTGCCTTCCTGGATCAGGTCGAGGAACTGCAGGCCGCGGTTGGTGTATTTCTTGGCGATGGAGATCACGAGGCGCAGGTTGGCCTCGACCATTTCCTTCTTGGCGATGCGGGCTTCGCGCTCGCCTTTCTGCACCATGGCCACGATGCGGCGGAATTCGGTGATTTCCAGGCCCGTCTCGGTTGCCAGCGTCTGGATTTCCTGACGCAGCTCGCGGACGTTTTCCTTTTCCTTGGCGATGAAGTTCTTCCAGCCGCGGGTGGAGAGATTCGCCACCTTGCGCAGCCAGTTCGGATCCAGCTCGGCGCCCTGATACTGCTTCAGGAAGTCGGTGCGGTCGACATTGTAGCTGTCGGCCAGACGCAGCAGACGGCCTTCATAGCCCATCAGACGCTTGTTGATGTCATAGAGCTGGGCCACCAGGGCGTCGATACGGTTCTGGTTGAGCGACAGGCTCTTCACATCGACAATGATGTCTTCTTTCAGCTTCTTGTAGCGGCGCTCCTGGCTCGGGGAGAGCGTCTTGTTGGCCAGCTTGTTTTCGACCAGCTGGTCCTGCAGGCGGCGCAGCTTCTTGTAGTTGTCGGCGATGTTGTCGAAGGTTTCCAGGACACCCGGCTTCAGCTCGGCTTCCATGGCCGACAGGGAGACGTTGGATTCGAACTCGTCGTCATCCTCTTCGCCGTCGCCTTCGCCTTCCTCGTTTTCCGTGTTTTCGGAGGTTTCGCCGGAAGCCGGCTTCTCTTCGCCCTCGCCCGGTGCCACGTCGTCATTGGCAACTGCCGGACCGGCCTTGGCGTCCGGGCCGGCGTAGGTCGCTTCCAGGTCGATGATGTCACGCAGGAGGACCTGGGCTTCGTTGAGTTCGTCGCGCCAGATGATAATCGCCTGGAAGGTCAGCGGGCTTTCGCAAAGACCTGCAATCATGGCCTCGCGGCCGGCCTCGATCCGCTTGGCGATCGCAATTTCGCCCTCGCGGGACAGAAGCTCCACAGAGCCCATCTCGCGCAGATACATGCGTACCGGGTCATCGGTCCGGTCCGCCGGCTCCTTGGTATTACCGGTCTTGGCGACGGCCGTGGTGGTCGTGGTCGCCAGCTCGCCGCCGTCGACTTCTTCCGGACCGTCTTCGGCTTCGTCGGAGTCAATCACGTTGATGCCCATGTCGGACAGCATGGACATCGTGTCCTCGATCTTTTCCGAAGACACCTGTTCCGACGGCAGAACCTCGTTGAGTTCGTCATAGGTGACGTAGCCGCGCTTCTTGGCGGCTTTGATCATCTTCTTGACGGCAGCATCCGACAGGTCCAGCAGCGGGCCGTCCGCGCCTTCGCCGCTCTGTTCCTGAGTGTCGTCTGCTTGTGTCGCTTTGGCTACCATGTCGTGCTCCAGTTCGTGGCCTGACGGGCCACGCCGCGCCCCTAGTTTGGCTTCAACCCACGTCTTCCTCAGCGCGCCAGCTTCTGAAAGCGGCGGCGTCCAAAGGAATCAGTGTGGATAGGTTTGTAAGCCGTGTCCCTTAAGTCCCAATTAACCGTAGCTTTTTCGACATTGACAAGTTTCAGCATCGAGGCGGCGCACGGTCTTTCAAGTCCACATTCGAAGAACGAATGCCGAAGAGGTGTTCAAACGGGTTGCAGCTTTTATAAGACTATTGCCGCGAGCAGGCTTGAAGGCTGCGGCGCAGGAAGGCTGCAAAGGTTCTATTTAGCTCGACGCGCACGATTCGCAAGTGTGATTCGTCACAGGTCAATTGGAAAATGCGTTTTTTTGAAGCCGCAACCGCCTGAAACCGGAAAATGAGGCGTTCTGCCGGCCGGCAAACGACCGATATCTCTGCCACCTATCCTGCGGCTGCCGCAGGCGGTGCGGTCCTGATCTTCTTGGCCCGTTCTGCCAGATCACCCTCGTCCCGCGCACATTCCTCGCGCCGGCGGCTGAGATCCTGCGTCAGCGCCTGTATCCGCGACCAGGAATGCTCGTCCAGTTCGTCATCGGCCACCGCCAGTTCAGACGCCAGCTCCTCTTCCAGCGCATTGAGCTCAAGCACATCAAGGAAATGCAGAAAAGCCGCCTCGATGAAATCCTCCGGCGGGTTGGATTTGAGCAGCGGGAACCGGTGGATCAGGGCGGAGAATTCTGCGCCCTTCTGTTCCTGCAGGCCGATGGTCTCCGCCATCATCTCCGACATGATATCCCGGAGCGGTTCCTCGAACCCACCTGTCAGATCGGCAATCGGCGCCACTTCGAGATCGTCGACAATCCGGCACAGGACATCGCGCAGCTGGGAATGCAACTCGTTGGCAAACGGGATCCTGGAAAAGCGTTCGAAGTTCCGGTCGAGCAAATGCGGGTAGCGCATGCTCAATCCAAGCACCAGGCGCTCCGTTCCGAAATCATCGCTGGCAGCGACGCGTTCCCGGGCGATCCCGAGAGAAGGAACGGTTTCCGCAGCCTTGCCGCCTTTTCGGCTTTGCCGGGACTGTTCGAAAAAGAAGTTCGACAGTTTGAATTTCAGATCGAGCTGGTAGCGCCGGCGCACCCTCTCGTCTCGGATGGTCCCGATCAGATCGTCGAACCGCTTTTCCAGAGCGGCTTTGCGCTCCGGCGTGTCGAGGCGCGCAACAGACGTTTCCCGGTCCCAGACCACGTCGAACAGGGACTGCGCGCGGGCGACCTCCTCGTGGAAGCCGCTCAGGCCGCGCTGCTTGACCAGATCGTCCGGGTCCATGCCGTCGGGCAGAAAGCTGAACTGGAAGGAATAGCCGCTCTTCAGAACCGGAAATATCCGGTCGATCGCGCGGTGGGCTGCCGCAACACCGGCGGCGTCGCCGTCAAAGCAGATCACCGGTTCGGGTGCGAATTTCCAGAGCCGGACAACCTGGTCCTCGGTGAAGGCGGTGCCGAGCGAAGCGACAACGTGGTGGATACCTGCCTGCCACAGTGCGATGGCATCAAGGTAGCCTTCAACCACCACGGCCTCGCCGGACTTGAAGGCCGGCTCCCGCGCCCGGTGCGCATTGAACAGCATGATGCCCTTGTGAAAGAGCGGCGTTTCCGGCGAGTTGAGATATTTCGGCTGCCCGTCGGGCGACAGCGTTCGTCCGCCAAAGGCAACCACCCGGCCCCGGTCGTCCTGGATCGGGATCATCAGACGGCCGCGAAACCGGTCGTAGGACGGTCGCCCGTTTTCCGGCTGGATCACGAGCCCCGCCTCGATCATCGCCGGCTCGGGGATTTCCCGCGCCGCCAGGAAGGATTTCAGTGCGTCCCGGCTGTCGGGCGCAAAACCGAAGCGGAATTCGCGCAAGGTCTCTGCTACAAGACCGCGCTTGGCGCAGTAAGCCCGCGCCGTTTCCCCACGCGGACCGGCATATTCATGTTGGAAGAATTGCGCAGCCATCTCGCAGATATCCGCCAGGCCGGCGCGCTTCTTCTCACGCCTGGCAGCTTGCGGATCCGGTGCCGGCAGCGCCACACCGGCCTGTTCGGCCAGCCGCTCCACCGCTTCGGGAAAATTCAGTCCCTCGGTTTCGCAGACGAAGGTGAAATGATCGCCGGACGCCCCGCAACCAAAACACTTGTAGCGGTTGCGGCGGTCGTCGACGTGAAAACTCGGGCTCTTTTCCTGATGAAACGGGCAGCAGGCCCAATAGTCGCCCTTGCCGGGCTGGGTCTTGCGCCGGTCCCAGGTCACGCGCCGGCCCACAAGATCCGACAGGGTTAGCCGGGCCCGGATTTCATCAAGAAGTCGCGGTTCAAAGCGCATGAAGAGACTGGTTTCCGATCGTCAGAGAAGCTCCGGCCATGACAGACGCAGTGCGCCCGACCAAACCGGCTTCCAAAATAGAATGACTTTGAAGACGTTTCCAGAGCGGCCGGACTGCCGGTCCGGGGCTCTGGATTATCTGTGAAGAACCCTGAAGGCGCCCGAAGCCCCCTGTTAGCCCTTGTGCCCGGATCAGGTGCTTCCCTTGCCGTCCGAACCGTTTTCCGTTCTGGAGGCGCTATCTGCCCTCAGCATGTCCTTTACGACGCTGGAGGCCTGCATGAAGTCCATTTTCCCCGGATAACGGGTCTTCAATTCGCTCATGCAGCGGCCGATATCTCTGAGGCCATGCGCATCGATGTCCTTGACCATCTCCTGGCAGATGGTCCGCATTTCGTCTTCGCTGAGCTGTTCGGGCAGAAACTCGCGGATAATGTCCTGCTCGGTCCGTTCCTGTTCGGCCAGATCCAGCTGACCTCCGCTTTCGAATTCCACCGCCGAGATTTCCCGCTGACTGATCATTTTCTGAAGAATTTCAATCACTTCAGCTTCATTGACGCCATCCTTGCCCGTCTCGCGGGCAGCCGCTTCCCGGTCCTTGACCGCGGTCTGCATCAACCGCAGGGTCGCGCATCTGCGTTTGTCGCCATCATCTTGCGCCGCCTTCAGGGCAGCATTGATTCTGTCGCGCATTTCCTGGCGCATGGTTTAACCCCACCCCTGCCGCGCTGAGACGAAGCGCGCATCGGCGCCCACTGCAACTCTCAGCCAAGTCATTGAATTTTAAAGATCTTTTTTCAGAGGATCAATATTGACGATCCAAGCCGCTTCCCATAGAGTCCCGCGCTTAATGCAGACGGCCATTTGCGGGCTTTAGGGCCCACCCAAGACGCCTTTCCTGCAGCGCATGATGTCACCAACAAGATCTGGAAACAAGACATGACGACTGCAGACGCATGGTCCAAGACCCCGGCGACCGCCCTGCTTGTGCTCTCCGACGGCAGCGTGATCGAGGGACAGGGCCTCGGCGCCACTGGCCAAGCCGTTGGTGAGATTTGTTTTAACACCGCCATGACCGGCTACCAGGAGATCCTGACCGATCCGTCCTATTCCGGTCAGATCATCACCTTCACTTTTCCCCATATCGGCAATGTCGGCGCCAATGATGAGGACATCGAGACCGTCAACATGGCGGCCGAGAGCGGCATTCGCGGCGTTGTGCTGGCGGCCGGCATCACCGATCCGGCCAACTACCGCGCCGCAAAGCATCTCGATGCCTGGCTCAAGAGCCGGAACCTGATCGGCATCAGCGGCGTCGATACGCGCGCCCTGACCGCCCTCATCCGCGAAAAGGGTGTTCCGAACGGCGTCATTGCCCATGCACCAGACGGCGAATTCGATCTGGACAGCCTGAAAACGGCTGCTTCCAACTGGCCTGGCCTCGTCGGCATGGACCTGGCCAAGGACGCCTCAACCACCCAGTCCCATCCATGGTCGCAAACCACATGGAAGTGGGACGAAGGCTTTGGCGAGGCTACAAGCAGCACGTTCAAGGTCGTTGCGGTCGACTACGGCATCAAACGGAACATCCTGCGCCTGCTCGCTGATGCCGGCTGCGATGTCACCGTGCTCCCGGCGACGGCAACGGCTGAGGACATTCTGGCCCATCAGCCGGATGGTGTGTTCCTGTCCAACGGTCCGGGTGACCCGGCTGCGACCGGAGAATACTCGGTTGCCGCCATTCGCGGGGTGGTCGACAAGGGCGTTCCGACCTTCGGCATCTGCCTTGGCCACCAGATGCTGGCACTCGCGCTCGGCGGCAAGACGGTGAAAATGCACCAGGGCCACCATGGCGCCAACCATCCGGTTTTCGACCACACCACCGGCAAGGTGGAAATCACGTCGATGAACCATGGGTTCGCTGTCGACGCCGACAGCCTGCCGGACAATGTCGAGCAGACTCACGTCTCCCTGTTCGACGGCTCCAACTGTGGCCTCGCGATGAAAGACAAGCCTGTCTTTTCCGTCCAGTACCACCCGGAAGCCTCTCCGGGTCCGCAGGACAGCCACTATCTCTTCAAGAGGTTCACCGGCCTGATGGAAGACGCAAGGCAGGGCTGAGCCCTCCCCGGTAAACATCGACAGACCTTGAAGATACGCCGGCTCGCCAGAGCCGGCGTTTTTCATGTCGGTGCGGTGGAACCGGTACGCGTCGCCTCCGCGGCGCCGAGGAACGCGCCACATACCAATGTAGATTTCCTGCCGTGACCCCACGAGACAGGGCCGTCCCTGCAAGCAGAGACATCATCGGTCTTCAGCCCCTCCCGGAGTTCTGTCGACTTCGGTCAGCCGGTCCGGCGAGGCCTGCCTGGATGTTTTGCATCCGGCCCGGATACCGCCTTGCGCCCTCCCGCGTACCCCTGCTCGTGCCCTTGCCATTGCTGTTGCCCTCGCACGCGCCCTCAATTGACCTCTTTCGCAAATCGGTGTAGCAAGCCATAAATACGAACGAACGTTCGCTCAATATTTTTCCAGCGGGCTCCCCGGACCCGACCGCCGGGTTCAAGGGGCAGACGCAGAACACAGAGGTCGTGGCGCCGGTACAGCATGCATTTCAAGGACTTGAGCGCTGTGCCGGTCAAATTCCAGACAAGTCATTTAAGGGACAATCAATGCAATTCGGTGTAATGCAAAAAATCCTTCAGGCCATCCTGGCGCTGGCGCTGTTTTCCATGTGCCCGCCCGTTATGGCCCAAACCCTCAAGCACTACGATCTGCTTCTCGACGATAAGAAGATCGGAGGCGTCACGATGAAGACAGATGATCTTGCGCAGGGAGGACGCAAGGTCACACAGTTTCTCCGGATCAAGACGGGTGGTTTCTGGGGCAAGATCGATATCCGGGGCACGCTGGAAGAGCGTATTTCCGCTTCAGGGCAACTTCTGGAAGCCAGCAACGAACTGAAAGAGAACAAGAAGGTCTTCTGGAGCAAGCTTCAGCTCTCGGGCGAGGAATACCTGTCCTTTCGCTCCCAGATGAAGGACAAGGGCGAGAAGGACATGGACGAACTGAAAGACCTGGCGACAGGCGTTGCCACCTTTCTCGTTCCAGAGGTCGGTGACGTGATTGAAATCGGAACCTTGCTCTTATCCGACGACAAGAATTCGCCCCGGAACGACAGATTGACCGCCAGCAGTTTCGACACCAGCCTTGTCGGGCTGCCTTTCTACTGGCAGCGTAATGCCTTTCGCCTGCCCGGAAACCTGCGCATTTTCGACACGCAGGACATGGTGATCCTCATGGCCAAGGTGGAAGATCTGGGAACAGAGCACCTGGTGTCAGGGACGAAGCAGATCCCGGCAAGACACTATCGGCTCAAGGTCAAGGGCACCGATCCGATTGATGTCTGGTTGTTCCGTTCGGCAGACGGCCACGCCTATTTTGCCAAATTGACCGGCAAGGAAGACGGCAGTCTGTTTCAGGTCTGCCTGCAGGCCGGCCAGCAGTAAACTCAGCGACCAGCTACAGAAGCAAAGATTGCCAAACACCAACAAAAAAGACCCGGCATGTTCCCATGCCGGGTCTCGCGCCACTCACCTGGAGTGTATCAGGCGACCAGTTCGTCGAAGGCCGACAGGATCTGTTCGACTTCAGCGACCTGCTCATCAAGCATTTGCTTCTGCTCGATCAGGATATCCTGCTGTGCGCGGCAGATTTCCTGAAGTTCTTTATACTGGTCGTTGCGATTGCCATTGCCTTCCACCAGCTTGATGACCCGGCGGATCTCGGCAAGGGTCAGACCGATTTTCTTGGCCTGCAGGATGACCCGCATCCGTGAGACGTCGCGCGCACCGTAAAATCGGCGAGCGCCTTTGCGCACGGGATTGAGGAGACCTTTTTCCTCATAGAAACGAAGTGTGCGGAGCGTTACATCAAACCGTTCCGACATTTCGGAAATCGCAAGAGCGCGATCTTCCAGAACCACTTCCTGTCCCGGACCTGCAATATCCGGGATCACGACCATTTTGGTTGCTACATTGTTCATACTTTTAAGCCCGATCTTGTCTTTTTGTTCCAAGTCTGGCTGGGTCTTGCAGCACTCCCGACCTTCCGGTCCCACCTCCGGTCAATCGGGTCCCACTAGCACGGCAATAACAGCCTCTGTAGCTTGAAGCGCAATGCTCACCGCTCAAGAAGCTCCCAACAGCAAACTCATAGGAGACTAAGCAGTAGTCTAATACACCGGATCGATAGTTAAAATCTACGGAAAAATTGGAAATATTGCAGATTTTCCGCAGAAGTTTCAGATAAGGAAAAACAAAATCTCGCCACCAAACCAAAAGAACACGCAACAGGGAATGGTTATTTCCAAAGATAATTACCCCTGATGGCCATAAATATGAATTATCGATAATCTAAATCTAATAAATAAACTTTTTTGGAATTGGCTTATCCCCGACGAATTTTCTTAACCCCACGGCAACGCACACCGGAAAACTACTTAAATCTCTTTGTGTTAACCCTGACATTTATTACAGGATGCTAAAAACCCTTAGGGCATATGTAGAATATAATTTCAAACCAAACAGTTTGGAATCTTTCCAAAAACTTCCCTAAAGTCCGAAAAATCCGATCCAAAACGATGCGTTGCTCAAACGTTGCTGTAAATCTGCATTGTGTTATTCATTTTTGCATTTGGGCCGTCGCAGCACGACCCAAAAGCGCACAAAAAGAGCACATTGTGCACTTCTTGATTGACAATTCGGCACCAAGGTTATTTCTGTCAAGAAATAGGGGACGTGCGCTGCAACAAGCGGCGCATGAAACCAAGGCATTCCGGAATAAGACAAAATGGCCGATTCGAAATCCAAAGACCCTGTACCCGGCATGACCCCGCAGCAGTTCCGCCACTGGCGGCGCGCACTCGGCCTTAAGCAGAAAGACGCCGCGGACCGGCTCGGTCTGAAGAAGCGCATGATCCAGTATTATGAAAAGGGCAATCGAGACGGCCGACCGGTCGAGATCCCCAAATCCATCCGTCTTGCCTGTTACGCGCTGTCCAATGGAATAGGCGACTTTGACGGCCAGACGACCGTTCCGTTGCCGCTGGAAATCAAGGACTCCGAATAAAGTCGCATTTCTGCTCCGGAAAACGTCATCTTCCGGTCCAGGCGGGGTTTCCTAGCGCGCCGCTTTTCCCTATAAGACGCGCTCAGCCAACATTGTCATTCACCTCAAGTCAGGTTCAGACCGAATAACGCCCGTTCGTTATCCGGACTGGCCGCTGCGAGCTGCGAGCCGAGATGCCCAAACGCACAGATATCTCTTCTATCCTGATCATTGGTGCCGGTCCGATTGTCATCGGCCAGGCCTGCGAATTCGACTATTCCGGCACCCAGGCCTGCAAGGCGCTGCGCGAAGAAGGTTACCGCATCATCCTGGTGAACTCGAACCCGGCGACGATCATGACCGATCCGGACCTGGCCGATGCCACCTATATCGAGCCGATCACACCGGAACTGGTCGCCAAGATCATCGAGAAGGAGCGCCCCGACGCGCTGCTGCCGACCATGGGCGGACAGACTGCGCTGAACTGCGCCCTCGATCTTGAGGAAATGGGTGTCCTGGAAAAATACGGCGTCGAAATGATCGGTGCCCGCGCAGACGTCATCGAGAAGGCGGAAGACCGGGAAAAGTTCCGGGCCGCCATGGACAAGATCGGGCTGGAAAACCCGCGCGCCGCAATCGCCTCCTCACCGGCAATCAGGGACGACAACGGCAAGATCAGCGGCTACGACCGCAACGCAGGCTACCTGGAAGCCATGCGCGCCCTCGACGAGATCGGCCTGCCGGCCATCATCCGCCCGGCCTTCACCCTGGGCGGCACCGGCGGCGGCGTTGCCTATAACAGGGAAGAATACGAGACCATCGTGCGCTCCGGCATCGATGCCTCCCCGGTCGGACAGGTCCTGATCGACGAGAGCCTTCTCGGCTGGAAGGAATATGAAATGGAAGTGGTCCGCGACAAGGCGGACAACTGCATCATTATCTGCTCCATCGAAAACGTCGATCCCATGGGCGTGCATACCGGTGATTCGATCACCGTGGCACCAGCACTGACCCTGACCGACAAGGAATACCAGATCATGCGCGACGCCTCGATTGCGGTGCTGCGCGAGATCGGCGTGGAAACCGGCGGCTCCAACGTGCAGTTCGCCGTCAATCCGGACACTGGCCGGCTGGTTGTCATCGAGATGAACCCGCGCGTGTCGCGCTCGTCCGCCCTCGCCTCCAAGGCCACCGGCTTCCCGATCGCCAAGATCGCGGCGAAGCTGGCCGTCGGTTACACGCTGGACGAGCTGGAGAACGACATCACCGGCGGCGCGACCCCGGCTTCCTTCGAGCCGACGATCGACTATGTCGTCACCAAGATTCCGCGCTTTGCCTTCGAAAAGTTCCCGGGCTCCGAACCCTATCTGACCACGGCGATGAAATCGGTCGGCGAAGTCATGGCGATCGGCCGGACTTTCAACGAGAGCCTTCAAAAGGCCCTGCGCGGCCTGGAAACCGGTCTGAACGGCCTCGACGAGATCGACATTCCGGGGCTGGACCAAGGCGACGACCGCAACGCCATGCGCGCGGCTGTTTCGACGGCGACCCCGACGCGTCTTCTGAGCGTCGCCCAGGCCATGCGGCTGGGCATGAGCGTGGAAGAGGTCTACCAGGCCAGCGGCATCAACACCTGGTTCCTGGAGCAGATGGCCGACATCCTGGCGATGGAAGCCAAGGTGCGCAACATCGGCCTGCCGCAGGATGCGGACAATCTGCGCAAGCTGAAATCGATGGGCTTCTCCGATGCGCGGCTGGCGAGCCTTGCCGGCCTCGACGAAAGCGACGTCAAGAAGCTGCGCCAGGACCTGGACGTGCATCCAGTCTACAAGCGCATCGACACCTGCGCCGCCGAATTCGCTTCGCCCACCGCCTATATGTATTCAACCTATGAAGCCCCCTTCATGGGCGCACCGGCTTGCGAAGCCGATCCGTCCGACAGGAAGAAGGTGGTCATCCTGGGCGGTGGCCCGAACCGGATCGGCCAGGGCATCGAGTTCGACTATTGCTGCTGTCACGCCGCCTTCGCGCTTGAGGACGCCGGTTACGAAACCATCATGGTCAACTGCAACCCGGAAACCGTCTCCACCGACTATGACACTTCCGACCGGCTCTATTTCGAACCGCTGACGGCCGAGGACGTTCTGGAGATCATCCGCAAGGAGCAGGAAAACGGAACTCTACACGGCGTTATCGTCCAGTTCGGCGGCCAGACGCCCCTGAAGCTGGCCCAGGCGCTGGTCAAGGCCGATGTGCCAATCCTCGGCACATCGCCGGACATGATCGACCTTGCAGAAGACCGTGACCGGTTCCAGAAGCTTCTGATCAAACTGGACCTGAAGCAGCCGGAAAACGGCATTGCCTATTCCGTCGAACAGGGCCGCCTGATTGCAGGCCAGCTCGGCCTGCCGCTCGTCGTACGTCCGTCCTACGTGCTGGGTGGCCGTGCCATGCAGATCATCCGCGACGAGGAAGCGCTCAACTCCTACCTGCTCGGTACCCTGCCCGAGCTGGTACCGGCGGAAGTGCGCGCCAAGTATCCGAACGACAAGACCGGCCAGATCAACACGGTGCTGGGCACCAATCCGCTGTTGTTCGACCGTTACCTGGACGGCGCCATCGAGGTCGATGTCGATGCGCTCTGCGACGGCAAGGACGTCTTTGTCTGCGGCATCATGGAGCATATCGAGGAAGCCGGCATCCACTCCGGCGACAGTGCCTGTTCGCTGCCACCTTTCTCGCTCGGCGAAGACATGCTGAACGAGCTGAAGCGGCAGACCAGGGCGCTGGCCCTGGCGCTGGAAGTCGGCGGCCTGATGAACGTTCAATACGCGATCAAGGACGGCGAGATCTTCGTTCTGGAAGTGAACCCGCGTGCCTCCCGAACCGTGCCGTTCGTCGCCAAGACCATCGGGGCTCCGGTCGCCAAGATCGCCAGCCGCGTCATGGCCGGCGAGAGCCTGGCCTCCTTCGGCCTTAGCGATCGCAAATACGACCACATTGCGGTCAAGGAAGCCGTGTTCCCCTTCGCCCGTTTTCCGGGCGTCGACACCATTCTCGGTCCGGAAATGCGTTCCACCGGCGAGGTCATGGGTCTGGACACCGCCTTCGGCAAGGCATTCGCCAAGTCGCAGATCGGCTGCGGCACCGGCGTTCCGGGCGAAGGCACCGTCTTCGTTTCCATGCGGGACCAGGACAAGGCAGGTGTGCTTGAGGCCGTGAAGAGCCTCGAGGAAGCCGGCTTCACCATCATCGCCACCGGTGGCACCCAGAAATTCCTGGAGGACCAGGGCATCGCGGTCAGGAAGATCAACAAGGTGCTTGAAGGCCGGCCACATATCGTCGATGCTATCAAGAATGGCGAAGTCCAGCTTGTCTTCAACACCACCGAAGGCGCGCAGGCCATCTCCGACAGCCGGTCGATGCGCCGGGCAGCCCTCCTGAACAAGGTTCCGTATTACACGACCCTTGCAGGTTCGGTTGCAGCGGCCAAAGGCATTACCGCCCACAAAGCGGGGAGCCTTGAAGTAAGACCTTTACAATCCTACTTCGGCTAAGGCTAATATACTCATTGACCGGCCGGGAAAGCGCGCCTTTCCCGGCTTGGTTTGTTTTTGTTAAAGCGCGGTCCTTGAAGAAGAGCAAAATAAGGACCCAATAAGTTGAAGGTCTGAGACCCATGGAAAAAGTTCCGATGACCTCCGCCGGTTACAAAATGCTTCAGGACGAGCTGAAGGAACGTACCACGGTTGAGCGTCCGCGCATCGTCGATGCGATTGCAGAAGCGCGCGCACATGGCGACCTGTCGGAAAACGCCGAATACCATGCGGCGAAGGAAGCCCAGAGCCTCAACGAAGGCCGTATTGCGGAACTGGAAGACAAACTTTCGCGCGCCGAGGTCATTGATGTGACCAAACTCAGCGGCGACACCGTGAAATTCGGCGCGACCGTGTCCCTGATTGATGAAGACACGGAAGAAGAGAAGAAATACATGATCGTTGGAGATGTCGAATCCGACGTGAAGCACAACAAGGTCTCGATTTCTTCCCCGATTGCACGTGCCCTGATCGGCAAATCTGTGGGTGACAGCGTTGAAGTCGCCGCACCGGGCGGTGCTCGTTCCTACGAGATCGTTGAAGTTCAGTTCGTCTGATCGCTTGTCTGCGCCGGTTTGTCCGGGGCAACTGATATTCCCCTTTGACGCGTGCCGGTCGCCCGCTAAGGTAGCAGTCGGTACGTGTCGGAGGGTGATTGATGGTCTTTCACGCAATCGCGGTGTGGCTGCTGGTCGCGTCACTGCCCCTGTGGGCCTATCGCTGGTTTCTCTATGCCAAGCTGGATGAGCGCGAACGCCAGATCTTCAAGCGTCTGGTGACGAAACGATACGAGGGCGCCTTTGCCTTCGGTGCGCGCATGTTCGGCTTTCTGGTCGCCCTTGCTGCGTCCGTGTTGCTTCTGGTTTACAGCCTTCGCTATTTCAAGCATGGCTCGCTTGAACTCGGCGTCTACAAGGAAACCGTCCGCACCCGTCTCTATTCCGGAATGGAACCGGTCGACCAGGCGCTGAACACCTTCCATTACGAACAGCCGCTCCCGGTCGCTATCTTGACCACCTGCTTCCTGCTCAGTGTGGTGTTTACGCTGGTCGCAACGGCTCTGCGCGATGTCGCTACGATCCTGCGGCTGCGCAAGAAGCTGGAACGCATCCAGTCCGGTCGCAGCGACGCGCAAGCGACCTGACAACGCGCCTCAAGCCTGAAGACTGTCCGGAAACGAGGTATTCGGCCTCAGTCGATCGGCACCACCGGTTCATCCTTGGTGCGCCGGATCGTCAGGGCGGTGCGCACGCTGTCGACATTGGGCGCGGCGGTCAGTTCGCGGATGATGAAGTTCTGGAAGGTCTGGAGATCCGGCGAAACGCATTTCAGAAGAAAATCGACCTCCCCGGACAGCATGTAGCTTTCCCGCACAAGCGGCCAGTTCTGCACCGTCTGTTCAAAGGCGATCAGGTCGGCCTCGGTCTGGCTATGCAGACCGACCATGGCAAAGGCCGTCACGTCATAGCCGAGCTGCTTTTCGTCCAGCAGCGTGCGGTATCCGAGAATCAGGCCGGCTTCTTCTAGGGCCCGGACCCGGCGAAGACACGGAGGCGCGGAAATGCCGACACGCCGCGCCAACTCGACATTGGTCATCCGTCCGTCTGCTTGCAATTCCTTCAGGATCTGCCAGTCAATGGCATCGAGCCGCGCTTTCACACCTGTCTCCTTAAAGCTTCCAACTGGACCCGGGTGTGGGCAATTACCACCGAGCCGGCCCCTCGTCTTGCGGAATGGGAGAATCCCGCGTTAACGTGTGTTTCAGGTGCCGAGTTATGATTTTTTGCGCGTTTGTGCAAGACTATAACAAAAATGCGCACGATTTCGAAAGATTACGATAGGGGAACTGCTCCTTAAATGCCACAGTTTGAGGAGATCGCGCCGTCGACCGCATGGGTCCTGACCGACGGCAAGGCCGGTGACTTGGCGCAATGCATCGGCGTAGTCGAAACGCTCGGCGTTCCTTATGAAACCCGGATCGTCGCACCAAAACCACCCTTTTCCTGGTGGCTTCCCTTCGGCCCGATCGACCCGCGCGAGTGGGAATCACGCCCAAAAAGCCCAATCGCTCTCCCCTATCCGGATATCGTCGTTGCCTCCGGCAGGCGCGCAGCTGGGTATCTGCGCCGGATCAAGCGGCGTTCGGGGGCAATACCTTTACCGTCTTTCTCAAGGACCCCCGCACCGGCCCGGAGGCCGCCGACCTGATCTGGGTGCCGGAACACGACAAATTGCGCGGCCGCAACGTTCTGGTCACGCCGACCTCTCCTCACAGGTTCTCCGCCAGCAAGCTTGCCGATCTGCGCGCCGAAACGCTGGTCGACATCGACCGGCTGAACCACCCGCGGGTGGCGGTCCTGATCGGCGGCGACAGCCGTCATCATACCTTCCGTGAAGAGGACCAGAAGCGCCTGCTTGCAGGCCTGCGCGACTTGGCAAATTCCCAAAAAGCGTCGTTGATGATCACGGCGTCGCGCCGGACGCCGCCGGATCTAGCCTATGGTCTTTCCAGCCTTGCCAGATCAGGACCCCATCTCTACTGGTCGGGCCAGGGGCCAAATCCGCTCGGACACTATCTTGCAAAAGCGGATGCAATCATCGCCACGGCCGATTCCACCAACATGATCGGTGAGGCCACAGCCACCGGAAAGCCGGTGCACGTGTTTCATCCTGCTGGCGGTCACGACAAGATCACCGGGTTTTTGGGGACTTTGGAACGGATCGGTGCAGTTCACCCCTTTCCAGGTCCGCTGAAAACCACTACCTACGAGCCGATAGATGCCACCCCGGTCATCGCGGACCGCATTCTCGCGGAATACGCAAGCTTTCGGCGGCAAGACTCACAGGAGCCCTGAAGACGGGCAACCGGACAGGAAGAGCCGGACCAAAGACAGGAAAAGGTGCGTCATGAGCACGGAACACAGCAAACTTCTGATCATCGGCTCCGGCCCGGCCGGTTATACGGCCGCCATCTACGCCGCGCGCGCCATGATCGAGCCGACCCTTGTTGCCGGCATCCAGCCGGGCGGTCAGCTCACCATCACCACTGATGTCGAGAACTATCCGGGGTTTGCCGATCCGGTCATGGGCCCCTGGCTGATGGAGCAGATGCAGAAGCAGGCGGAAAATGTCGGCACCAAGATCGTCTATGACACGATCATCAAGGCGGACCTTTCCCAGCGTCCGTTTCGGCTGGAGGCAGACAGCGGCACCGTGTTCACCGCGGACACGCTCGTGATCGCGACCGGCGCCCAGGCACGCTGGCTCGGCATCCAGTCCGAAGAGGATTTCATGGGCGCCGGCGTCTCTGCCTGCGCGACCTGTGACGGCTTTTTCTACCGCAACAAGGAAGTGGTCGTGGTCGGCGGCGGCAACACCGCCGTTGAGGAAGCTCTTTACCTGGCCAACCTCGCCTCCAAGGTGACGCTGGTGCATCGCCGTGACAGCCTGCGCGCGGAAAAGATCCTGCAGGACCGCCTGTTCAACAACCCCAAGATCGACATCGTCTGGGACAGCCAGGTCGACGAGATTCTCGGCGGCGGCATTCCCAAGGCCGTGACCGGCGTTCGTCTGAAAAACACCAAGACCGGCGAACTGTCGGAAATTTCCACAGATGGTGTTTTCATTGCCATCGGCCACGCGCCGTCGGTGGAACTGTTCAAGGATCAGCTCAAGCTGAAGCCGAACGGTTATATGGAAACCGCGCCGGATTCGACCAAAACCTCGATCCCGGGCGTTTTCGCGGCCGGCGATGTCACTGACGATATTTACCGCCAGGCGGTAACCGCCGCCGGCATGGGCTGCATGGCCGCGCTTGAAGCGGAGAAGTTTCTGGCCGAACATGAGGCCGCATCGACCAAACAGGCAGCCGAGTAAGGCTGCCTGCAACGCCCTTCGGAGGGGTCGCATGGACTGGGACAAGCTACGTATCTTTCATGCGGCCGCTCAAGCCGGCAGTTTCACCCATGCCGGTGACACGCTTCATATGAGCCAGTCCGCCGTCAGCCGGCAGGTCAGTGCGCTGGAACATGATCTGGGCGTGCCCCTGTTTCACCGCCACGCGCGTGGCCTGCTGCTCACGGAACAGGGCGAATTGCTCTATCGCACCGCCAGCGACGTCCTGATGAAGCTCGAGGCCGTCCAGTCAAGCCTGACGGACAGCAAGGAAAAACCCTCCGGCATTCTCCGGGTGACCACAACGGTCGGTCTCGGCTCCACCTGGCTCACCTCGCGGATCAAGAACTTCATCGACCTTTATCCCGATGTCGATCTGCACCTGATCTTCGACGATGACGAGCTTGATCTCGGCATGCGCGAGGCAGATGTGGCCATCCGCCTGCGCCAACCGACCCAGCCGGACCTGATCCAGCGCAAGCTGTTCACCGTGCATTTCCATGTCTATGCGTCACCGGAATATCTGCAGCGCTTCGGCGCACCGGTGTCGATCGACGATCTCGACAATCACCGCATCATCACCTTCGGCGAGCAGGCACCGGCCTATCTCAGGTCGATGAACTGGCTGGAAACGGCAGGACGTGTCACCACAAGCCCGCGCCGTTCGGTTCTGAAAGCCAACAACATCGTGGCGATCAAGCGGGCCGTTCAGAGCGGTGTCGGCATCGCCATGCTGCCCGATTACATCATTGACCAGTCTTCCAAGCTGGCGCCGGTGATGACCGAGCAGGAGGACAAGGTGCCCTCTTTCGACACCTATTTTGTCTATCCGTCCGAATTGAAGAACACGGCTCGCGTCACCGCATTCCGCGAGTTCCTGCTGGCCAACGCCCAGAACTGGGTCTACTAGGGCAAGGATCTCCTGCCCGCACCCCGTCAGCCATCCGCCAGAAACAGATCGCTGATTTCAGCCAGGATGCGGGGCAGCTCGTCAAAGGCGTAAGGGGCGTAAACGCGCTCGAACCGTTGATGGAACTCACGCCCCCACGGGCCGATATTCACCATGGGACATCTGAGGCTTTTCGGGTTTGGCTGATCAATCAGCCAACCCGGTGGCGTATTCCTGGCAACCAGCGCAGAAGAGCGGCCCTCCATGGAGCCAAAGAAGCTCATGTCGGAAATGCCTTCAAAATGGGGGCGCCAGATCAAGCGCCGGGACGGGTCATGCTGCCGCGTTGCCATGACGGCCGATATCGCGGTCTCAAGTGCGGTATCGTGCGCATGGTTCCGGTCGAGCCGGGTGGACGGATAGTGCAGACTGGCAAAACCGGTCACGATCACCGGTCCGGAGAGCCTTGCACGATCCACCAGCCAGATCACCAGCTCGCGGCTGACGGTCATCGGATTATCGACGCCTTCAAGCGCGGCCTGTTTTGCCATCAAGGCATTCTGGAAGCGGTCACCAAGCTGGCGTGCCGCTTCTGCCTTGAGATCCGCGTAGCTCAGAATGGGCATATCGGCAGGCTCCGGTCCGGCGGCGCTGCCCGACAGTGCGTAAAACCGGCGCGCATTGTCCGCCAGTCTGGCGAGACTGGCCTGCGCGGCAGCCTTTACCTGGCCAACAAAGCTGGCAAAGAGATCCTCCGGGTCCTGGGAATGGTAGAGCCAGTTGAAGGCAAGCCAGGTCCGCTCGGGGGTGGTGACCTCGTAAACGTCGCGCAGGTCCCTTGCTTCCAGACAGATCGGCGGCGGTGACACTGCGTCGCCGCCCCGGTCACTGAGGTCGGGATTGGCTTCGATCCGCCGCACGATCTCGGCTGCGATCATCTGGGCGCTGACACCCTCATAGGGGTAACTTGCATGCGAGCTCCTGCCGACCACCAGCGCAAAAGGCATCAGCTTGCCGATGGTGCCGGCAAAAACGGCGCGCCCCTCGCTGCCGTCGCCCTGGTCCGAGGTTACGTCCATGTTGATGGCCCCGGCAGGATCCAGACCCATGTCAGCCATCAGCTCCGGCAAGCTGTCGCGCAAGGCGCGCATGCCCCGGCTGTCACGTTCTTCGTCCGGACTGCAGCAAAGCACCAGATTGCCTGTCCGCTCGCTGCGCGCCGCGAACTGCTCAAGTACGGCAACACCGGCTGCAAGGCCGCTTTTCATATCCAGCATGCCGCGGCCCGGCAGGAAGTCGCCGCTTGCCAGATCGGTCTTCGCACGCTCCTCCTGCAGCGTCAGGTTTGGCCTTTCCAGATCCGCGAGCAGAGCCGTTCTGAGTTCATAAGGCTCCCGGCTGAGATCCTTGAGATCGTGATAGTTTTCAACGGACACGGTGTCATAGTGCCCTGTCAGCAGCAGGGCCTTGCGGCCGGCGCCGCGAACCACTGCCACGACGTTGCGGGCCGGCGTGCCCTCCAGTCCCTCCACCAGACGGATGTCGTCGGGGTTGTCGCGGAAATACGGTATCTCGCTCAAAAGCGCCACAAGCTGCCGTGCAAAGGCCGCCTCGCCGGGCGTTCCGGTTTCGCTGGCAAGGCGCACCAGCCGGCAGGCGAGTTCCTCGACGCGCTCCGCTGGCTGCCATACTCCATGAGCGTGGTTTGCTTCCACAGGCGCCGCTGTGTCCGGTGTCATTCCTGTTCCTTCCCTGTCTGGCCTCTTTGCCAAAACATCCCCCGGACAAGGGTCAAGGAATACGCAAAAACCTGTCAAATTATCTAGTATTCTGCGTATTCTGTCAGTTCGATTAACGAAACTGACAGCGAAGACAGACATGATGGATGACCTGGACCGGAGACTGATCGCGGAATTGCGCATCAACAGCAGGGCCTCTCTGCCCAAGCTTGCCGAGATCCTGAAAGTTGCGCGCGGCACGGTTCAGACCCGACTGGACCGCCTGATTGCCAACGGCACGATCAAGAGCTTCACCATCCGCCTCAGTGACGACATGCCCGAGAATCTGCTGCGTGCGGTCATGCTGATCGAGTTGAGCGGCAACAACCTGAAGAACACGGTCGCCACGATCAAACGCATTCCCGGCATTGCTAGCCTCTCCAACACCAATGGCGTCTGGGACATCATCGCGGAAATCGAAGTTTCCAGCCTGCCAGCCATGAACAGTGTCATATCGGAAATTCGCATGATGAACGGCGTTGGAAAGTCCGAAACCTTCATGCTGCTGGGCCCGGCCTAGCCGCCAATCGCAGGGACACATGAGAGGGTCAGGTCAAAAAATATGCAAAAACCTGAGTGCAATTTTGCCAGGCAATCAAACCAGATCCGGGCTTCCGCAAAGAAATTCTGACGGAATACGCAAAAAATGTCGTGTGCCGCCGATTAATTGAACAGGATTAACATATTGGAAAACAAATCTTTTCCACCGCCACCAAAGCCTGAAAACACAGACCTGCGCAAAATGCATAGCAGGTCTGCGCACCTGCCTCTTGTTTATGCGGCTTGTGCACTGCATATAAGCATCACTGTTGGTCACGCGGACGTCACGTCCTCCTCCCAGTGATGTCCAGACCAGCTGTTCCCCTCTGGAAGGTGATTCCACTGGTTTCAGTGAATCAAAATAAACTGCCGGGTCCTTAAAGACCCGGCTCTTTTTTTGCCTATACTTTGCTGCAGCGCAAAATCTTCCCTACATGAACAGAAGCTCGCCCTTCATGTCCTTGTAGAGATGCGCCACCTGTTCCTCATAGCCATTGTAGAGAAGCGTGTCCCGCCGTTCGTCCGTGCCCAGGATCCGTTCCGATGCCTGCGGCCAGCGGCGGTGCGGCACCGACGGGTTCACATTGGCCCAGAAGCCGTATTCCTTCGGCTGGATCTCTTCCCAGAAGCTGACAGGACGCTGGTCCGTGAAGGTGATCTTCACCACCGACTTGATGCATTTGAAGCCGTATTTCCAGGGCGTCACCAGACGGACCGGAGCGCCGAACTGTTTGGCGAGTGGCTTGCCATAGACACCGGTCGCCATGAAGGTCAGCTCGTTGGTGGCCTCTTCCAGGGTCAGGCCCTCCACATAGGGCCAGGGATACCAGGACTGTTTCTGACCGCTTGCGACCGACGGATCGTGGAACGTCTCGAAACGCAGATATTTTGCACCCGTCTGAGGACCCGCGAGCTTGACCAGGTCCGCCAGTGCAAAGCCTGACCAGGGCACGGCCATCGACCAGGCCTCGACACAGCGGTGCCGGTAAAGACGCTCTTCCAGCGGCATCCTGGCCAGCAGATCGTCGATGTCGATGGTCTGCGGATTGTCGATCATGCCATCCAGCGTCACTGTCCAGGGCCGGATCTTGAGGGCCTGGGCCGCCGGCCAGATCTGCTTGTGTGAGCCGAACTCATAAAAATTGTTGTATTTGGACGCGACGTCTTCGGCGGTGAGGTCCCGGTCCAGCGTGTAGGCTGCATTGCGCGTGACCGGATAGAGCCCGGCACTCGGGTCTTCTTCCGCAAAAGCCGGCCGGAGACCAAGCCCGCTGCCGAGAAGCGCACCGCCGCCGGCAAGACCTGCCAGGATCTGCCGCCGGTTCAGGAAAACGGCCTCCGGCGTGGCATCGCGCTCAGCAAGGTTCCAGCTGCGTTTCTTCAGGATGTTCATGCGTCTCACTCCATTTGCCCCGCAGGAAACCGGAATCGCTCATCAATGGCAAATAACGCCCTGGTGACCTTCGGCAACGAAACGGTGAAGAAGATCGCGGCCGCCTCTCGAACAGGCGCCCAACAGAAACGCCTCGGCGGGTGGACCACAAATCACCCGTCCTGTTAGGCCCGTTCCTGGATGAAACACGTGCCGGGCAAACGGCGGCCCGGCAAATCCGATCAGAACGATGAAGCAGACCAGGATATACTCGGACCTAAACGAAGACTTTGAGATTGCACTGTTCGTCGAGGTGTTTTGAACTGATGGAAGAATTTTCCCTGCCCATTACAAGGACCAATGATGTTCGAAGCATTTTCTTCAGCATTCGAAATAGACCATGAATTGAGCCAATCAGCGATTCAAGTTTCAGAAGCTCTGCCAAAGGCAACCGGCCTTGAAGTTTTCCTGCAAACCTTTGCAGGAAGCTCTTTCAACCGCGGGCTTTATCGTGTGCACACTCCACAATCCATGCTCCAGTGGAACCAACTCGCCTTGAAAGCGTTTCCAGAGCTTCCGAAGGGAATTTTCTGCTTCGGTTACGACTGGCTGGGACGTCAATTCTGTCTGGACCCAAGCCGGATGGAGTCCGGGGAACCTTTGGTCGTAATGCTGGAACCGGGGACAGGTGACTATTTTGAAATCCCGACAAGTTTTCTGCAGTTTCATAACGAAGAGCTGGACAACCATGCCGATGCCGCCCTCGCCACCGGCTTTCACGCTGACTGGCTAAAGGCGTCCAATCAGGTTCCAGCTCATTCCCAGTGCGTTGGCTACAATCACCCGCTATTCCTCGGGGGCAATGACGACATAGCGAACCTGACACTCAGCGACATGAGCATCTACTGGGATGTCATGGTTCAGCTGATTTGCAAGACCAGAGATCTTCCTCCCGGAACTCCGATTGGAGAAATTGCCTTCAAGTAGTCAAGTTCCCGTTTCTCAGCGCCGCGATTGGACCATGCGCGGAAAGGGTCGCTTGGCGGCCCTTTCCTTCAGTTTGTTTGGCCAGCTCACCGAACGATTCAAGCCGCCTGTTTGCCCGATCTTTGCAGAGCCTGATCAGCCGCCTTGCCGGAGAGTTCGGCCATGTGGTCGAATTCAGAAGTGTAGCTGGCCACACCTGCCGTTGCCGAACGCAGCTCGATGATCAGGTCGCCGATTTCAGCTTCCGGCATCAGGGCCTGCACCTCGTCCCAGCCGGTCCAGCCGGGCCTGGCGTCAAACCCCAGCAATTGCCCACGCCGGGCCGAGACAATGGCATTGACCTTGGCCGTCGCCTCATTCGGGCAAACCACCACCACCTTGTGGATGGGCTCCAGCAGCACCGGCTTGCACTCCGGCAGGCCCTCGCGGATCGCCAGGATGCCGGCCATCTTGAACGCCTGGTCGGAGCTGTCGACGGAGTGGTAGGACCCATCCGTCAGGCAAACGGCGACGTCGACCACCGGGAAGCCGAGCGGCCCCTGCCCGAGCGCTTCCAGAACGCCGTCCCTGACGGAGGGAATATACTGTTTCGGCACGACGCCGCCGGTGATCGTGTCGGTAAACTGGATCCCCTCGCCGCGCGGCAGAGGCCTGATCTCCAGAACGGCATCGCCGAACTGACCATGACCACCCGACTGTTTCTTGTGCCGGCCGCGGATCTTGGTGCCCGACCTGATGGTCTCCGAATAAGGCACGTGCGGTGTATGGGCCGTGATGTCGAGGCCGTATTTTCCGGCCAACCGCTCCTGCGCCACTCTGAGATGCATTTCGCCCTGCCCCGCCAGAAGGGTTTCAGCCGTGGTCTGGTTCTGGGTCACGGTCAGCGACCGGTCTTCCTCGACCAGCTTGGCCAGCGCCGTGGAGAGCCGGACTTCGTCCTTGCGCTGCGAAGCCGCGATGGCGGTTGCCAGCACCGGACTGCGCGGTTCGGGCGTTTCCAGGCTGGAAATCCTGCCGGCCTCGAAGCACAGGAGATCCCCGGTCTGCACCTCATCAAGCCGGCCAAGACCGACCAGGTCGCCCTTTCCTGCGGTAGCGATCTTGTTCGCCTGTTGACCGAAGATCGAGAACAGGCCCGAGACCTTGATCTCCTGGTCACCGTTCAGGAACAGGCTGTCGCCGTCCGACACCACGCCGTCCAGAACCCTGGCAATCGACAGCTTGCCGCCATGCTGGGTATGCAGTGTCTTGACCACCTGAAGCGCCGACCGGTTTTGCGTGTCGAGAATGCGCCGCGACAGGCGGTCGACACCTGGTGCTTCGTGGCGAAGCGCCTTCAACAGGCGCCCGACACCATTGCCGTGTTCCGCCGAGCCGAAAAACACCGGACAGATCAGCCCGTCCTGCATTTCATTGACCAGATCCGCAAAGACCTGATCCTGGTCCGGCGCGATATCCTCAAGCAGCGCCTCCATCAGGTCGTCGTCGTGATCGGCAAGCAATTCCAGCATGGTGAAGCGGGCTTCGTGCTCGCGCGCCAGGTCCTCGTCGGACATGTCGATCTGCGTGCTGGCTTCCTTTTCGTGATAGACATGCGCCCGCTCCAGCGCGAGGTCGATAAATCCGGTTGCGTGACCGTCTTCCCAGATCGGGATCTGCCTCAAAACCAGTGGCACGGCCGAAGCCGGTTGCAGCAGGTTGAGCACATCCCGCACACGGCGCGTGCTCTTGTCGATCTTGTTCAAAAACAAAACCCGCGGAATGGCGCGGGCTTCAAGAGCTTTCAGGATCAGCTGCAAGGCGGGAACCTTGCGCTCGTCGTCCTCCGCGACGACCACCGCCAGATCCGCACCGCTCAAGGCGCCGTCCATCTCGCTCAAAAACTCAACGGATCCGGGACAATCGGCAAAGACAAACCTGTCGCCCATGAAGTCCACATCCGCGATATTCACTTCCACGCTCATGCCATGGGCACGCGCTTCCGGAGCGCCGTCGCCCACCGTGTTGCCGTCGGCAACGGTCCCCTGCCGGGCCACCTTTTCGGTCCGTGCAAGCAGCGCCTCCATCAGGCTGGTCTTGCCGCTGCCGAACGGCCCGACAAGGGCGATGCAGCGCGGCGTGCCGCCGGCAGAAGTTCCCTTTCCATGTGTCGTGATTGCCATATTGAGCCTCCCGTTTGCTCGAGGTCATCCTCGCAACAACGCGGCTCGGCCGGCAGGAAGAACGAGGCGAGTCCGAAGTCCCTCCCCCACTCAACTCGTTCCAACGACGCGGGCCTGCCGCGTCACGCCCGGATGGGATCGAAGGCCATGCCCGGCTCCGCAGGAACCGGACCCCGTCTTGTCAGTCCTTCGACCAGGGGCGGTATTCCATGGTCGCGCCGATAACGACCCAAACGCAAGGGAATCTTACGCGGCAGCGCAGCATTTCCGACCAGTTTCAAGTCTGACCCCTCAAGGCCTGAGCCAGATTTTCGTGCCTGCAAATAAGGCGACGGGCGCGGTTTACACGTCGCGCTCCGCATGAGCGGAGTTTTCCGTTTCTGGATAAATCGTCCGGTCACGCTATGATGGTCAGGAGCAACAACAGGCCGGAGAAACAGATGAGAACACTCGGCATATTCCTGTCAGGCGCTGTGCTCTCGGCCTGTCTCGCCGGCACGGCCTTCGCCCAGACCAATACGCTTCGGGGCCTGAACGATGCAACGCCCAACCGGCTGCCATCTGCCAGCCAGCAGCTCAACCAAAACCTCAACCGCCAGCAATCCGACTTTTCAACCCGGCAGCAGCTCGACAGTTCCGACAAGCTGAACCGGACAAATCAGATCAATCGCCTGAACACCCGGTCCGGCACCAGCGGATCGAACTGCCCCGGCGCCAACGCGGCCTGCAACCAGGGGCGCTAGAGCAGTTCCGATCACGCGATTATCCGGTACTAGTTGATCGGCTCCAGAGTGAGCTTGCTGACGCCGAGCGTAAGGTTCGTACCGGTCTGGCTTTCCAGGCTGAACGGGTTCAGCGCGATCGACCGGTCAAAACCGCCAAGCAGTGCATTCGCCTTAATGCCCGCGCCAACGCTGGCACCAGCGGTCAGGCCGCCATAGGTTCCGGCGAGCAGCCCCGGTTTCCTGTCCGCAGAGGGCGCCAGCACACCCCAGACCAGGGTCGCTTCCTTGGTTTTGCCGATATCAAGGCCATAGTCACGGACCTTGCCGCGGTAATACTCGATCGCGCCCCCGTCGACCGGTTTAAAACTGCAGCCGAGCGTCGCGGACGAGCCGACAATGAAGGAATGTTCGCCCTCTACCAGGCAGTTCAGCGTACCAATCTCCACCTTCGGGCTGTTTTCGGAGGCCAGAGCCGGTGCGGCGGCGGCAATCAAAGCGGCAGCAAGAACGGGCTTCAGAAATTGCATGGGAAAACTCTCCAGATCAATTGAGGGCCGCCGAAGGACCGGATGGCCGGCGGGTGCGAGAGATATGGTAGGCCATCGCGTCAAAATCGGGGCAGCCTTGTCACGCTTGCCCTTCAGGTGACCAGGTCGGACTGGGCGCTGCCTGATGTGGCCGTTCCGGCAACGACAAGACCGGTTGCCGCATCTCCCGACCAGCGAAGCAGCAGGAACCGGCGACCGACGATCAGACCCGTCAACGTGACCACAACAGGCAAGAGACTGTTGCCGGGCATCCAGATTGCCCACGCGGCGCCGGAGCCGGCGACGAACAGCATGGCCAGCGACAGACGTCGTCGCAGGTTGGCCGGCAGATCCGGCGCAGCTGCAAACCCCTCACGGGTGAAGGCCGAAAGCACAGCTCCTGTCAGGGTCACGGTGATCAAGACCGCGCCATAGGAATAGCCCACGAGAAATTCCGCAAGAGCCGTGTTCCCGAAGCGGAAGAGGCCGACCATCAGCGGCGTGACCAGCAGGATATGCAAATTGACACCGAGCAACACCGGGTTCATCCGGGCCTTCAGACCGGCAAAGACCATGAAGACGACAAAGGCCAGACCGCAGCCGAACCAGCCTGCGAATTGCAGGTCGCCAGTCTGACGCCACAGCAGGATGAAACCGACGGAGGGCAGGCCCTCCAGAAGATCCAAAAGGAACTGCATTTGCCGGGATCTTGTCATCGACTTTCCTCCACCCTTGTTGAGTAGAGATAAGAACAAAGCCCAAAAAGTGCAAACTTGTAGCTCCTCAACCCTGACGTCATCTGATCGGAGCAGGTCAGCGACTGCCGATCCGGATCCAGGCGCCAGAGACCGCCAGCAAGGACGAAAAACAAAAAAAGGGCGGCCGAAACCGCCCTTCTCCAAAACACTAAGCTCTTGAACTTACTTCAAGTTACCGCAGAAGCGCTGAATGCGGGTGCAGGCTTCTTCGAGAGCTTCGGTCGAGGTCGCATAGGAAATGCGGAAATTCGGGCCAAGTCCGAAGGCCGAGCCGTGGACAACGGCCACACCTTCCGCCTCAAGCAGCTCGGAGACAAAATCCTCGTCGCTCTCGATGACCTTGCCGGAGGGCGCGGTCTTGCCGATGGTGCCCGCACAGGACGGGAACACGTAGAACGCTCCTTCCGGAACCGGGCAGGAGATGCCGCTGGCCTGGTTGAGCATGGAGACCACGAGATCGCGGCGCCCCTTGAAGATTTCGTTGTTCTTCGGAATGAAATCCTGGGTACCGTTCAGCGCCTCGACCGCCGCCCACTGGGCGATGGAACACGGGTTCGAGGTCGACTGGGACTGCACCTTGGCCATGGCCTTGATGAGATCGGCCGGGCCACCGGCATAACCGATCCGCCAGCCGGTCATGGCATAGGCCTTGGACACACCATTGACGGTCAGCGTGCGCTCATAGAGCTCGGGCTCCACCTGGGCCGGGGTGGTGAACTGGAAATCGTCATAGACGAGATGCTCATACATATCGTCGGTCATGATCCAGACCTGCGGATGCTTCTTCAGCACCTCGCAAAGCGCCTTCAGTTCCGCTTCCGTATAGGCGGCACCGGACGGGTTGGACGGCGAGTTGAAGATCAGCCACTTGGTGCGCGACGTGATCGCCGCATCCAGCGCTTCCGGAGTGATCTTGAAGGTCGACTTGTCGGCTTCCACGATCACCGGCTCGCCGCCCGCCAGCAGCACCATGTCCGGATAGCTGACCCAGTAGGGCGTCGGAATGATGACTTCGTCGCCCGGGTTGAGCGTGGCGATCAGGGCGTTATAGAGCACCTGCTTGCCGCCGGTGCCGACGGTGATCTGGTTGGTCGCGTAGGTGAGACCGTTTTCCCGCTTGAATTTCTCGACAATGGCCGCCTTGAGTTCCGGAATACCATCCACGGCGGTGTATTTGGTCTTGCCGCCATTGATCGCTGCAATGGCAGCTGCCTTGATGTTTTCCGGGGTGTCGAAATCCGGCTCGCCAGCACCGAGACCGATCACATCGCGGCCTGCGGCTTTCAGCTCGCGTGCCTTGTTGGTGACGGCGATGGTCGCAGAAGGTTGTACACGCGCCAATGCGTCAGCAAGAAAGCCCATAATGTCCTCCAGGGGGAAACGGGAATAACAGCGCGCGGACCGTAGAACCGTGCGCTGCGGAAGACAAGGGCCTCATGACAGCAAGTATGACAAAATTGCAAAGAATTGCCGACCAGACGGGAAGAGCTCAGAGATACACCGACAATCAGCGCGCATTTACATGCGCGTTTCGAGGATCAGTTTCGGATCTTTTGTATCTTCGTCGACCAGGCTGCACTTGAAACGCTTCTTCTTGGTCTGGCCATTGAGGATTGTCACCGGCACCGACAAGGGCACGTCGGACTCCTGTTTGGCCGCCCCAAGCAGTTCCGTATAATTGCTCGCGTGCAGCAATGTCTCCGTAATCGGTTTGCTTTCGATCACGTCGTGCGTCAGGTGATAGGTCTTCATGGCCGCATTGTTGGCTGCGATGATCATGCGCGACTTGGCGTTGACCACGAGCATCGGCGCACTGCAGATCTCAAACACCTTGGCAAAATCGACATCCCCGCCCATATGGCCGGCGGAAAACAAGACCCCGCCAACCGTGCCGCCAATGCGGAAATACATGGCTTCATATTTCAGGTCGGTGCTGTCGCCACTGGCCAGCAGGAACTTGCCACGGCCTGTCGCGCTCGCCCGACGTGTTAACGACGCCAAAGCCAGCGAGACAATGGTGCGGCCGACCCTCCCCTGGATGTGGGCAATATTGCGCCCGAGGATCAGCCGAGCGTCCTCGATCTGGAAGGTTTTCAGGAAGCCGTCGCTGGCGAAGCGGACATACCCGAAATTGTCGACCAGCAGCACAACACGGTTCGAGGACGCCACGAAGTGCTGCAGGATCGGCGCCAGCCCAAGGGCGATGCGGCCCGGATTGTCGTCATGCTCGCCGATCGAGGGGAAGCAGATCGCCAGAATACGTCCGTCGGGAAGCTCGTACCGATAGGCGACGATCGGAATGCCCGGAATACGGTGATCGGGTCCACCGCCAACGTCAAACGGCCCTGCCTGCCCGTCTCTGATCGCACCTTGCACAAGATGCAGGATCGTTTTCCGGTCCTCAGGTGACAGATGCCTCAATGCCTCGTTGGACGGCGCTTCCTGCAGATCCTTGACTTCGCTGTTGAAATTCTGCGAGCCGACCTCGTGCCAGAGAATGGTTTTCTTGCTGATATCGGCGATGAAGAACTGCAGTCCGGCCAGTGACAGGGCGGGCATTTCCCCGGCCGGCTGTTGTGCTGGTGCCGACGCCGTCGCGGCATCGTTCGGCTTTGCCGCCGTGGCGCGTTGCGCTGCATTGACTGTCATTCTAGGCCTGATCTTTTTGCGAAGGCTCTCCCGAAACCAAACTATCCCGCCCAATTCCAAACAAACACTAAAATCAGGCCTTAAAAACGTAGATCATTGTCAATTCCTGCGAGAAAAAACGCGAGAAACTCAAATTATGCTTAAAATGGAGGTTTGAATTTTACTAAAAGTTAACTTTACTGAACCGACCGCGAATAGAAAACGCACCTATCTTTTTCCAAAAACTGATCCGGCAAGGAGCAGCCTTGCAATGCTGACTGTTTGACGACCCTTTGTGACACCCCCTCCCCCACCTGCCAGCTGGTGGCAACTGCCGCAAAATGGTCACGAAATCACTCAGGGCCTGTCAGATTCGAGTCGGTCTGCCAGCACAATTGCGCGCCACATTGAAGCTACCCTAGCTGATGGAGGCCGATATGGTTGACACCGTGATTGAGACAGAACCCCGGACAGCATCCTCAAACGTGTTTCCGCCCGTGGTGTTGTTCGTTCTGGCCGCTGGTGTATTGATGCTGATGTCTGCATGGGAACCACGTCTGGCTCTGCCGCTAGTGGCGTTCTTTGCCATGGCCATCGCGACCCGGTTGCTCGGCAAGCGCCTGTACTACGAACTGTCCGGCAAACAGGAAATCATCGACTGACCCGCCGGTCGGCTGCACCGTCCATCGCCCCGAAAACTGCATTTCAGAAACAAATCATGTCCAACGCTGATACGCCAAACCGCCGGAAGAGCGGATCTCAACAGACCGAAATGAACGCCGCCCGGCCCCTGCTGCAAGCCATCTTTCTGGGTGTTGTGCTGGCGGCAGCCCTTGTTGCAGCCGCTGTCATGGCAAACCCGGACGAGATGGGCGCGCCGCCGCTGCCCGTTCACCAGCAAAACTCGTACAACCAGTACTAAAGCTGGAGACAGTACAAGCCCGCGGAAGACGCCAATCGGTTCCGCGGGTTTGACTATTGCCGAGCGTCCTGGCCCTAGAGCGCGACGAGCTCTTCAAAGGCTGTCTTCAGCTGGTAAGACCCGCGTTGCCCCTGCAAGATGTCCTGAAGCGCGCCCTCCTTGTCGAACAAGAGCAGCGTGACATGCTGCACGCCGTAACTGGTCGCGAAACTTCGCCCCTTTTCGGTTCTGATATTCGCAACCACGTAATCGATCTCCTCACCTTCAAGCATGTCCAATGCCTTGCGGGTCTCCTTCTGGAGCGCCAGGCACATGGAGCATTGTGGATCATGGATCTGCACGATGGTTGCGCGCCCATTCCCGACACGGTCCAGATCATGTTCGTGCATGGTATTCATCACGTTCTGCGCAAAGACGTAGCCGGTGCCACCGAGCAGAACCGTGCCGATCGCGACATTGCGCAACAAGCGCAGCACACCCCGCCGATCCGGCCCCGTCTTTCCGGCCTGAGCAGAGGTCTGAGCGGCACGTTTTGCCTTTCGGTTGCTGTTTTTCCGTTGCTTTTTCATGTCTCACCTGTTTCCAAACAGTTGGATTCTCCGTGTCAGCTCACGACGATCTCGGCGCCCGGGCGGACCCTGTCGTAAAGGTCGATCACGTCCTGGTTCACCAGCCTGACGCAGCCTGATGATACGGCCCGTCCGATCGACGCCGTCTCGGCCGTGCCATGCAGCCGGTAGAGCGTGTCGACCTTGCCCTGGAAGATGTAGAGAGCCCGCGCGCCCAGCGGATTGTCGAGGCCCGGAGCCATGCCACCGTTGCGGGCGCTGAATTGTTCAAGATGCGGTTCACGCGCAATCATCTCGTCCGGCGGCGTCCAGGTTGGCCAGGGCCGTTTCCAGGCAATCCTGGCCCGGCCGGACCATTCGAAACCCTGCCGCCCCAGCCCAACGCCATAGCGCATCGCCGTGCCGCTGGGCTCCACGAGATAGAGGTAGAACTTGCTGGTATCGACAATGACCGTTCCAGGAGCTTCCCCGGTCGGATAGGAAATGCGCTGGCGCCGAAACTCCGGCATCAGCAACGCGGGATCGACGGCGGGAACGGGAAACGGCTCCGAAAGTCTCGGACCGTAGGCCAGTTGAAAGGCCGGGTCTGCCAGAGGGCGAACCGCTTCGGGCAAAGGAGCCTGCCGGTTGGAACAACCGGCCAGCGTCAGTCCGGCCATGCTCAATCCAGCCGCAAGCATCTTGCGGCGTGTCATGACTGTTTTCATCGGGTCTTGTCCGGGCGCCTCTTAAAGAACCACAACCCGGGTTCCAACCGGCACCCGTTCATAGAGGTCGATCACATGATCGTTGATCATGCGGATGCAGCCGTTTGAGACGGACCGGCCAATTGAGGACGGCTGGGTGGTCCCATGGATCCGGTAGTAGGTGTCGCGGCCGTTGCGATAAAGATAGAGCGCTCTGGCACCAAGCGGGTTGTTGACCCCGCCCGGAACCCCATTTGCATAGCGGGCATATTTCTGCGGTTCGCGGCGGATCATGTTCTTCGTCGGTGTCCAGCTCGGCCATTCCGCCTTGCGCTGGACTATGGCGCTGCCCTGGAAAGCCAGTCCGGCTTTTCCGACACCAACGCCATAGCGCCGCGCCCGTCCCCATCGTTCCATGAGGTAGAGAAAATGGTTGCGCGGATCGACCACGATCGTGCCTGGCGCATAGGTCATTGAATAAAAGACGCTTTGCGGCACATAGGCAGGATCGAGCTTGAACGTCTTTTTGAACTTTTCGGTGTGATGGGCCTGAGCGACACCGACTGGTGCTGCAAGCAGCATTGCGCCGCCAAGCAGCAAATCTCTTCGCTTCAACATGGAAGATCTCCTGAATTATCTGGACTGTTGGCCGATGGTGTCGGCCGGAGGACAGGGACAGACGATCAGGAATTGGGGGGGCGTGGCTCCAGGCGGGTCCCGACGGAGCGCCTCCGGATGGGCCTTATCGTGTCAGGAGCTTCGGCTGCATTGAACGCCTCCAGAAACGCGGTGCCGATAACGGCCTTGCAGTCAGAGGATTTGCAGTAGCTCGGAGTGGTATCTGCAGTGCCAGGTTCCTCCGCCGGCTGACTGGCCTCTACGCCGTCAAGGCCCTGGAAACCAGGTTCCTGAAGAAGGACCACACCAGTTTCCGTTTCCGACAACTCGACATTGCCGCGCGCAAAGCTTTGCTGGAAACCGGCAAGCAGAAATCCGACAATGATCAGAATCCGAAACATGGCGGCAGGTTAGCGGTGATTTCCGGCAATACCCAGACACCGTCTTTCACACTCGCGTGAGCAGGTGCGGCCTGCCCCTGGCGCTCCCGCAACTTCATGGAAAGAACCCGGCGCCGAGAGGCGCTGCTAGCAGCCAGAACATGACATACAAAAGCAGAGGCCCGGCTCCACGTGCTTGCGTGAAAGCCGAGCCTCAAGTGCCCGGTCCGCCCCCGGTAAACTGTCCCAACACGTCGCCATCCCCACCCGGAAGTCACGCTGCATGTGAGCAACGGAACTCGTTGTTGATCCCGGTCAAAGACAGGACTGTGTTTGTCGCTCAAGTAAAGCAATGAGGACGTCTGCCCGCAAGACCGACCCGGTCCCCAAGGGCACAGGCGCCATCGATTAACTTGAACCCCGTTCACTTCGGCGAATAACAGGGGATAACCCTGGGGAAAGCCTCTCGGGGACCTGGAAGGGAATTCGCGCCATGACCATTGCCAACAGCCCAAAGTGGATCGATAAAGAAAACTCAGGCTTGTCGGAGGCAGCAATGGACATCAACCTCACACTCTCCGCAGACACGATCCGAATGTTTGCGCAAAAGGCCCGCGCGGCCGCCTCATCCCTTGAAGACAGTTTCGAAGACGGTCACGAAGGGGACGTCGAGTTTGACGCGGACACGCTCGAGGAAGGTCACAATCACGACGGCCTCGCGGAAGAGGAAAACGACGACCTCTCCGACGAGGAGCTGCGCGAGTTGATCGAGGACCTCAATGTGGACGAGGCCGCCGAACTTGTCGCCATCACCTGGATTGGCCGAGGCGACTTCGACGCCGAAGATTTCGACCAGGTCGTTGATGAAGCGCGTGAACGGGCCGTGGGTTCGACGGCCAAGTATCTCCTGGGCATGCCGTTGCTGGCGGACTATATGGAAGCCGGCCTCGACGCACTCGACCTCTGATCGGCGCCGTTTCCTCCCTCGTTTCAACGCCTTCTGCGAGGTCAAGCAGAGCGGGCAAACTTTGCCGCCTCCTCCACAAGTTTGCGCTTTCCTTGGGAAAACCGGTTAGGATTTGATTTACCATCTTTTCGCCGCCGGGCAATTGCCTCACTCTCGCCTGATTGATGGTTGGGACGAGAGCAATCGGCCTGCTGAAATCAGCCCTTTGCTCTCTCAATTTGGAAACGCTCAGCGTCAGGTCACACGATGGCAATCGATTGACTGCTGCTGAAGTTGGGAGTTGAGGGCAATGCTGCAAGACCCGGCAAACCATGATGTCTACGATGCCCATCGTCCGTCACCCTGGCCCTTTGTCGGCGCCATGATCGCCGCCTCTGCGCTGATCACCACACTTGTTGTTGCCTTCAGCGGCTAGCTGTTTCGCGACCCTGATGCAGCCCCTCTGGCAGGCCGACGTCTGCCCGGTCCAGCTGCCCCTTGAAATCAGAGAGATGTGAGAATGCGCGCTCCGCGTCTGGCCGTGATCGATCTTGCGCGCGGGCTCGCTGTCATCGCGATGGTGATCTATCACCTCTCGTGGGATCTCTCCTGGTTCGGATTCGTTCAGTGGCCCGTCGCCCAGGGTTTCGGCTGGCGCCTGTTTGCCGGCTCGATCGCGGGCAGCTTCCTGTTCCTTGCCGGGGTTAGTCTGGATCTCGCGCATCATGAGGCCATTCGCTGGCGGGCGTTCTGGCGCCGCCTGGCAACGATTGCAGCAGCCGCGGCGGCTGTGTCACTTGTGACCTATTTCGCGTTCGCCGACAGTTTCGTCCGCTTCGGCATCCTGCACAGCATTGCCGCCGCCAGCCTGATCGCTCTGCCTTTTGCCCGCCTGCCCTCCTGGACGGTCCCAGCGGCTGCGCTGTTCTTCCTGACGCTGCCGCTCTGGGCCACATCTTCCGTCTTCGACGGACCGCTCTGGTTTTGGACCGGGCTGGGCAAGACGGGTTTTGCCAGCGTCGACTATGTCCCGGTTGCCCCCTGGACGGGGGTGACACTCGCCGGTCTTTCCCTGTCGAAGGGTTTTCGAAAACTCGGCGTCTGGCAAAAATTGTCGGTCCTTGGTTTTGAAGGTGCCTCTGGCAAGGGGCTTCGCCTGACCGGCCGGCATTCCCTGACCATCTACCTCCTGCACCAGCCGGTTCTTTACGGGCTGGTCTGGAGCGCCGCCCAGGTCACGCCGGAACTTGACCGGGCCGGCAATGCATTTGTCCGCAACTGCACAATCGCCTGCCAGGATACCTATGCTTCCCCCAGCGCCTGCAACTCCGCCTGCACCTGCACAGTCGACAGGCTGAAAACGGACGGTGTCTGGGAGGATCTCAACAAGGATCCCCTGAACCAGTCTCTCCGCCAGCAGATGAACGAGACCTATGCCATCTGCCTCGCGGAGCCCGGAGATTAACCGCGTGATTACCAGGGGAAGGGGCTGAAAGGCGTGCGCAGACATCCCCAATACTCGGACGCCAACCGTGAGGGCTCCAGAAGCCCCAAAGTCTCGAACAGGTCGCGCGAAGCCGGATCGACCCAGACCCCGGCAAGAACAACCGCGCACAGCGCAGCAAAAATCTGCCTGACGTGAATTCGTTCGCCGCTTGCCATTCCCCTACCTCACATTGCCCCAGGCGCTCGATAGCCGGTCTCGAACTGGCCTCGCTTTAATCGAAGTGGCCGAACACCCGCTTCACTCGGCAAAGCAACCTGTCGCGCCGCTCCCTTGCGAAGGGAAGAAAAACTGTCTCGTCACGCCCGGCCACCAGCTGCTCGAGAGCCCAGAAAGCCGAGACTGCGTCACACCGGGCCTTCATGACATCAAGTTCCCGCGTCGAAGGACGTAGGTGTCCGGCCCCCTCCGCGCAATAACTCTCCATGAAAACCATTTCCGATCGCTCGCAAAAATCGTGCTCCAGAATGGCATAGGCGAGATCCCAGGCAGGCGGCGCCATGGCGGAAAACTCCCAATCGATCAGCCAGAAACCGTCAGCTGAGAGAAGACAGTTTCCTGGAGAAACATCCCCATGGCTCGGAACCAGCAAGGCCGTCTGTTCGCACTCCTGTGTCTCAAGCGCGGACAACGCCCTGGCCAGGTCTTGCCACTCTGCGGACAGAACACCTTCTTGCGGCAGGCGCGACAATTGCTCCCGATTGACCGCGCCGGGGTCCAGCTCGCCCTTGAAGGGCTCTGCCGATGCGTGCAGTTTTCCCAAGGCGGTACCGAGCCGCTCCGGCAGGGTTGGCGGCGGCGGATCGGCAACCGCAACGGCCCGTGTCAGCAGGATCGCGTCCTCGACATCGCAATAGAGGGGAGGCACAGCGAGGCACAGCCGGGCAGCAAGGGCCAGATTGTGCGCCTCGGCGACCCGGTCGACCCGGACAGCCTGCTGTTTGAGTGGCAATCGCAGATAAAAAGTCCCCCGCTCCGCCTCAAGGCGAAAAACACGATTGCTCAGCCCCCGGCTGGCTGTGGCCTGAAGTGGCTTGCCACATGTTTCCAGCAGGCCGGGATGAGCCTGGAAGGCAGCGGCGACTTCAGCAGGAACGGCCTCTGGCAAATCGGAAGGAAGCTGTGGCACAAGCGGACCGTATCCGGGATCAAATCGGGAGAACAGCGCACGCCATGGACAACGTACCGTCTCCTCATATCATCATCACCTATTGCCGCCAATGCAACTGGCTGCTGCGATCTGCCTGGATGGCACAGGAAATCCTGTCCACTTTTTCCGAAGAAACAGGCGCTGTAACGCTGGTGCCGGCAACAGGCGGGACATTCACCATCACCTGTGACGGAGCCACCGTCTGGGACCGTCAAGCGGACGGCGGCTTTCCGGAGGCAAAGATCCTGAAGCAGCGGCTGCGTGATCGGCTATGGCCTGAAAAGGATCTTGGGCACAGTGATCGCAAAGACTGAGTTTTTGGACATATTACTTTTCATCAACATATATGAGAGTATAATCATTTCAAATTGACCGCAATCAACGCAATAAAAGAACCAATGCCATGCGGAAAGCCCCATCTACATGCACAGCAATGTCCGCTATTTTTGCCGGAATATTGTGGATCACAGGACTAAACCCAGCATTTTCTTCAGATGAAGCTCAATCAAAAATTGTAATCTATACCGAAGACTACAAACCACTTTATTTTCAGGATGAAAACGGTGGCGTCAAAGGCGAACTCGCGGATCTCGTCCGGGAAATCGCTGACGCGGCCAACGTGACTTATGATCTCCGCACCCGCCCTTTCAAACGCGGTCTCAATGCAGTTCGGAACAACACTGATCATTGTTTCCTGGCGCTCTGGCGCACCACCATGCGCGAACCCAATTTCAAATGGGTCGGCCCCTTGGCAGTGGATGGCTACGGGCTGTTTGCGCTCAAGGGCACCAAAATCACCCTTTCAGAACTTTCCGACAGCTTCGGCTATGCAACCGGCGCCGTCAGCGGCTGGACCAGCACCGTAGAAGTCCAGGATGCCGGACATCCCAATCTGGTGATCGTTTACGAGGACGATCTCAATGTGAACATGCTGAAACAGGGGCACACCCAGCTTTGGCTGGGAGGACTGGTTTCCACACCCTTTGTCGCGCAGCAGCAAGGGCTTGACGTTCAACCGGTCCTGACGATCAAGGAAGTGGATCTTGCCCTTGCCTGCAATCCCGACATCGATCAGGGCGTGGTCGATCGGTTGCAGGCCGCCCTCGACGCACGGCGACCCGCCTCTTCAGCGGATCGCCTGACGCAGTGACGCCTCCCGGCCGTACCTGGCGGATGGGCCGGCTTCCGTTTGCGGCGCCCTTATCGCAACTGGTCCACAACCCAGCTGGCCGCCATTGCCTCGCGCGAGTCCCGTTCCGGACAATGTCCCGGCGTATCGTAAACGACCCGTTTGACATTGCTGCCGCGCGCCAGCATCGCCTCAAGATCTTCCAGCGGGATGACGGGATCGTCATTCGTCACGATCGCAAACATCGGGGTCGCGATCTCAGAACCGTCAAACAGCCCCTGCCGTTTCAGTGAAAGCGTCTCGGCAATGGCAGCAATCTTGTCAAAGCCGGCTGCCGGCTCAAGGCCGAAGCGGGTCCGGACACCGTCCATGGTGAATTGCGGGAAATGGGCATAGACTTCAGGCGGAGCCACCAGCGCGCTGTGCACGGGACCGCACATGAAAATGGCACCAGCCAGATCGAGTTCCGGCCGCGCGAGCCACGCACGGGCGACCGGGTGACCACCGAAACTTGCCCCTTGCAGGAACAGGTTTCTGCCATCGATGTCCGGAAGCGTCCGCAGGTGATTGATGGCAGCGACATGCAGCTTGTCCAGATCCGGCGATGCGCGCCATTCGGCGGACGTGCCCATGCCCGGCAGATCGAGGGACAGCATCGCAATGCCGCGGATGGCAAGCTGTTTTTCGAAGTAGGGTAGCAGCTCCTCCTTGGCGACATCCGAACCCATGGAGACAACCACGGCAGGCACCGGCCCATCGACATCGGGTTTGTGCAGCCAGGCCTTGAAGCTGCGATCTTCAAACGGGATCTCGATTTCTTCAATATTCAGCGGGTGAAGACCGGCAAGTGCCCGGTAGCTGTCCTGCGCGCGCTTCAAGGCGCCGCGCTGCGCCGGGTCATCCGTGTGTGGCGACGAAGCCTGGAGAAAATAGGCCACGGCTGCCCGAAAACGACGCTGCGCTGCTGCCTCGTCACCGGCCACCTCGAGGGCACGTCCTTCCTTGAAAGCCTTTTCGCCCGCAGCACGCCATTCTGCAAGCCAGCTGCCCGCCCCCTGATAATCCGGGGCGTCCGGCGGGGTCCGGCTCTGCCCGGCATCTGCAATCCGGGTCAATACCCCGTCGATTTCGGACGCGACACCACCGACATGCACCCATTTTTCCGGATCTAACGGGTGATACCAGGATCCTTCTTCCGGCGCGCGAAACCGTGTGCCGTCAACCTCCTGCGCCCCAAGCGATACAGCGCCGACAGAAACCATCGCCCCAAGTGCCAGTCCCCAAATCCCAAATCCAAAACGCATCATCACCTCCATTTTGTCAATCATAGTTGACATTTGACAATGTGGTGACGGACTGGGAATTGTCAAGCATGAATGACAGAGCACCGACTCACCCGCCCCGCGCCTCGATCCGCGGCCTTGTCGCCGACCTGTCGGAAGAGCTGGACCGGCGCATGATCGAATTGCGCAAGGGAACGGGCCTTGATGCTGCAAGGCCTGCAGACGCCAATCTCTTCATGATGATCTGCCGAAATCCGCGCACCATTTCCGAACTGGCGCGCGACCGCGGCGTCACCCGCCAGGCCGTGCATGCGGCCGTGGCCCGCCTTGTCGAACTGGGCGCGCTTCGCCTGGAACCGGTGCCGGGCAACAAACGCGACAAACGCCCGGTTCCGACGGAACTGGGCCAGCAGGCGCGTGTGAAGGTTGGCAGCCTGGTGCGTCAGCTGGAAGGGGAACTGGAGGCCAGGCTGGGTTCGGAGGACCTGGAGACCTTGCGCGGCCTGCTCCTGCGCCTCCTGGCACCGGTTTCAGACGAGAATACCTCGACCTTGCAGCCCAAGGACCAGGGGAAGGAAGGCACCTGAGCAGCGCCTTCCTTAAGGGCAATCAGTCAGCCTTGGCAACCAGATAGACAAAGGACACAAGATGCGCCTTGTTGAAGGCGCCGACCTTCTCGAGAACCGCCTGGTTGGCTTCCCGGAAACGATTGCCTGCTTCAGGGCTGTCATAAAAGAGCGTCACCACCTCATCGGGCGTGCGCAGCCCCGATGCCCGATGAACCTCGAGGAAGCTTTCTGTCCTGTAAGGATCCTCGAGCGGGGCAACCCAGTCAGCCAACGCGGCGAGGTCTTTCGACCGTCCGACCGGATCGGAATTGGTGTAGTAGCTGAGTTTCAAAAGATACTCGCGCTGATCAGCCTGTGATCCGCCCGCCGCGTCGAACTCCTGCAGATCTCCCTCCAATAGAAGAAACGGCTGGGCAGTGTCCGGCAGGAAGGTTCCCAGTGCAGTCGACTTCAGCGGGCTCTCAGCACAGCTGAGCACGGCAAACCGGTCGAGCTCCGGCAGATCCAGATTGCCTTGCCGCGCCAGCACTGTCCCCCCACGGCGGATGGAACAGTCGTGGCTGCTCGTCATCGCGCTCAGCGCACTTTTGTCCCCCTTGTAGAGGGCCACGACCCCGATAGGTTCGGCCATTGCCTGCACATTGGCCGCGAACAACAGGCCACCTGCAGCGACGATGCGGTAAATCCCGGACAGCATGGTCATCCCTCCACCTCGATCGACACCTGGTGATCCTTGAACACATCCGTCGGCCTGACATGGGTTTCGGTCTTCAGGGCCTGGATCGCGGCAATCGGTTTTTGCAGCAACACCACCGGATGAGCCGGATGCGGCAGGCTCGGTGCGTTGCCGACGAAGACAGCCGTGAACTGCTTGTCATCCCAGCGATACTCCAGTTCCGCCACCTGGCTGCCTTCATGCACCAGGCCGAGGCGCATGTCGCCCTGCATGGGTTGCGGTATGTCTGCGTGAAGCAAGTTGATCTGATAGGTCATTCGGGTCTCCTGTGTTTCGGATACCCTGTCCTATCGCACCCGTATCGGATCGAAAATTATCCAAAATTGACACTGCATGTCGCAAATTTCATCCAATACTCTCCCCATTTCACAAGGTCCCAATCGCAGTTGCGTCATCGGCATCCTAGCTCCTGGGGCGCTAACGTCTTGGTATTTCTGACTGGGAGCCTTCATTCTTCATTCAGTCTTTCTTTGGCTCTTTTTAAGGGTTTTGCGGCAGAATCGAACCACCTGCAGTTGCCCCGGAGCGCGACCATGACGTTCAAAACGCTTCCTTTCGGGAAGAAGAAGACCAGCGGCGAACCCACCGAGGGGGCCGGTCAGGCTTCCAAACCACGTCTGTTCCTCGACTGGTCGATCAAGACGCAATTGCGCATCGGGTTCGGCGCGCTGCTCCTGTGTACAATCGCTGTCGGCGCAGGCGGCCTTATCGCCGGGTCGCAGGTGAAGTCCTCTGTGACAACGGCAAAAGCCGCCAATGAACTGCTTGGCAGTGTGCCGTATCTGCAAAACCACGCTCAAGCCTTCAGCCTGGATGGCAGCAATGCGGCAGCCGATGCGGTTGAGGCCGAACTGAACTCCATTACCGACGAGAGCCGTCTTCTGGCCAGCGGACGCCCGCAAGCTGCTGCAGACCTGGAAACGGTTGTGGCCGAGTTGAAGGGCGGGTTCACAAAACTTCGCCAGACACGAGCAGACCGGGACGCGGCAGTGTCGGAGCTGGACACGCTGACCTCCTCCATGGTGCAAACCACGGACAACGCCTTCGAGGAATTCAAGAAACTTGCTGCCTACCGCTCGGCTCTGGCCATCACCAACGAAGGCAAGATGAACGACCTGTCCAAGGTCGCGCCGCGCCTCAGTGACATGCGCATTGCCACAATCGTGCTCGCCCAGGAAGCTGAAGCCTTTGCTGCCAATCCGGACAAGGCCCTGGCCAAGGCTCTCGGCGATCGGGTGAAGGATCTCGACAAGGACGCCAAGGCCGTTCGCAGAACCGTGAAAACCAAGGCGATCAAGGACGACGTCAAGAAGCTCACCAAGGGCTCAAAGGCCTATGCCAAGCTTCTGAAAGCTCATATGAAGACTCCGGAGGCCGACGCCTGGAAGACCACCATCCAGCCGGCCACCCAGGAACTGGTCGCTCTGACCGATGGCATCATCATGGCTGCCGAAGAGCCTATCGACGCGTTGAGAAAGGATCTGCGCGATTTCGACAAGGCCTCCGCCGACATTGCTCTGCTCTCCAACTACACCCAAAGCGTCGCCCGCAATGTACTCGGCGTGCGCAGCGCTTATGCCGACTTCCTGAACACCTCGTCCCCGGAGGCATCCGGCTCCTTTGAACGCTATCTGGCGGAAGCGCAGCTGGAACTTGAAAATCTCGAAAAAGTACGGACGGCGGCCGGCAAGAACACCTCCGACAAGGCCTTGACCGATCTCCTCAATGGCCCTTTGAAAATTCTTGTCGCTGCCGGCAATGAAGATCTGCCGAAACTGGGAACATCCTTCGAAACTGTCAGAACAGCGACAACCACGCTGCAGAACAGCCAGCAGGACTTTGCGACGGCGGCCGCGTCCCTGACGGAACAGGCTGAAGCGATCAGCGCTTCATCCGGGGAAACAGCCGTTTCCAGCGCAGCCGCGGCCCAGACCCAGATTTCCCTGACGCTTGCGCTCGCGATCGCTCTCGGTATTGCCTTTGTCATCCTGCTGTCCGTGGCCATCGTGCGCCCGATCCGCAGCCTGACCGAAGCGATGCTGAAACTGAAGGACGGCGACACCGAGCTCGATCTTCCGGCGGCCATTCGCAAGGATGAACTCGGTCAGATGGCCAAGGCTGTCGCCACGTTCAGCGACCGGGAGCGCGAACGCATGCGCCTGGAAGCGGAAACCGCAGCCAGCCAGGAGCAGGTGCGTCGACGCCAGGACACCGTCGATGCCCTGGTCGCCGAATTCCGCCAGGACATCGAGACCGCCCTGGACACCGTCACCGGCAACATGCAGCAGCTCGACAACACGGCAGAACAGCTGTCCGAGATCGCGCGCACGACGACCAGCCGCAGTGAAGATGTCAGCTCCGCTTCCAGCCAGGCCAGCCACAATGTGCAGACCATTGCGGCCGCAACCGAGGAACTGAGCGCGTCGGTCCAGGAAGTCGGCCGCCAGGTCGGCGACACGCTTACCCGCGTCGAGGAAGCCTCCGGCGCCACCAGGACCTCCAACGAGCAGATCCGCGGCCTGTCGGCCTCCGCCGAACGCATCGGTGCCGTGGTCCAGCTGATCCAGGACATCGCCGAACAGACCAACCTGCTGGCGCTCAACGCGACCATCGAAGCCGCCCGGGCCGGTGAAGCCGGAAAAGGCTTCGCCGTCGTGGCTTCTGAAGTGAAATCCCTTGCGGGCCAGACCGCCAAGGCAACCGACGAAATCTCCAGCCAGGTGACCGAAATCCAGCAGGCCACCCACGCTGCCGTTGAGGCGATCAGCGGGATCATGACCATGATGGAGGACGTCAACGAAACCGCGGCTGCCATGGCCAGCTCCGTCGAACAGCAGGCGGAGGCGACTTCCGAGATCTCCAGCGGCGTCTCCCAGGCGGCCGGTCAGACGGCCAGCGTGTCGGAGAACATTGGCGACCTTTCCAGGGGCTCGGGTGAAACCAGCCAGTCGGCCCGGGAAGTCGAGGACATCGCCGGCGCCGCAACCAGCCACCTGGCCGAGGTCACGACACGGATCGACCGGTTCCTGAAAGATGTTGCCGCCGCCTGACCAGTCGGCACAGGTCTCCCAAAAGGCGATAGCCAACAGTGAAGCGGTCCCGGCACCGCTTCATTTCGTTTGAAAAATCATCCATAACATCGGCAACATGTGTGAAATATCATCCAGTTGACCGACCAATGCATTGGGATCATCTGCGCGCCTTTCTGACCTTCCTGCGCGAGGGCTCCGTCCGGCAGGCGGCCAGGCGCCTCAACACCACCCATTCCACTGTCGCCAGGCAGCTCAAGGCACTGGAAGCCGATCTGGGTGGCGCGCTGTTCGAGCCAGGCCCGAAAGGCCGTGCCCTCACGCCGCTCGGTCGCCGCATTCTGCCGCTTGCCGAACGCATGGAACAGGACGCTGCTGCCATCGGACGGGCCGCCTTCGCCGAGGACACAAGCCTGGCCGGTCCGGTCTGCCTGTCTGTTTCTGAAAGCCTTTACCTGAGTGTTCTGGCACCGGTGCTCGACCGGTTCCTGCGCCAATTCCCGATGATCACTCTCGAGTTGGCAATGTCCGATCATCTCTCCAGCCTGTCGCGCCGGGAAGCCGATGTGGTGATCAGGATCACGAAGTCACCGCCAGACAGCGCAATTGGCCGAAAGGTGTCGACCAGCCCGCTTTGCGCCTATGCGGCCCCGGTCTATCTGGAAAACCGGCCCAAGCTCGATCGCTGGATTGCAATCGACTATGAACCCTCGCTCAAGCCAGTCCTGCCGGCCCGCACCGTCGCGACCACCAGCACGCTGCCGTCGGCGGCACGGCTGATGCGCGACGGCCAGGGCATTGGCCTGATCCCCTGCTATTTTGGCGACACCGATCCGGGCCTGGTGCGATTGCCCGGCCACGATCCGGTGCCGGACATGGACATCTGGGTGCTGACCCACGCGGATCTGAAAACCAACCCGCGGGTGCGCGTCCTGATGGACTTTCTCTATGACGCCTTTGGTGAACTCGCCCCGATCCTTGCCGGGACACGACCATCCTCCAGCTGACGGTCCGTGCCGGCTTTTGGTGGAACAGCGGTTGCCGACGGCAGGAAAAAGCCGGCGGGTGGGAGCCGCCGGCCAGTCAGGAAACTCCGAAGAGCAAACACCAAAATTCTGTCCCGGCCGAAGAGAACCTCCGGCCGGTTCCGGCTTATGGTTGCCGTTTGGAGATCATCAGGCGAACCACCAGCGCTCGATGGCGCGGAAGCCGTCAAGCGTCCAGTTGGCGGCCACCTTTTCCGGATGCTGGACCTTGTCGTTATGCGCCATCACATAGCTGGCGAACATCGGAATGATCACGCCGCCATCCGTGCGCACCATGTTCTGCATTTCGGCATACATCTCGGCACGCTTGGTTTCGTCCAGTTCGGACCGGGCGGTGACCAGCAGATCGTTGAAGCGCTCGTTTTCCCAGAACGTGTCGTTCCACGGCGCGCCGGAAGCGTAGGCGACCGAGAACATCCAGTCTTCCGTAGGCCGGCCGCCCCAATAGACCGCGCAGAACGGCTTCTTCATCCAGACATCAGACCAGTAGCCGTCATTGGGTTCGCGCACCGGCTGGATGTCGATACCGCATTTATCGGCGGAACTGGAGAAGAGAACAGCTGCGTCGACGGCGCCACCGAAGGCTGCGTCCGCCGCGGACAGCTGAACCTTGAGCGAATCGACACCGGCCTGTTTCAGGAAGTATTTTGCCTTGTCAGGATCGTAGGTCGTCTGCTCCAGATCCTTTGCATAGAAGCGGTTGGACGGGCTGATCGGATGATCGTTGCCGACCGATCCATAGCCGAACAGGATCTTGTCGACCAGTTCCTGGCGATTGATGGCATGCTTCAGTGCCATGCGCACATTGACGTCATTGAACGGCGCCGCGCGCGTGTCCATGGCAAAAGTGTAATGCTGGGTACCTGTGGTCGACAGGATGCTCACATTCGGCGCTCGCTGGAACAGGGCCACCGTCTTCAGATCCACGCCGTCAATGACGTCGACATTGCCGGTCATCAGCGCAGCCTGGCGCGCGGCCGGGTCGACGATCGCCATCAGCACAATGTCGTCGAAATGGGCCCGGTCGGTCTTCCAGTAGTCCGGATTGCGGGTCAGTTCGGCGATGTAGCCCGGCGTATAGTTCGTCACCTTGTAGGGGCCGCAACCAATAGCACTGGTCGGATCGATCGCCCCGTCCTTGGATGGCAGGATCGGCAGGTGATAGTCGCTGGCGACAAACGGGAAATCGGCATTGCCGGCTTCCAGGGTGAAGACGACATTATCACCATCGACGCTGATGTCCTGGATCGGATCGACAAAAGGTTTGGCAGCCGACGTGCTGTTTTCACCGCGGTGATAGTTGATCGACGCGACCACGTCCTCCGGTCTGACGGTGCCACCGTCATGAAAGGCAACACCCTTGCGGATCTTGAAGGTCCAGGTCTTTGCGTCCGGCGAGGCTTCCCAGCTTTCCGCCACTTCGCCGACCAGCGAGCCGTCTGCGGCGATTTCCACAAGGTAGCCGTTGCGCGCCGTTCCGAAGACCTGAACATAGGCATTGTCCCAGGTGCCCGGATCATAGTTGTCGTTGGTATTGCCATGCGCCATGCCGACGCGGAGTACGCCGCCCTTCTTGGGCTGGGCCGCCGCCGGGCTGACACCGAACTGGCTGGCAAAGGCTGTCGCCCCCAAGGCAGCCGTTCCCTGCAGAATGCTCCGCCGGGACACGCCCGCGCTCAGATCAATTTTCTTGTCTTTGGTCATTCTCCTGTCCCCTGTTCTGGTTCTCGTTCAAGAAAATGCCGATAGGTTTCTATCGTGCACAGAAATTGTCGTTTCTGGTTTGCTTTCTCCCGCGGCCCCTGCCCGACGGGAAGGCGCCTGAAAATCAGTCTATGCCGTTTTTGATTGATCGCTCAATTAAAAAAAAGCTAGACAATCTAACCTGTGGACTTAACGGCAGCGGAGAGACGGCATGGTGAAGCGCAAGAACATCCTGATCCTGATGGTCGACCAGTTGAACGGGACGCTATTTCCCGACGGTCCCGCCGACTTTCTGCACACGCCCAATCTCAAAAAGCTGGCGGAGCGCTCGGTTCGCTTTGAGAACACCTACACGGCATCACCGCTCTGCGCGCCGGGACGCGCAAGCTTCATGTCTGGCCAATTGCCGCGGCGCACCGGTGTCTATGACAATGCCGCCGAGTTTGCGTCCGACATCCCGACCTATGCCCACCACCTGCGCCGGGCCGGTTACACCACCTGCCTCTCCGGCAAGATGCACTTTGTCGGCCCGGACCAGATGCACGGTTTCGAGGAACGGCTCACCACCGACATCTATCCGGCCGATTTCGGCTGGACACCGGACTACCGCAAGCCGGGTGAACGCATCGACTGGTGGTACCACAACATGGGCTCGGTCACCGGTGCCGGTGTCGCGGAGATCTCCAACCAGATGGAGTATGACGACGACGTCGCTTTCCAGGCGGTGCGCAAGATCTACGACTATGGCCGCGGCAAATACGATCGGCCCTTCTGCCTGACCGTCAGCTTCACCCATCCGCACGACCCGTATGTTGCCCGCAAAAAATACTGGGATCTCTACGAGGATTGCGAACACCTGCTGCCGCCGGTGCCGGCCATGGACTATGACGACCACGACCCGCATTCCAGGCGCATCTTCGATGCCAATGACTGGCGCAGCTTCACCATTACCGAAGACAATATCCGCCGCTCGCGCCGGGCCTATTTCGCCAACATCTCCTATCTCGACGACAAGATCGGCGAGATCCTGCACGCGCTGGAGGCCATGCACCTGTCAGAGGACACGACAATCCTGTTCGTCTCCGACCATGGCGACATGCTTGGCGAGCGCGGTCTCTGGTTCAAGATGTCCTTCTTCGAAGGCTCCTCCCGCGTGCCGCTGATGATCGCGGACAAGGACCTGTCTCCGGGTCACATCTCCACGCCGGTCTCCACGCTCGACGTGCTGCCGACGGTCTGTGATCTCGGCGGCATCGACATGAGCGAGATCATGCCTTGGACCGACGGCATGTCGCTGGTGCCGCTGGCAGGTGGCACGGACCGCACCGAGCCGGTCCTGATGGAATATGCCGCCGAGGCCTCCTATGCACCGCTGGTCGGCATCCGCGACGGCGACTGGAAATACGTTCACTGCGAGCTCGACCCGCCCCAGCTTTTCAACCTGGCCGACGACCCGCACGAACTGACCAATCTGGCGGCAGATCCAGCCCATATCGACCTGGCCGGCGAGTTCGCGGCCCGCGTCGAACATCAATGGGACATGGCTGCCTTTGACGGCGAAGTCCGCCAGTCCCAGGCCCGCCGCTGGATCGTCTATGAAGCCCTGCGCAACGGCGCCTATTTCCCCTGGGACTACCAGCCCCTGCAAAAAGCCTCCGAACGCTACATGCGCAACCACATGGACCTGAACGAGGTCGAAGAAGGCCAGCGCTTTCCGAGGGGAGAGTGAGCAGGACTGGTTTCAATCCAACGTTTGACTGACGCATTTTATCGGATAGGTTGAATTCACCTTACAATTCAACAAGCAAATCGATTGATGGCAAACGCGGTTTTCTACCACAAGCCGGACAGCATCTATGATGACGATCCGGCCACGCGGTATCATTTCCCCAGGAGCTACCTGTCGCGCGTGGAGAAAACACTCGGAGATTGGATTGTTTACTACGGTCCGCAAATCGGTCGAAAGAGTCGCTATTATTCCGCCACTGCGCGCGCAACCCACATCGAGCAGGATTCGGTTCAAAAGGACTGCTATTACGTCTTCTTAAATGACTACATCGATTTCGATCAGCCACTCGATTATCGAGAAAACGGCGGCTACGAAAAAAAGCTGCTCAATGGGGACGGGACACCCGAACGCCGGCTATACCCGTCACGCAGTGCGTATGCTTGAGGAAACCGAGTTCAATAGGTTACTGCTTGCCGGCCTCTCCGAAGAAGAGCTCTGGCCAGCGCGCACCGACAATCTGGGCACCCCGGAAGGATTTTCCGAAGGGTCACCAGCACCACTTTTCCAACTGCACGCAGATCGCCCGATCCTGACTCAGATCGTCAACCGCCCCTTTCGAGACGCCAAATTTCGACAGCATATCCGAAAACTCTATGACCGCACCTGCGCCTTTACCGGTCTTCGACTGATCAATGGTGGTGGACGACCCGAGGTCGAAGCTGCCCATATCGTCCCGGTCAAAGAGGGTGGCAATGACTCGGTTCAAAACGGCATCGCCCTGTCGGGAACAGTGCATTGGATGTTTGACAGAGGCTTGCTCAGCTTGTCGGAGGATTTTGACATCCTGCCTTCCAGGCACCTCAATTACGACGTCTCCCATTTGTTGAACAAGGACATGAAAGCCAGCGTTCCGGGAGACCCCTCAAAACGCCCTCACCCGAACTATCTGCAATGGCACAGAGCAAATGTGTTCAAGGCGTAAATCGAGAATTCCTGCCGGTCTTGCGAAGCTTTGAAAAGGGTACCCCGCTAACACCCGTTCACATCCGCCGCACAGTAGAACCCGTCTGTCGAGTTGCCGCAGCAATAGGTGTAGCCGGGCGAGTCGCAGTAATAGTCCGAGGAACCGCAGCGGCCGGCAATCTGCAACAGCGGGGCCCGAGTTGCCGCACCGGGTTGCCAGGCGAAGTCCGGACTGGCAATCTGCGGTGACATGTTGGGAAGCGCATGCACTTCCAGGTCCCGGTGCAGGCTGGCCAGCATAATTCGGGCGGCGCTCAGGTCGGGCGTCTTCGTGTAAGAGGTCGGGTCAGCCAGGGTCGGCGACGACAGGCCGAACGCCAAAACCAGCGCGCTGAGCTTGAGCATAACTTGAGTGTTCATCTTTCGCCTCCTCCGCGCAAGATGTTGATTTTCCGAATGTTCTGAACGCCTTTACTTATAACACATTCGAGCGCCCGCAGACATTCAGCAAACTACGCAGCACGCATAAGTGGAAAGGTGATTTTCGGCGTTCAGAAGGGGAAAACGGAACAGGTCGCTGTCCTGAAACCTGAAGATCGACCGCTGACATCGACCAAGGACATGATGTTCTTGAAAAGCAACTTCCTGACACCCTCATGTCAGGAGACTGACAGGAAGTGCGGCAAAGCGGAACAAAGCCGCAACAGACCCCTTCCCTCGCGCGCGCAACCGGACCATATTGCGCTGATGAGCAAGCGCCCGAAAAATCCTTCTGCCGACGACACCGCCAGCAACGAAACCAGCGGCTTCGGTGAAGCCCCGCAAAAACCGCTGTCAGGAACGCCCCTGAGCGGCTCCATCAGCGACTGGGCTGCCGAGATTTCCGAGGAAGCCGACAAGCCTGCGCCAAAGGCCGCAGCGAAAAAGGCTGCGACCACGAGCGCCAAAAAATCCAAACCGACAAAGTCGTCCCGAGGCACCTCCATCGGCAAGGCCGACAGCGTGCGCGAACGGGCGGCCGGCGGGCTCAATCCCGTGGCCGGGCTCGACATTTCGCTGGAAGAGGCGGAAAAGCTCGAGGCCGAGCTGAAGGAGCACAAGAAGGCCAACAAGAAGAAGGCCAAGGAAAGCAAATTTGGCGAGCTGACCGGCAACCAGGGCGCCACCGCCACGGTCGAGGCCCTGTCCGCGCTGATCGAAAGCGGCAACCCGCTGCACAAGAATGGCGAAGCCTGGATCCCGCACCGTCCGGAGCGTCCGCCGAAATCGGAGGGCGGCGTCGAGATCGTCCTGAAATCCGAGTATGAGCCGCGCGGCGACCAGCCGACCGCCATCGCCGACCTCGTCGAGGGCATGGAAGGTGGCGAGCAGACCCAGGTGCTGCTCGGCGTCACCGGCTCGGGCAAGACCTACACCATGGCCCAGGTGATTTCCCGCACCCAGCGCCCGGCGCTGATCCTGGCGCCGAACAAGACCCTCGCCGCCCAGCTCTATGGCGAGTTCAAGGCCTTCTTTCCGGACAATGCGGTCGAGTATTTCGTGTCCTACTACGACTACTACCAGCCGGAAGCCTATGTGCCGCGCACCGACACCTATATCGAGAAGGAAAGCTCGATCAACGAACAGATCGACCGGATGCGCCACTCCGCCACCCGCGCCCTTCTGGAGCGCGACGACGTCATCATCGTCGCCTCGGTGTCCTGCATCTACGGTATCGGCTCGGTCGAGACCTACACGGCGATGACCTTCGCCATCGAGGTCGGCGAGCGCATGGATCAGCGCCAGCTGATCGCCGATCTGGTGGCCCTGCAATACAAGCGCAACGATGCCGCTTTCCAGCGTGGCACCTTCCGGGTGCGCGGCGACACGATCGAACTCTTTCCGGCCCACTATGAGGACCGCGCCTGGCGCATTTCCATGTTTGGCGACGAGATCGAGGCGATCACCGAATTCGATCCGCTGACGGGCCAGAAATCGGGCGAACTGAAAAGCGTCAAGATCTACGCCAACTCGCACTATGTCACGCCCAAGCCGACGCTGAACCAGGCAACCAAGTCGATCAAGGAAGAGCTGAAGCACCGGCTGGACGAGCTCAACAAGCACGGCCGTCTTCTGGAAGCACAGCGCCTGGAACAGCGCACCATGTTCGATCTGGAGATGCTGGAGGCCACCGGTTCCTGTGCCGGCATCGAGAACTATTCCCGCTATCTCACCGGCCGCAAGCCGGGCGAACCGCCCCCCACGCTGTTCGAATATCTGCCGGACAATGCCATCGTCTTCGCCGACGAAAGCCATGTCACGATTCCGCAGATCGGCGCCATGTACCGGGGCGACTTCCGTCGCAAGGCGACGCTGGCCGAATATGGCTTCCGCCTGCCCTCCTGCATGGACAACCGGCCGCTGCGGTTCGAGGAGTGGAACGCCATGCGGCCGCAATCCATCGCGGTCTCTGCCACACCCGGCTCGTGGGAGCTGGACCAGTCCGGCGGCGTTTTTGCCGAACAGGTGATCCGCCCGACCGGCCTGGTCGACCCGGTCATCGACATCCGCCCGGCCACCAGCCAGGTCGACGATCTCCTGGGCGAGGTGCGCGAGGTCGCCGCCAAGGGCTACCGCACCCTGGTCACCACCCTGACCAAGCGCATGGCCGAGGACCTGACCGAATATCTGCATGAAAACGGCGTGCGCGTGCGCTACATGCATTCCGACATCGACACGCTGGAGCGCATCGAGATCATCCGCGATCTGCGCCTCGGCGCCTTTGACGTTCTGGTCGGCATTAACCTGCTGCGCGAGGGCCTCGACATCCCGGAATGTGCGCTGGTCGCCATTCTGGATGCGGACAAGGAAGGGTTTCTGCGCTCGGAAACCTCGCTGGTCCAGACCATCGGCCGTGCCGCGCGAAATGTCGACGGCAAGGTGATCCTCTATGCCGATCACATGACCGGCTCCATGGAGCGGGCAATCGCCGAGACCGAGCGCCGCCGCGAGAAGCAGCTCGCCTATAACGAAGAACACGGCATCACGCCGGAAAGCGTCAAGCGCAACATCGCCGACATTCTCGACAGCGTCTACGAGCAGGATCACGTCACGGTCGATGCCGGCTTTGCCGAGGAAGGCTCGCTGGTCGGCCACAATCTGGCGGCCCATATCGAGGATCTGGAAAAACAGATGCGCGACGCTGCCGCTGACCTCGACTTCGAGACCGCCGCACGCCTGCGCGACGAGATCAAGCGCCTGCAGGAAACCGAGCTGGCGGTTGCCGACGACGCCATGGCCCGCCAGTCCGACGTCGACAGCAAGACCGGCGGCTATCGCGGCGACCGCAAATTCGGCGCCGGCGGCACCAAGGAAGGCGTCAGCGGCAAGAAGAAACTCACCGCCAGGGACAAGGCCAAGGCCGCCAGAGAGAAAAACGCCCTGCCGAACCCAAGCGCCAAGGTGCGCAAGAACTCCCTCGACGAGATGACGGTAGGGCGGACGGAAGTGCCGCTCGGCTCGGACGATCCGAAACCCGTTGTCCGGGGCAAGATCGGGGCGGGGTCCTATGAGGATCCGGCGGAAGAGAAGCGGCGGCGTGGCCGGCCGAAGAAGAGCGGGCGGCCGGGGCAGTAGGGAACCGGCACTGAACAAGTGTGGTTCGGGACACTAATCCCGGTAGTCCCCTTGAATTTGCTCAGGCCGCGCGTTTCTCAGAAAGGGCCGCCAGCCGGCACGCAGCCACCTCTTTGCAGCCCCTGCTTTGCAGGCTAACCTTTTCCAAAAGCATGCAAGGGGGAAGTCATGCGTGCCATCCTGGCCATTCTGGGTGCCGTCGTCGGGGCGGTCGTCGGTTATATCGGCGCGTTTTTCACCGCCTACCCGATCTTCGTCGCCATCGAAGGCAGCGACATGAATGGCGGCATTGCCATGGGCGTCGCGGTCACCGTCGGGCCGCTGATGGCGATCGTCATGGCAATCCTCTTCCTGTTTCTGGTGCTGAAGCTGGTCAAGCCGAAGCCCCGGCCGGAACCGGTGATCGATCCGAACGAGGACCCGGACGAGAAATTCTTCCGCCCGCCGCCCGGCAAGGGCCCCGGCCCGGACACCCAGACGCTGGTCGCCGTCGGGGTGGTCATCTTGATGATCGTGCTCGGGGTGAACTGGCTCTGGGGGTGAGCAAACGTCCTCCATTCGCCACCGTCATTCCGGAAAAGCGCAGCAAAGCTGTGCGCCGATCCGGAACCCAGCGTGTCAGCGTGAGCGCAGCGAACTCAAGCGCCGGAAGCAACGCAGCAAAGAATATAGCCGCGCCCAAGGCGCGAAAGATTTCTGGGTCCCGGATCTGGCCATGCAGCTTCGTTGCAGAACGTCCGGAATGACGATGGAGGGGTTCGAAAATTACCCTTATAGATTGCGCGATGAAGGAAACCACACCACAATCGTGCCATGACCACCCATGTCTACATTCTCGCATCCGCCCGAAACGGAACGCTCTATATCGGGGTGACAACAGACCTTTCGCGGCGTCTGTTTGAATATCAGAACGGCCTGATCGGAGGGTTCACCAGCACCTATAACGTCAAGCGTCTTGTCTACGCAGAAGAGCACGACCGCATTGACGACGCGATTGTCCGGGAGAAGCAGCTGAAGTCCTGGAAACGTGCCTGGAAAATGGCATTGATTGAAAAGAGCAACCCGGAATGGCTGGATCTGACGGCAACCGGTTTTGGTTAGTCGGCGTTCGCTTCGCTCACACTTATGTCTGGGTTCCGGATCACGCGTTGGCGCTCTCGCGCCACGCTGTCCGGAATGACGATGGTGAGTTTGTTTGCACCCCTCTCCACTGTCATTCCGGACAAGCGCAGCAAAGCTGTGCGCCGATCCGGAACCCAGCATGTCAGCGTGAGCGCAGCGAACTCATAAACGACGGGCGAAACAGCATTGAACAAAGACGCGCCAAGGGCGCGAAGGATGTCTGGGTTCCGGATCTCGACATGCGACTGCGTTGCAGACCGTCCGGAATGACGATGGTTGGTTTGTTTGCCCCCCTCTCCGCCGTCATTCCGGACAGCGTGGCGCTTATGCGCCATCGTGTGATCCGGAACCCAGTGTTTCAGCGCGAGCACAGCCCGCTCATTTTCAATTCCGTACCAACACAAAAGCCGCCCGGTCGTCTCCAACCAGGCGGCTTCGTCACTCAAACGCGAAAGACCCTGCTCAAATCCCCTTGAACAGAACCCCGGCCGCCAGAACCGCCCAGGAGGCGATCAGGATGTGGGCGGTCGAGAGGCCGATGCTGGGGACGGCGATGCCGGCGAGCGGCAGGACGGCGACAACAAAGAGCGCAAGGGAAATCAGGAAAACGAGAAAGGACGGGGGTGTCAGTCGCATGGGAACCTCCTGGGAAACAGACGAACCGATCCGGCACCGGTCCGCTGCCCAGGGCGGCTTCCGGCGGGATCGGGAGTTCTTCGCCGCCCAACCCCAAATGCCCGGCCGGTCCGGCGCGGCCACCTGAGCGAGCCGCAGCGAAATTGTCAATGTCGGAAGTGACGGGGTTTTGTCGGGTCCAGAGGTTTTTGCAAGGAAGGCCCGCTCTGTTGGATCGAGAGCGTCCAAGCAGCGTTCTGTGATCTGCACGAATTGTGACCCCGCCCCCGGCGATCAGGCCAATGTCTGGACCTAGAACGTCCAGGCCGTGTTGATCCAGGAGATTTCGGTGCCGTCGATGTAAACGCCGATTTCAGCGGCCGCGGACGCGTTTGCCGGGTCGGCGTAGAACCACAGATGCGCGTCGCGGCCATCGCCTGTCTCAAAATAATAGCCCGAGCCGCCGCGATCCGCATTGCGCAGATCCCCTGCCCCGAAGCGCTCGTCATAGCGGCCCTGAACCAGGATCTCACCGTCCTTCAGACAGAGCTCCAGGAGCGGTGTCCCCTTCTCCGAGATCCTGAGGCTATGCGGACCCTCGGCAAATTCCAGGTAGCGCTCAGCCTTGTCCAGGGCCAGAACATCGCCCTGTCCCGGGCAGGCTGCGGCTTCAGGTGCCGGCTGCACCGGCGTTTCCAGGGCGAACTCCAGATGAACGGACAAGGTGCCTTCGGTATAGGGCAGCTGACGGTCAGCGGTCTTGGTGCGCACGAAATTGGTGATGTCGATCAGGGCCTCGGTCAGGCGCACCGTCTCCTTGGCGGTCAACACCTCGAAGAAGGCCTCCATGAAGGGGCTATTGTCGCCCTCTCCATCCAGCGCCTGGTGGTCGGGTTGAGCGGAATAGACCACCATCAGGTCCTGCAGCTGATGATTGACCCGGGCAAGGCCCCTGGCATCGGAGGAGAAGAGCTTGGTCAGCGACCGGGTCGCTTCGAAGGGATTGTCCCGGCAGGCATCGACGATCAGCAATTTGACGCCCTTGGCCACTGACAGCGCCTCCAGCAGCTCGTCCATCCGGACGGCCGTCTGCTGGAACACCTCCCGTGTTTCCGCGCCCGTATCGGTCGCCAGCAGATAGTTGATATTGTCCGCCTGAACGCCATGTCCGGCAAAGAAGATCGCCGCGACCTCGGCCGAGGCGGCCCTGGCCTTGAAGTCCTTCAGGGCAGCCCGCATGGTGGCCGCGTCCGCGTCCAGCACCACCTCCGTCTCAAAGCCGAGCGCGGCAAAGGTTCTGGCAGCGAGATCCGCGTCCCGCACAGGATTGTCCAATGGCGCAACACTTTGATAGGCGCTGTTGCCGATGATCAGCGCGGTCCTGGCCGCCTGTGCCGTTCCCGACAGGCCGACCCAGAAAACCATGGCCAAGAGAACTCCGACAGCTTGCAGCATTCCAGCCTCCTCGGCAGACTGATCCTGGCAGGGAGAAAACGCCTCCCGATCCGGCACAGTCTAGCGCGAGTGCGCGCAAGCGGCTCATAAAAATGACGTTAGGGAAATTTTCTGATCAAGGCACGGTGAGTGAATAGACCTCAACCGGCCCTTTCAGACCGCGGAGCTGCTGCGGCCCTTCCGCCACCAGCTGGTTGGCCGGCAGCTTTTCCGCCAGGGCGGCATCCAGCAACACGGCCCGCCCCAGCACCTTGGCATGGGCTTCCAGGCGCGCCGCGCGGTTGACCGTATCGCCATAGACGGTAAAGGCCTGCCGGTCCGAAGACCCGATGCTGCCGGCCGCAACCGGGCCCGCCGCCAGTCCGATGCGGATGGCAAAACCTGCCGCCTGCGCTTCGCCGATAAGCGCGTTGCCGGCAGCAACCGCCTCCCGCTCGGGCCTGTCGCTTTCAATCGGCGTTCCGAAGGCGGCCATCAGGCCATCGCCGGTGAACTGAATGACCACCCCACCGTGGCGGCTGATCTTTTCAGCGCAACCGGACAGGAAGTCGTTCAGATGTTCGATCACTTCCGTTGGCGGGCGGCCCGCCGAGTAGCTGGTGAAACCGGCAATATCCATCACCAGGATCACGGCGGGCCGTTCCTGCGGGGTCAAGGCTTCCGGATCCTCGATCAGGCGCTTGGCAATGGCTTCGGGCACATAGCGGCCGAGGGTTGCCGCGATCTGCTCACGCTCGGCCTGAGCGGCGACCTGCGCCAGAAACACGCGGCGCGCCCGCGCCACGGCCAGGGCGAGGATCAGGGTCGCAATCATCAGGAAACCGGTTTCCTCGATCCGATTCCCCCGGCCGATGAAATCGGCAGACAGAAACAGGGCTTCGTAATCGGCGCGCGTTGCCCCGGGCGTCAGGTCTGACCAGGACAGTCTGCGTTCCATACCGGAAATCGCGATGAAAAACGCTGCGAACCAGCCCGCCACGGCCACACTGCCCGCCCAGAGCACCAGGCGCGGCGACAGCGACAGGGTCGCCATGGCAACCAGCGGAAACAGGTAGTAGATCCCATACGCACGGAAAGCGAGGATCTGCGGCACGTCTTCTCCCTGGATCACGGGCAGAAAGGCGAAGGTCGTGCAGATGGCCAGAATGTCGATCGTGTAGATGGCATATTTCATCCACCAGCGATCGAACCGCGTGCCGATCACGCTGGCATGCGCGATGCCGACAGCGGTGAACAGGCCAAGAACCAGGAAGATCAGGGGATTGGGGTAAAAGCCGAAGGCGAGCCAGGAGCTGCCAACCCACAGAAAAGCGGCACCGACTGCAACCGTCCGGCAAACGATCGCAAGACGCAATCCACGGCGCTCTGCCTTCAAAAGCCGCGTTGTGTCCGGAGCTGTCCGGGGAATGGCCTGGGTCATGAAATGCTGCTCACCAGTCGGAAGATAAGGCATGTTTCGACAGAGTGTAGGCTGCCCCCAGCGGAAGTACCAATTGACTTCACGGATCGCAGCGGCATGCTGGCCCTGGCGACCGGTTCAGGTCGCATTAAGGCCAGAGGGGGGCTGACACAGTGTATCGCAGTTTAGGGTTTGTGGGTTTGTCATTGGGACTTGTGAGCGGCGCGTCCGCCGAATTACCCAAAACCAGTTTCGGCGACTGGTCGGTCTCCTGCAACGCGAAAAACTACTGCATTGCTGAAACCGATGGGGAAGCCTCCAACGGCGAAGCTTTCCGGCTGAAGATCGAACGCAGCGCCAAGGCGGATGGCCAGGTTTATGTCACCTTCGATCCGACCACCGCTCTTTCCGAAGGTTTGCCTGCGCGCATCGAGATCGAAAGTCTCGAAGAGGACAATTACGGCTATTTCGGCAAGGTCACCAAGGTCTACAAGGGCAACGAGATGACCTTTGGCGGCGATGCCGACCGCGACCTGATGGAAAAGCTCCGGATGGGCGAAGATGCGGCGATCCAGATCGAATTCGGCGGATCGACCGGCACCCTCACCTATTGGGTTTCGCTCAAGGGCATCACCCATGCGTTGCTGAAAATCGATGAAGAACAGGGGCGCGTCGGCCGGCTCGACGCCATTGTGGCCTGGGGCGGCCTGCCGTCGGACAAGGACAGCGGCATCTCGGCCAACGCGTCGGCTGCCGCCCAGCCCGCCACCAGGCGCAAGTCCCAGACCGCTTCCAACGATGCAGCTGCGTCGAATGCGGCGAGCGCCCGTGACACGGCGTCAAGTGCTGCTCCCGCAGCTCCGGCCAATGACCTGCCGCCGCCGGTCATGCCGTCCCAGGACCTGGCGGCCGGTCCGCGCGGATTGGTCTATAATGTCAGCGAGATCCCCGACAGCATCCAGATGATGGGGTACCGCACGCTCGACTGCCAGCTGGAAGAAACGGTGCCAGCCTTCGGAGCGCAGTTCTTTGCCGAAGGCGATGTCGAGACCTGGGTCGTCCCCTGCCAGATGGCCGATGCGAATGTGCCCTATTACATGGCAATCCACATTCCCTTTAATCCCTCGCTTGATGAGTGGAAGGAGTTCGAAACCCCTCCGGGGTTCAACCAGCCCAATCACGCGCTGGTCAACAATCTCTTCTTCGACCCGGACACGGGCCAGGTCACCGGCACCACCTACTATTCGCCGAACTATGATTGCGGCGCCTTTGAACGCCACGAGATGGAGGCCGAAAGCGGCAACTACATCCTGATCGAGTACCTGGAGAAGGGGAACTGCGACGGCGTCGGCGGGCCGCCCGAAGCCTGGCCGCTCAGCTGGACCATCGACGAAATGGGCGGATGAGGATTTGAGACAGCACGCTGATAGCCGAGGTCAGGTAACCGAAGCTATCAGCGTGAACGCAGACGAACACCAACTCGAAGGCCCCGTTTTACCGGCCTTCCTGGAACAGTCCGTAGAATGTCGCACACTGCAGGACGAGCACACCGTTCATGGTCGTGGAATTCATGTCGATGACGATTTCCGCATAGGCGCCATCGACGCCCTTGATGTATTCCAGCTGGGTCTTGCACTCATCGAGACCACCATCGGACTCGATCAGGATCTCGTCGCTCATGCCGCCGGTCGGCACGACCTTCAACGTCATGGCAGCCGGGTCTTCATCAACATGGTCTGCCATGGTGATCGCCAGAATGTCCTTGCCGGCGATGCGGTAGGTCAGGAACTGCTGATAGGCAGACGCTGTCCCGGCCAGACAGAATCCGAGCAGCAAGGCATTCAGGCGGGTCACAAGTCGCATTCGCATCGGTTTCTCCCACTGGAACGAAGGTCGCTTGCCATTGGTGCATAGTCCGGCGCCGGAACAAAGAGCTTTCACAGGCTGTCACGAAATTGCCGAGAAACGCCTGCTTTCCGGTGCGAGGCTTGATTCCGGGCGGCAAGCCCGGCACTCTTCGGCCCATGGTCAAATCTGCCGATAAGAGCGGAGGACACCTGGGAGGAACCAATGACAAAGATCTTGCTGCCCGGGCGTTTGCCCGCGCTTGTAGTCGCCCTGTTTCTTGTACCGCTGATGCTGCCGAGCAAATTCGTACAGGGACCAGCTGTCGCGCAGACGGTCACTTTCGAATTGCCGCGCGCTCCGCTGACGCCGCTGCAACAGAAACGTCTGAAGACAACAGCCACGAACCTGTCCCAGGGTCATTTCTCTGGTGACCTGCGTCTGCCGAAGGGAGACGGGCCACATCCCGCGGTCGTTGTGATCAGGACCTGCCATGATGCGGACTACTACGCTCCCTGGCTCGAGCAGCTCGAGAACTGGGGCTATGCGACCCTGTCCTTTTCCCGGTGCCAGCCCCCGGATCTTGTACCGGACGATGCCGAAATTCCGGCGCTGGACTGGAAACGCGGGTCGCTGGCAGCGCTCGGTGCCCTGCTCTACCTGGCAGACCGGCCTGAGATCGACGCCGACAGGATTGCCATCATGTCCTGGTCACGTCTTGGAATGATCCCGCTCAGCACCTTGCAATATGAAGGCTTTGCGCAGTTTTTCGAAGCGAAGTTCGCTGCCGGCGTCGCGCTCTACCCTTTCTGCTCCTTTGCCCGTGGCCCGCATATGGGACCGATCCTGATCGTTTCCGGCAAGGAGGACGACTGGGTCGACAACACGGTCTGCCATCGCGTGGCCGCCGAAAGCAGCTCGGACGAACATCCGGTCAGGGCGGTCTTTCTGGAAGATGCCGTGCACGGCTTTGACATAGCGGCTTTCGGCGCTCCCAGAGCCGTCGAAGCTGCGGTCATAAATCCGGATCGGTTTGCTGCCGGCGGCGGCACACTCGGGTATAATCCGGCCGCCGCAAAAGAAGCCCAAGTGGAAATTCGGCAGTTCCTGGACCGGTATCTGAGATAGGCCGCTGGAAGGGGACCGGTTAACCATATCGTCAAAATGGTTAAAATGCCGGGGATATCTGTCTTTTTGGGGTAACACTTGCCGATGTATTCTGCAGGCCGATTTGTGTGAGTCGTTGAATTCGCACACCCTCATGGGTTAAGAAAGAGTAAACGTATTGCGTATCTTTCGCCGGGCGGCGCCGGCGCGGAAGTCAGGAGACAGGAATGGGCATTTTCTCGAAATCCTCGCGCCCGGGCGACGGTCAGGAGCAGCAGGTCGAGACCAGGACAGAGGCGACCCCGGCCCCGGACACAGCTGAAGTGTCCGAAAAGGCCAATGTCGAGCAGCTTTCGCCTTTCGCCCTGAAGATGCAGGAGAAGATGAACCAGCTGGACGGGCTGAAGTCCCGGGTTGGTGGTCTCAATCAAACCTTCGAGCAGATGCAGGCTTTCGCCATGGAAAGCCAGACATCCATCCGCATGATGTCGGAATTTCTCGAGGTCTCCCGTTCAAGCGTTGAAACCGAAGTCCGGCTGAAATCGGAAAACGCGAAAATCTCGACCGACCTGCTCGATGCCGAGCACAAGGTCAAGACGCTGACCACGCAGCTGGAAGACGCCCAGGCGGAAGTCCATTCCCTGCGCAAGCGCGCAACGGAAACCCGCACGGCGCTGGAAACCGCGCGCAATGACATTGTCTCGATCCGCGACAACAACAAGAAGGTCAACGAGGAGTACCGTCTGCAGAGTGCCACCCTGGTCGAAGCGAATTCCCAGGTGGCCGACCTTTCCGGTCAGCTCAACGATCTGAAGGCCAAGTTCGAGACCCTTGAGAAACACGCTGAAAGCCTCGGTTCCGATCTGGAAGCTGTCCGGCACCGCGAAAAGGAACTGCAGCAGAACCTCTCTGAAAGCGCCAAGCTGCTGGAAGACGAGGTACGCAAGAACAACCAGGTCACCAGCGAACTCGAGGCCGTCAAACGCGAGCTGGGTGAATTCCGAAACGACAATATCGACCTGAAGTCCCATCTGGACGTCGCCAACCAGGAACTGGTCTATGCCAAGTCCCGGCTGGAAGAAGAACAGCGCAAGCACGACAACGAGGTTTATGCGCTCAACGCGGAAATCGAGAACCTCTCCTCCCAGCGCCGCATCGGTGCGCAATCCCTGCAGGAAATGGCGCGCGAGAACTCCACGCTGAAGGAGCGCAGCCGGGATCTGCTGAAGCGCATGCAGGAAATCGAGCACCTGCTCGACAGCGCGCAGAAGAACCACGAGAAAGACCGCAACGAGCTGATGGCAACCACCGCCAAGCTGCGTGAACTCAATCTGCGTTACAATTCGGCCCTGACGGACCTCAATCACCAGCGCAACCAGAACCAGAAATTCGCCGACAATCTGGAAGACCTGATCGAAGAGAACAAGCGTCTGCAGCGTTACAAGATCCAGGTCGACACCGCCAACGAGCAGATCGTTCAGCTCAAGTCGGTCATCGCGAACTACCAGATGGCAATGGAAGGCAGAGGACCGGCAGAAGAACTCGGCCTGACCGAAACCACGGATCCGGCCAGCGATCTCGGGATCACCGAACCGCTGTCGACCGACCTGGAGCCAATGGATATCGACGACCTGACCATGGATCCGGAAACCGACAACGGACCGGACGATGACAAGCCGGGTGGCGGCGACGACAAGGTCGTGAAACTGCGCGACTGATCCCGGTCACCGACGCAAAGAACAGTCAGCCCCCGGACCAGCGTCCGGGGGTTTGTTTTTTGCAGACCGAGCCGAAGCGACGTGCGATGGTGCTACAAGGCTGCACGCAGCTTTCGGGCCCTTGCGCAATAGACATCATGGAGCGCGCGCAACTCGGCCTCGACACTGCCTGACTGCCTGTAGCCGAGACCGCGAATTCTGGTGTCATCGATCCGGCAGGCGGCGACGTTCGCGAGCCGGTCACGCAGAAAATGCCGGCCGGCGCTCCTGCCGGTGACCTCGGAGACACGATCTGCCACATCCAGGACCGTCAGGTCTTCGGCCCCGGACACGTTGTAGACCTGGAGATTGTCCTGGCCGGGCGCGGTGAGAGCCAGGGCGATGGCGTTGGCCAGGTCGCCCACGGGCAGGAAGGTTCTTTCCTGATGACCGGATCCCTCGATCGTCAGACGCTGGCCCAACAGGGCACGCATGACAAAACGCGGAAACAGCTTTTCAGGATTCTGTCCGGCCCCGACGGCGTTGGTCGGCCGCAGGATGGTTGCCTGGAGCCCCTGGTGTGAGGCCATCATCACGGCTTCCTCCGCCATGGCCTTCGACGAGGCATAGGGCGTTACAGGGCGCAGCGCTGCCTCTTCGCGCAGAGGATCGAGCGCGGGGCCGTAGACTTCGCTTGAGCTGACGTGAATGAAGCGTTTGACCCCTGCTTTCAGTGCTTCGCCAAGCAAGGTTTCTGTGCCGGCGACGTTGACATCGAAGAACAGGTCCGGTTCCGCGTAGGCCCGGGGACCATGCGTCTCCGCCGCCAGGTGAATGACGGCATCGCATTCGTGAAGGGCAGCTGCGACGTCAATGCGGGACCGGATATCACCGCGTATGACCGGCAGCTCGCCTGCTTCGCCGGCCGGAGCCAGTCTGCGGAAATCAGCGGCATAGGACACACGATCCAGGATCACGGTCTCCGCAACGTTTTCAAGTCTTGCAACCCGTCGAAACACTTGCGAACCAATGAAGCCGAGGCCACCGGTGATCACCACCTTGCGGAACAAGTTGTCCTGTTTAGAAGCAGCTGACATTTCTTCACGTTCCATAATGGCACAAATCCTGAGAGGCGCGGTCGTTCACCGGTCTCTCAGCAGAATTCATGCCAGCGCTGTTCCGTGAAAAGACAAGAGCCCGGGCAAGACCCGGGCCTGCAAATGCCAGATTTTTCCTGAAAAGACCTATTCCGGTTCGACGGTGAATTGCAGAGGGTAGCCGAGCTGGCCAGCTGCATCGATCGCCCGGGTTGCCTTGGTTTCAGCAACGTCTCTCGGATAGACGGAGACAACGCAGGCCCCCTTCTGATGCGCGGTCATCATCACCACTTCCGCCTGCGCGGCGTCCAGCCGGAATTCGGCCTTCAGGATCAGGGTGACAAATTCCCGTGGCGTATAGTCGTCATTGAGCAGAATGACCTTGTAGAGGTTCGGTTTCTGAACCTTGGTCTTCTGCTTCAGTCTCGGTTTCAGATCGATGTTACTCATGGCACTGGCCTAAGCTGTCGCCTCATGGGTCGCGTCGAGCGATTTAACCTGGGGTCCTGTTGTCCCCGGCATTCACTGCCGGTTCTTTTCTTAAGGCCTTGCAGCGGAAGGGCGGAACCTGTCCACCCGATTCTCCAACCGGCCTGTTGTGATGCCACTATAGTGCATTGCGAAATCGATGAAAACATGACGATTGCCGCAAACACCGTCACCTTTCAAAACAAAACCCCCGCGCCGGGCGCGAGGGTAACGATTGTTCTTGAAGTTCCGTAGCTTAGACCGCAGCGACCTGATTAAGGAAACCGTCGATGCGCTGCGCTAGCTGGCGGGTGTTGTCGGCCACTTCGGAAGACGTACGCGATACGTCACCGGCAGATTGCGATGTGTCGTCCACGGCGGATTTCACGCCGGTCATGTTCTCGCTGATCTCGCGGGTGCCGGAGGCAACTTCCTGGATCGAGCTGCTGATTTCGGCCGTTGCAGATCCCTGCTGCTCGAGAGCCGCGGTGATGGAGGTGGTGAACTCGTTCACCTTCACCATGATGTTGGCGATCTCTTCAATGGCGGCTACGGAGTCGGAAGACGCGCCCTGGATGGCATTGATCTGGGCGGAGATTTCCTCGGTTGCCTTGGAGGTCTGTGTCGCCAGTTCCTTGACTTCAGCGGCAACAACCGCAAAGCCCTTGCCGGCTTCACCGGCACGCGCGGCCTCGATGGTGGCGTTCAGCGCCAGGAGATTGGTCTGTTCGGCAATATCCTGGATCAGCTGCAGAACCGCACCGATCTTCTGGGCCGAGGAGGCAAGGCTTGCCACCTGCTCGTTGGCCGAGGTCGCCTTGGCGTTTGCAGTCGACACCACGTCGCTTGTTTCAGCAATCTGGCGCGAGATTTCACCGATTGAGGCAGACAGCTCTTCGGAAGCCGAGGCAACCGTCTGGACACTGGCATAGGCCTGCTCGGTGGCAGCAGCCACGGAGGCAGTCCGCTCTGTGTTGCTGCTGGACAGATCCATGAGAATGGACGAGATCGTTCCCATGTTCTCGGTGGACTCGGTCACCGGCTGAAGCAGGCGCTGGCTGTCGTCCCGGAACCCGGAAATCAGCTGCTCCAGGGAAGCCTGACGCTGACGTTCGTTTTCGATGTTCTGCTGCTGCTCTTCTTCAAGCTCGCGCTGACGCAGACCGTTGTCCCGGAAAACTTCGACGGTACGTGCCATCTGACCCATTTCATCCACACGCTCAACATAGGGGATGTTGATGTCGTAATTTCCGTCGGACAGCGTGGTCATGGTTTCGGACAGATTGCCGATCTGGCCGGTAATTCGGCGGATCAGTGCGACCAGAACGAGGGACACGGCAACGATGGCAATCAGCGTGATGATCAACGCGGTCATCAGGGCTTCGCTGCGTGCGGCTTCAATTCCGGCAAGGTCGAAACCGACATAGATGTAACCAAGCGTGTCGACCTTGTCGCCATCGCTGCGGGTGATCGGCTTGATGCCGATCTCGTAGCTGGCATCACTGAAGAAAGCCGTTGTCTGGCTGGCATTTTCGCCGCGCATTGTTTCGGGGATCAGGCTGACGAGCGCTTCCGCTTCACCGCCTTCCTGGCGCATCAGCGACGCGAAGATATCGCCGTTCGCCTCCTGGACGACGGCCCAGTCGAAATTCTTGTTGTCGAGCAGAGGAGCCAGCAGGCTGTTGGCCAGATCCTGATCGAAGTCCCAGATCGCATTGCCAAGCGCCTGGTTGGTCAGGTTTGCGCTCATGCTGATCTGTTGTTCGAATGCATCCTGCACCGCCGACACGCGCTGGGTCGAGGTAATATAGGCAAAAGCGACAAACGCGACTGCAACGACAGCGACAATTGGCACCGTGGTGGTGAATTTCACAGATTGCCAGAACTTCATAATGTCCCCCAATAAGGTTTGTTTCACTAATACGGGGACTGTCCAAAAAATGTCTTAATCAGGCTGCGATTTGCCTGAATCACGATGACTTTTCTCTAAACATCTTTTGGCTTTTCAGTAGATGTATCTTCGACTGACCTAAACCAATACGCGAACAATCGCAAATTGTGCCTATGCAGTTCTCCGAGTTCGGCACCTGACATAACGCCACCTTTCACAGCACCTACGGAAATCAACCCACTTCGATCGCACAGCGAAATTCTGCGTGGGCCAATCCAATTGCTGACGACCCGCGTATCGATCACAGTCCGAACTGAACGCGACACGAGGAGGTCGTCATGATCTTGACCCCGAATACGATGCCCCGCCGCGGCAAGACGATAGGCGCTCTGCTGCTCGGTCTGTTTCTGACACTATCCCTGCCAACGTCTTCAGCCCTTGCCGACCTTGGCGCTGCCGCCCGCTCCGTGCCGTCGGCCCAACTGGTCGGCAAGGGGCGCATGACCTATCTCGGGTTCAAGGTTTTCGATGCAGAGCTCTATGCACCGCGCGGCACATACAGCGCGTCGTCCCCGTTTGCCCTGAAGCTGACTTACCTTCGCAACTTCAAGGGCGACGCAATTGCCGAGAGCTCCGTCAAGGAGATGCGCCGCCAGGGCGGCGTTTCCAAAGGCCAGCTCGCCTCCTGGGAAAAGCAGATGCAGGCGATCTTTCCAAACGTCTCCAAGGGCCAGTCGATCACCGGTGTGCGAACCTCCGGCGGAAGCACTGTGTTTTACATCGGCAACAGGAAGCTCGGCACTATCAGTGATCCGGCCTTCACCAGGAAATTCTTTGCGATCTGGCTCGGCAACAACACCCGAAATCCGCAGCTGCGCGCGCGTCTCGTCGGGGCCGGTTCGTGACAAAAGCGTTTGGCGGGGCCGAGGCCCCGCAGCAAGCAAATGACAACCGGGCATTCCAAGAGAAGCCCGAAGACGACAACGGGCCTGCACACCTTCGCTGGCCAGACCTTTTTGCTTATGGCGCGATGGCCTTCCCCCTGGCTTTTGCAGGTCTTCCGATCTACCTCCACGCGCCGGACTTCTATGCCGTCACCATGGAGCAATCCGTTACGCTGCTCGGGACAGTGCTTCTGGTGCTGCGCCTTGTCGATGCCGTGCAGGATCCGATTATTGGCAGCCTTAGCGACCACTTTCACAGCTCCAGAGCCACTATCCTCGCCCTGGGAGCCGTTCTTCTCGGTGTCGGCTTCTGGATGCTGTTTCATCCCGTTTCCTCCCTGACGCTCGTCTGGTTTGCCGCTTCTGTCTTGATCTGCACGACGGGGTTCTCTGTTGTTTCCATCAATTTTCAGGCGCTTGGCGGATTGTGGCGAACACGGTCTGCAGACCGGACCGGCGTGACCGCCAGCCGCGAGGCTTTCGGGCTGGTCGGACTTCTGGTGGCAGCCGTCGCACCGCCAGTCCTCATGCACCTGTCAGGTCCCCAGGACGCTTTTCACTGGCTGGCAATCTCCTACCTGCCGCTTCTGGCGCTTGCCTACTGGCTGCTCGTGCGCTGGATGCACAAAGCCCCCTGACAGTGCCGGAGACGACGCAACAGGGTGTCGGGTGGTGGAGACTGATGCGAGACCGCTGGCGCGGAACCTTCTTCGCGCTCACGGCGCTGAACACGTTTGCAAGCGCCATCCCGGCCGTACTTGTGCTGTTTTTCATTCGCGACCGTCTCGGCGCTGAAGCCTATACAGGACTGTTCTTGTTGATTTATTTCCTGTCGGGCGCCTTATCGATGCCGCTCTGGACACGCCTTGCAAGAAAGTTCGGCAAGATACGAACCTGGCAGATGTCTCTTGGCGCTGCTGTCCTGACCTTTTGCTGGGCGGTTTTGCTCCAACAGGGAGACATCGCTGCCTATGCGGCTGTCTGCGCTTTTTCCGGCCTTGCGCTCGGCGCGGATCTGGCTCTGCCGCCTGCGATCCTCGCCGATCACATCGATGCCGACGGGCGGCAGGCAGACGCCTCCCGCCTGTTCTCGATCATGGCATTCCTGTCGAAATCGGCGCTGGCCCTGGCAACCGGCCTGGCTCTTCCCCTGCTTGGCCTGTTCGGGTATCAGCCCAACGCGCCCATGACCCTGGAGCTGAACTTCGTGCTCAGCCTCACCTATGCCGGCATTCCCTGCATATTAAAACTCAGCGCCCTGATCGGTCTCATCGTGGTCGAAAAAGACCTTGCCCGGAACCGTTCGCCCGTGTGAGCCTGAACCATCGTCGAAACCGTCTGGTGCTTCCATGGCCGTCCGTCCTCCGCAACTCACCAAACCCGCCGACAAGGATCCGCTGGCCGCTGCGCTCGAGCAGGAAATATTCAACGAAAAGGCCGCAACCCTCTCCAGGCTGAACAAGAAACTGGAACAGGCGCTGCAACGCCTGGAGGTGTCCGGCTCTGCGCAGGAAACAACAGAAGAAGACCTGTTGCCCCTGCTGGCCGAAGCCGGAGAAGCACTTTGGCACGTGACCATCCAGCGCGAGTTGTGCGGCCTGCGCGAGCACAAGGCCTTTTATGATTTTCTGGGTGTGCCGAAGGCCGTTCGCCTGCGGATGGGCCCAGCGAAAAGCTTCACTTCCTCCTGATTTTCACCAATTGCTGAGGGCTGTGACAGGCATCACTTCTTTGTTGATGGCGCCGTCCTAGGAAAAGGAACCAGTTGCATCTTTGGTGCACGAATGGTTTTTTCTGGGGGCTTTTTGAAAGATGCGTTATTTACAGTCGCAAATGACGAGCTATGTGCAATGGATGTGGCTCGCGGGCGCGCAGACATGTGTCCAGCGCCATTTAAAGAACAAGGCCAGGCGCAAGACGGTCATGATGTGCAGGAAAACCCATCGGTTTAAACATACCGCCCGATTGCTGGCGGCCGGTCTGGCATTTGCGGTGGTCTCGAGCCCCGTAACATTCCCGCTGGCGACCGCGACACAGGCTGAAGCGCAATCCGTCCGAACGGTTCCCGAAGGCAACCGCTACCGGTCACAGCCCAAGATACCCTTTGCCTCTTCCAGGCGCACATCCGCTTCCAAATCGTCTTATGACGCCAAGTTCGACAAGGTGCTCGCGGTCCTGAAACGAGATCGCCGTCTGATGGGATCGATCAAGCGGGTGGCATCGAAATACGGCATCGACCCGATCCACATCGTCGGCGCGATCGTGGGCGAACACACCTACAATTACGACACGCTGGACAGCGCCCAATCCTATTATGTGAAGGCTTTGTCCTACGCCGGTATCCGCTTCGATTTTGAACTGAACGGCGAACATGTCGACGCTTTCGTCGAGCGGCCGCAATTCGATCGCTGTCGCAAGGAACATATCCAAAAGAGCAGCGACCGGCGCTGGTCCTGCTATGAGAACGTCTGGAACAGCAAATTCCGTGGCCGCCGCGTCGACGGCGTGCGTTATCCCAAGAAGAACTTCAACGAAGCCTTCTTTCAGCCGCTGTTTTCCGGGCAGAGTTTTGGCCTGGGGCAGCTGAGCCCGCTGACGGTCCTCAAAATGACGGACCGGGTTTCTCGCCAGAGCAGCTATCGCAAGCTGAAAGCTTCCGATCCCAAGGAGGTCTACAAGGCCACCATGGATCCGAACATATCGCTGCATTACATGGCGGCGATCATTCAGGATGCGATCGCCGCCTACAAATCGGTCGGCAAGGTCGACATTTCCGAAAACCCGGGCCTGACCGCGACGCTCTACAATCTCGGCGACCCCTGGAGCCGCGCCGCCAAGTTCCGGCGCAGCGGCCAGTCCTGGCCACGGGAAAACTACTACGGCTGGCTGGTCAATGACCGGATCGACGATCTGCGGGCGCTGTTCTAGCGCCCGGAACCGCCACATCAATCACTGCAGGAACGGGTTGTGCTCGCGTTCGTGGCCGATCGTGGAGGCCTGACCGTGACCCGGCAGGAACGCGACATCATCGCCGAGTGGCAACAGCTTTTCCTGAATGGACTTGATCAAAGTGGCATGGTCGCCGCCCGGAAGATCCGTTCGTCCGATTGACCCGGCAAACAGAACGTCTCCCGAAATCGCAAAACGAAGCTCCTTGTCGACGAAGACCAGATGCCCCGGCGAGTGGCCTGGACAATGCAGCACGTCGAAGTTCCGGCCGGCGATCTCGACCGTGTCGCCCTCCACCATCCAGCGATCCGGCGTCACCGGCTTGACGTCGTCGACACCAAATTGTGCAGCCTGTTCGGCCACCCGGTCGATCAGCGGCTTGTCGGCTTCATGCGGGCCTTCAACCGGAACACCAAGAGCCTTGGCGAGATCCGCAGCGCCTCCGACATGGTCGATATGCCCATGCGTCAGAACGATCTTTTCGACCGTGACACCCTGTTTCTGGATCGCGGCCTGGATCCGGTCGATGTCGCCGCCCGGATCGACGACAGCCCCGCGCAAAGTGGCCGGATCCCAGATCAGCGAGCAGTTCTGCTGAAACGCCGAGACCACGATGACCATCACCTGGATCGGCGGCATGCCGTCTTCTCTGGTCTCCTGCGTGCCGTCATGGTCCGATGTTTTGCCTTCCTGCGGCATGATTGCCTCCTTATCGCCGCACCTCGATCAGTGCTGACCCCTTGTAACAAATACGGGACAACGCTGTCCGGTGCCGTGTTTCTGTGCACTATCGGCTTCACCTTGCCGCGCGCATTTCGTACAAGATGAATGGGCCTGTGAGAAGATGTCCTAATAAATCGGGTAACCGGACCTAATGACGCCAAGATTGTTGACATTGCTGATCTCCGCGACAACGGCGCTTCTGGCAGCCTCAGCTTCGCTGGCGCAACCCGGCCGCACGGTGCCCAGCTTTGAAAGCTGGACGGTGGATTGCGGCAACACAGGCGTCTGCTTTGCCTCTTCCTACACCCGCAGCCAGTCGGTCTGGGTCGATCTGCGCATTGTCCGGGACTGGCAGGCGGAAGCACAGCCGCTGGTCCGGCTGACCACCAACAGCGAACTCCCGAAGGAGGGCACGCTTCAGTTTGCAGTGGACGGCACGGCGATTGAATCCCTTCCGATCGAACAGCTCCGGGAGATGCAGCCCGCCGTCAAGCCTCCCGCAGGTTTTCGCCCGCTTGGTGGCGAAGGTTTCTGGTACCCGACCGGGCCGGCAACGCTGACCCTTCTGGAAGCCATGCGGTCCGGCAAGGAACTGACGATCATTCTGCCGGCTGTCAACGGCTCGGATCCGGTCACCGTTCCCGTGCCCCTGCATGGCCTGAAATCCAGCCTGCTGTGGCTCGACAACCGCCAGGACAGGACCGGAACCGTTTCGGCGATCGTCGCGCCAGGCACCGACCCCGCCAAGGACGCGCCGCATGCGGTCTCGCTGATGAGCGCCGACCAGCTGCCGCCGGAAGTCGCGGCAGTCTGGTCCGCCAACCGGCTGTGTTCGGAAATCGACCCGACCATCTTTGCCGGATTGAACGCTGTCCGGGTGCCTTTTGCCGACGGGGCATCGCTCTACATCATCCCCTGTGGCGCGCCAACCGCCTATAACAGTCCCTATGTCGCAGTACTTTCCGGCAAGGATGGCGCTGCCCGTCAGGTCCATGTTGCCCGCATGTCGGAAAAAGGCCCGATTGCAACAGATCTGATCTACAACGCCAAATGGATTCCCGCTGATCAGCAGCTGGTCAGCTACTTCAAGGGCTCCGGTGTCGGCGAATGCGGCCTCTGGAACCGGTGGGTCTGGAACGGCACCGGACTGGTCCTGCTGGAGGAAGCCGCCAGAACGACCTGCGACGGAACCGAGCCGGACTTGTCCAATTGGTCAAGCAGCTGGCCCCTCAAAAAAGCCTCCAATTAGAGCTTTGCCCAAGGATTTTCTTGCGATTTCGCATTTCCCGACCTTATGATGCTAACGCAGCGGCTGGAGTGGGATGTGGCGAGTTTGTTTCAACCCGCTCTTCAAGTGTTGATAGGACGTACAGGGTGCGTCTGAGTGAAGTGACTCGACTGTGAAGGCGGGTGAGGTTGGTCGATATGTGCCGGATTGGCACGGAGATTAAGGTGATTTGGTAATGCACGATGGCGATTCGGACCGGAGGTCGCGTGGTCGGCGCGGCGGCAAGCGCGAGTTTGGCGGTCCGCAAGACTTCGGCAGTGATTTTGGCGGCAACAATTTCGGTGGTGATTATGGCGGTGGCCGTGACGGGGGCTACCGAGGCGGACGCAGCAATGATTTTGGTGGCGGCTACGGCCGCGACGACAGAGACGGCGGCGGCCGTGGCGGTTATGGCGGCGGTCGTGATGGCGGCGGCGGTCGTGGCGGTTATGGCGGCGACCGTGACGGCGGCGGCGGATATGGCGGCGGCCGTGGCGGGTATGGTGGCGACCGAGATGGTGGCGGTGGTTACGGCGGTGGCGGCCGCGGTGGTTACGGCCAGCGTGACGGTGGCGGCGGTGGCGGCTATGGCCAGCGCGAAGGCGGCGGCGGCTACGGTGGCGGCGGTCGTGGTGGCTACGGCCAGCGTGATGGCGGCGGTGGCGGCGGTTATGGCCAGCAGCGCCCGCGTCGGGACGGCCCACCCATGGAGCGCGGCCCGCGTCAATCCGGCACCGTAAAGTTCTTCAAATCCGACAAGGGCTTTGGCTTCATCACCCCTGATGAGGGCGATGCGGACGTGTTCGTGCACATCTCTGCGGTCGAGCGTTCCGGTCTGTCTTCCCTGGACAGCGGCATGCGGATTTCCTTTGAAACGGAGCCGGACCGTCGCGGCAAAGGACCGAAAGCTGTCAACCTTCAGGTCCTCGAAGAAGACGGCAGCGAACCGGCTGGCGAAGGCGAGGCTCCTTCCGAGGAGTGATGCGCCGAGCGCCTTGACGCTTGGATGAATAAACCGACCCAATCCATCAGGGCGCAGCAAATGTTGCGCCCTGTTTTTATGCCAATCCGCCAACGCACCTCCTTTTCAAGCCCCGCCCCGCCGCCTATAAGGCAGATCCCTTCCCTTTCAGGTGGTCCTCATGGCGTCAGACATCACTTCCCAGGCAACCGTTCGCCCGTTTCTACCCGGCGATCTCAGCACGCTTCTGACAATGAACAATGCGGCCGTGCCCGCGGTCAGCGAGGTGACGGCAGAAGAGCTTCTCGACCTGATCAATCAGGCGCTGATCTGTCTCGTCGCGGAAGTGGATGGTGAACCGGCGGGTTTTCTGCTGTGCCTCGGAGACGGTGCGGACTATGGCAGCCCGAATTACGCCTGGCTGAGCGCGCGCGTCACCAATTTCGCCTATACCGACCGTATCTGTGTCGGTGAAACCATGCGTGGCCGCAAGATCGGCGATGCGCTCTATGCCGCCCTGTTCAAGCATTATGCGGGCACCGGCCGCAGTTTCCTGTGCGAAGTCAACGAACGTCCGCCCAACCCCGGGTCACTGCGCTTTCATGGCCGGCTCGGCTTTGAGGAAATCGGCAAGGCAGACCATGGTGACAAGGCGGTTATCTATCTGCAGCGTCCTGCAGAGCCGAAAGCCGGCAACGGCTCATGAACTACCGGCACGCCTATCATGCCGGCAATATCGGCGATGTGCTCAAACACATCGTCCTGGCGCGACTGATCGTTTATTTCCAGCGCAAGGACAAGCCGTTCCGAATCCTCGACACACATGCCGGGATCGGCCTTTATGACCTGACTGCCGTTGAAACTCAGAAGACAGGCGAATGGCAGCAGGGCATCGCCAGGGTGCTTGAGGCTGACATGCCCGCTTCGGTCGCCGAGCTCCTGGCACCATGGCTTGGCGTCGTCCGGGACCTCAATCCCGGCGACCGGCTCGAACGTTACCCCGGATCTCCGCAGGTTGCCCGCCAGCTGCTGCGCAAGACCGATCGCCTGACCCTGACCGAACTTCACCCGCAGGACTTCCAGACCCTGTCCGGGCGCTTCGCGGGAGACCACCAGGTCAAGACCATTCATCTCGATGGCTGGCTGGCCATGGGCAGTTTCCTGCCGCCGAAGGAGAAACGCGGCTTTGTCCTGATCGATCCGGCCTTTGAGGTGACCGACGAATTCACCAGAATGACAGACGCCGTCCTCAAGGCCTGGAAGAAATGGTCCGGTGGCACCTATGCCCTCTGGTATCCGCTGAAAGACGCCAGGGCGATCCGCCGCATGCATGAGGACTTCGCCGAAGCAGGCGTGAAAGACGTTCTGGCCCTTAGCTTGAGCGTTGGCAAAAGTGGACCTGATACGCGCATGCTCGGCTCCGCCATCACCCTGATCAATCCACCCTATACTCTGGCGGACGAGATGAGACAGGTTCTTCCCTGGCTCGCCGAAACACTGCATCAGGGGCCCGGAGGCGGCTGGGACGTGACACAACTGATTGGCGAATAATCGGCGCAAGGGCGCTTTTTCAGGGGATCGAACCTTGACCTTCAGAGCAGCCTCCCCCATCGTCTCACACACTGTTTGCCTTCCGGAGTTCCTGCCGTGCGTATTGCCCGTTTTGCCTCTTTGACCTTGTCGGCCCTGCTCATCGTCGGTAGCCTCGCTGCGCCGGCCGCTGCCGACGAGAACCGGGTTTATTTCTCCTTCTCCGGCGAAAAACGCCTCCCGGACTGCACGGCGGGTTCCGTGACCGGTGCGGTACGCAATTCGGTCGCAAGGGCCTATGCCGACTATTATGGTGGCGTCCGGATCACGAGTGTCGACGAAATCCGCGAGGTTGCCTATCGCGACCACGGTGTCAGCCCGGTGGCGCGCCGCTATTGCAGCGGCAAGGCCAGCCTGTCGGACGGATCTTTCCAGTCTGTCCACTACATGGTTGAAGAGCATGCCGGATTTGTCGGCGTGGGCTGGAATGTGGAAGCCTGTCTCAGCCCGCGTGACAAATGGCGGGTCTATGGTGCCCGTTGCAGCACGGTGCGCCCGCACTGATCGCATCTTGGAAGGATCAGCGGATGATGCCGGCAGCCCGTCTCCGGGTGCTTTGTGCCCTCCTGACAATTTTTTGCTTCCTGCAACAGGCACGCGCCGACACGGCCGGCGAGTTCGACTTCTACGTTCTCGCCCTGTCCTGGTCGCCGACCTATTGCAAACAGGAAGGCGCAAGCGCCAGCCGGCATCAATGCGATGTCGCCACCCCCTTCCGCTTCATCGTGCACGGTCTCTGGCCGCAATATGAGCGCGGCTATCCGGAGAGCTGCCCGGGCGCGCCAACGCGCATCGACCGGGATATCGCCGTTTCGATGGAGGACATCATGCCGAGCCATAACCTGGTCTTTCATGAGTGGCGCAAACACGGCACCTGCTCCGGGCTATCGCCGGAAGCCTATTTTGACCTGACACGCGAAGCCTTTGAAAAAATTACCATTCCCGGCGCGTTCCGCACACTGACCAAGCGAGGCAAGGCTGCTCCTGCAACGGTTGAGAAGGCCTTCCGGCTCGCAAATCCCGGTCTGACGGAGGACGCCATGGCCGTCACCTGCGACCAGGGAGAGCTTGAGGAAGTCCGGATCTGCCTGTCCAGGGACCTTGAGTTCCGCGCCTGCCAGGAAGTCGACCGCAAGAGCTGCCGGGCCGGCAGTCTCTTCGTCCCGCCGCCGCGCACCCGCTGATCTTCCGCCGCGATCGCGGCACCTCGACCGTTTCTTTGTTTGGAGCCGCATCATGATGAAACTGCGTTCGTCCCCCCCTTCGCCGTTTGGCCGCAAGATCAAGCTCGCCATGGCGATCCTCGGACTGAAAGACCGGATCGAGATCGAAGACGCCAACACCGCGGATCCCTCCGACAGCCTGCGGAGCCAGAACCCGCTTGGGAAGATCCCGGCCCTGATCCTGGAAAACGGCGACGTTCTTTACGACAGCGCCGTCATTCTGGAATATCTCGACTTTCTGGCTGGTGGCGGCAAACTGTTTCCGGCTGGCGAAGCCCGCTTTGCGGTGTTGCGCAACCAGACCCTTGCCGACGGCATCATGGAAGCGGCCATTCTGCGGGTCTATGAAAAGCGCTTCAAGGAACCCAAATACCGGGATCCGGCCTGGGACGCCTATCAGGGTGCCAAGATGGCGCGCGGCCTTGCCTATTTCGAGGAAAATGTGCCGAGCACGCCTTCCTCGGCAGACGACATTGATGCGGGCACGCTGACATTGGCCTGCATGCTTGGCTATCTGGATATTCGTTTCGGCAACGACAACTGGCGAGACGGGCATCCGAAACTGGCCGCCTGGCTCGAGGCTTTCGAGGCCGTTGTGCCGGCATTTGCCGCAACGAAGGTTCCCCCGGCTCCGGTGCCCGACAACGACCCTGCCCTGCTGCAGTAGTCTCTGGAAATCCATGGCTCTGTCTCCGCTCCCAGAAGTGGGCGGAGACAGAACCGGAGCACAGCCTTTTTCGCGCGCTGAATTCTCCAGACGATTTGGACGCAAACGCATTTAGAACATCACAGGATTTTGGATCATGGACGCCCCTCACTGGCTCATCTTCCTGGCCACGGTCCTTGGCGTGTCGCTGATCCCTGGCCCCAGCACTTTCATCGCCTTCGCCCACGGTGCCGCTTATGGGTGGAGCCGTGCGGTCCTGACCGCTTTCGGCAACACCACCGCTTCGGTCATGCAGGCAGTCCTGGCGTCGGCCGGGCTGGGCCTCGTCATCACCAGCTCCGCAACGCTGTTTCTTGCCATCAAATACGCCGGCGCCGTCTATCTGATCTATGTCGGCATTCAGCTGTGGCGCAGTGCGGCCCGTCAGGTATCGCTGTCCTCCGGACAGGAGAGAACACGGGAGCCGTCTCACAAGCTGTTCACCGCCGGTTTCACCGTGGCGATGAGCAATCCAAAAGCGATTGCCTTCTTTACCGCCCTGTTTCCGCAGTTTCTGTCGGTCGAAGGCAACAGCCTGGAACAACTGACCGGCATGGTCCTGCTCGTTGGGCTCAGCGCGTTTTCCGTCGCCCTCTTTTACGGCTGCCTCGGCGCATGGGTTCGCGGGCTCAAACTGTCCAGGGCCGTCATGACAAGGGTCTACAAGACCACCGGCGGTCTCTTCGTGGCCAGCGGGATCGGCCTGGCGGCTTCAAGAAGTTCCTAGGATCAGCCCCCACGCCCGACAAGCGGCTTGCGGCTACGCGCCTTCAAGAGCCGCCGGCCGCTCGCAACCGACTGGCCGAAGTCCCGCTGGGCCGCCAAAAGCGCGGGAACCAGCAGGATCACCAGAAACAGACCGACGCCCAGACCGTAGGACAGCGTGATCACGGTCGGTTTCAGGAATTGTGCCTGCCGGCTGGTCTCGAACAGGAGGGGCGCCAGGCCAAACACGGTCGTGGCCGTTGTCAGGACGACGGCACGAAGCCTGTCGCAGACACCATTGACCAGAGCCTGCCGGAACGGATGGTTCTTGGCGTATTCGTCAATCGTGGTCACCAGCACGATGCTGTCGTTGATGATGATGCCCGCCATGCCGATGAAGCCGACCACCGAGAACATCGACAGCGGTACCCCGTGGATATAATGCCCCCAAAGCATGCCGATCGAACCGAATGGAATGATGATCATGATCATCAGCGGCCGGGTCCAGCTTTCGAAGATCCAGCAAAGCGTGAGATAGATCCCGGCAAGGCAGAGCGCGAAGCCGATCATCGCGTCTGACAGGAACGATTTTTCCTGCTCGGCCAGACCGGCCATTTCGCTTTCAACGTCAAACTCCGCAGCGAGCTGTGGCAGCAATTCGTTTTCCAGAAACGCGGTGACCCGGGCGGCCGCTTCCGGATCATCCTCGGAGATATCGCCGGTCACCTGCAGCGTCCGGAGGCCGTCGCTCCGACGAACGGAGGCAAAACCGTAGCTGCTGTCGACATTGACGATCTCGCTCAAGGCGACGTAATTGCCGTCATTGGTCCGGACCCTGGTCGTATAGAGAAACGCCGCATCCGTTTCCTCGTCCGGCATCAGGACCTTGACCTTCGCCGTGCGTCGGCCGACCGGAAACTCCGCAACCTCGACGCCTTCCAGCCGGTTGCGCAGGATCCGGGCCACATCGTCCGTGGTGAAACCAAGCGCCTCGCCCCGCGCCGTCAGCGTCAGGCTCAGTTCGGGTTTGTCATAGGCGAGCGTGTCTTCCAGAGCGCTGACCCCGCTCATGGGGGCCAGGGCCTGCTTGAGATACTCCGCGGCGGCTTTCAGGTTCTCCGTGGAAGATCCGTAGAGACGCACGTCAATCGCGTCCCCGCCGGGGCCGGAGCGCTCGCCGCGCAGCGCAAGTGTTTCCAGCATTGGCGGACGCTGGATCTCCTTGCGCCAGTCGCCGATGAACTGGAACGCGGAATAGGGCCTGAGATCCGGATCGAGCAGCTCGATTGAAATCCCGCCCAGCTGGTCGACATCCTTGGAGTCTGCGCCAGACAGTCCGCGCCCGGCCGTCCCCCCGATGGTCGACAGCACGAAGAGGACAGGCTCCGCGCCATATTCATCCGCGTAGCGTTGATTGACCGTATCGAGTGCCCGCTCCAGTTCGGTGATCATGGCCCTCGTGTCATCCCGATCCGCCCCCGGCATCATGGCGATGCTGGCGGAAACGACCGACCTTTCGGGTGCGTTGAAGAAACGCCAGCGCACGCTGCCATCGAAAAACAGCGACACCGACAGCAGGAGGACCATCACGGCAAAACCCAGCGCCGGATACCGGACGGACATCAGCCAGGTGACGAAGGTCCGGAAAGGCTTGTCCCGGAACCAGACAAATCCTCTGTTGAAAGCCCTATTGGGATAATCGTACCAGCGCTGTTTCTTGCTCGCCGAAAGAGCATGGTTCATGTGCGCAGGCAGGATCAGGAAGGACTCCACCAGGCTGGCGATCAGCACCACGGCAACGGTGAAGGGAATGTCGGCGATCAGGCTGCCGAAGCGTCCGCCAATGGCGATCAACCCGACAAAGGCGATCAGCGTGGTGATCGACGCGCTGAAGACCGGCGCCGTCATGCGCCGTGCGGCAAGGCTCGCCGCTTCGGCCGGCGGATAGCCGCGCCGGTGCAGGAAATCGGCATGTTCCCCCACCACGATGGCGTCATCCACCACAATGCCAAGGCAGATGATCAGCGCGAAGACCGAGACCATGTTGAGGGTCAGGCCGAAAGCGTACATCAGTCCGATGGTCGCCGCCATCGCCACCGGGATGCCTGCGGCCACCCAGAACGCCGTGCGCGATGACAGGAACAGGAACAGGAATGCCAGCACAAGTCCAAGACCGAATGCACCGTTTTCGATCAGGATATTCAGCCTGTCGATGATGTTCTGGGAGCGCGTGCGCGTCAGCTGCACAACCACCCCTTCCGGCAATGTTTTCTGAAACTCCGCCGTGATGCGTTCGACATCCCGCTGGATGGAGATCGTGTCGCCCTGGGCGCTGCGGTCGACCCTGAGAACAACCGCCGGCATGCCCCTGTGATAATAGGCGCGCCCGCTTTCCACCCCTTCGGTGACAATATCAGCAACAGACCGCAGGTGGAGCTTTTCCCCTTGCGACGGCGCCTTGATCACGATCTCGCCGAGTTCCTGTTCGGACCGGCGCGTTTGTCCCGTGCGCAGGCGTGCGCCACTGCCGCTGACATCACCGGCCGGCGTCGTTTCCATTTCCGCAGACACCGTGTCTGCAATCTCGGCAAGCGTCAGTCCGTGCCGCACCAGCATCTGCTCACCGACATTGACGCGAATGATCGGGTTCGCCAAGCCCTGGATCGACACCCGGGTCACGCCCTGGCGGAAGAAAACGGTCTGCAGATCCTCGGCGAACCGCGCCAGCTGATCGATATCCACCGGGCCATAAATGACCACATCGGTCACCCGGTCCCGATAGACGCTGCGGGTGACAACCGGTTCGTCGATTCCGTCCGGAAGACTGGATCTCGCCTGATCGACGGCGGCCTTCACCTCGTCGGTGGCCTGCCCCATGTCCCAGCCGTCTTCAAACTCGATTTCTATGCTGGCCCGACCTTCGCGGGAAACCGATGTCGCTTCATCGACACCATTGATCGCAAGCAACTGAGGTCCGAGAATCTCGACAACGGACCGGTCGAGATCTTCCGGCCCGGCACCGGGCCAGTTGATTTCGACATCCACCTCTTCCCGCACGAAGTCCGGAAAGAACTGGGTCCGGATCTGCGTACCGGCGGCAATCCCGCTGAGCAGCATGAGCGCCAGCAACAGATTGGCGGCCGTGCGGTGTCGGACCATGTAGTCCAGCAGCGATGCGAATTGCGATCCGCCAGGTGAACGCATGTCGGGATACTCCAGTCAGCGCGGGCGCCGTGCCCGTGTCAGCCGCGGCGGCCGCCCCGTTGTTCGAGCCGTTCAATCAGGTCCTTGGGCACCATCGGTTCATTCAGAAGCGCCAGCAACCTAGCTTTCCGGTTTTCCGGCATGTTGGAACTGTTCAGTTGCGCGATCAGGGCCGCGCGGCGCTCGGGATCGAGCGCAACCAGATCACCGGACGACCCTTGCCGGTCAGCTTGCGGAACCTGTTTCGGTGATGTCGGCTCACCAGCACGGCGCGGCGTCACTTTCAGGCCGGTGCCAAGCTGGGGCAGACGTTCGCGGACATAATCCCTGCCAAACGGCACGTCCCCCAAAACGACTTCATTGCCCATCCTGCGCAATACGCTGGCCCGGATTTCGCCGATCCGGTCATCTTCGCCGACAATCAGCAATCGGCCGTCCTCCGTCACAGCGGCGGCCGGGACAAGCGCCACGTTCAGGAGCTCGGGTTCTTCGACGGCAACCAGGACAAAATCGCCGGGACGCAGAACCGTGCCAGGCTCGATATCAAGCGTTGCAAACAATGTGCGGCCAGCCTCGCCTTCCGACACGACTGCCGCGGACCGATCGATATTGCCGGGTACGGTGATCGATCGTCCCCCGAGCTGCAAGGTGACGCTGACCGGCACCTTGATCAACTTGCCACGATCGTCGAGCAGGCGGGAAAACTCGGCCGTCGACAGTGAGAACCTGACCTCCAGCGCAGCCGGGTCAATCAGATGCGCCAGCGTTTCCGACGGGCTGACCCGTCGGCCGAGTGTCGCATTGACGTCGGAAAGATATCCGTTGAAAGGGGCGGTGAGTGTCGTCTCGTCGAGCACACGCCGTGCGTCTTCCAGAGCCAGCGCGGCCCGCTTTACCGTCAGGTCCATGCGCTCGATGCGCTTGCGGGCCGTGATCACCGCTTGCAGGCGGTTGCTGAGAGATTGTTCCAGTGAGGCCACGCCGAGCTCTTCAGTCTCCACCTGGACGGCGGTCGAATAGCCCTTGTCCTTCAGTTGCCGCTGACGCTCCAGCGCCTGCCGGCGCAGCTCCAGCTGACGGCGGGCCGCTTCCAGTTCCTGCTCGGCCCCGACAATAGCTTCTTCCGCCTCGGCCTTCTGAGCCTCCGCATCGGCAAGAGCTGCCTCCGCATCCAGAACCTGGAATTCCGCATTTGCCGGATCGATGCGCAGGAGAAGTTCGCCTTCCGCGACCGCAGCACCGTCTCTGAATTTGCTGGCCACATCAACCAGCCGGCCCTCGGAGCTTGCCCGGAGTTCCAGCGTCCGCCAGCTTTCAATCGTGCCATAGGCTGTGGTAACGGGCGCGACGGTTTGCGGAACCAGTTCGGCGAAATTGACCGAATAGCTGCGCTCCCGGGCGGGACGCTGGCGCACCTGCTCCTCAGCCGTCATGGCTTCATAAAGCCGGTAGCCGCCAAACCCGGCAAACCCGATCATCACTGCCATCAATGCCAGACCTACCAGTCCGCGCATCAGGAACCGCATTCAACTCTCCCACAGAACCGCTTCAAGGCCCGCTTCAGCACACGGTCCCAAATGCTGCAGGTAGTACAGCATCGTTAAAATACCATGCTTGTGGGGCGAAATTCTGAAAACCTTGTAACCACTTGTAACAAAACGAGCCCGGCACCTGAAGGTACCGGGCCCGCTCTTTGTGAGGCCTGAATGATCAGAACTTGTAGCCGAGACCGAGTCGAACCTGGGAATTGTTGAAATCCGAGCTGACGCCGGTTCCGTTCAGGTTGAAATCCTGGCTGCCGAAGTCCTGGTAGACATACTCCAGACGGGCGCTGATGTTGTTGGTGATGGCCGCTTCGCCACCGGCACCCACGGTCCAGCCGAGAGCAGTCTTGCTGTCCTTGTCACCGGCTGCGGACACTTCCAGGTCGGCCAGCGCCAGACCGCCCGCACCGTAGACCAGGTAGCGGTCGAAGCTGTAACCGACACGCGCCCGGATGTTGGAGTTCCAGTCCGATTTGGATTTGACGTTGAGACCGCCATTGGTGCGCGTTTCTTCCAGATCCGTGAGGCTGAAGTCAGCTTCGGCACCGATCACCACATTGGGCGTCACCTGGAAGTTATAGCCGGTGTAAAGACCGCCAGCGACGCCATTGGCGTTGGTGCCAAGGCCCGTGCTGCCAGACTTGTTGTCGAAATTCCCGAACGCCCAACCGAGATTACCGCCGAGATAGATCCCGGACCAGTCAATCGTCTGTTGCGGAGCCGGAACCGCCTCGTAAGCCGGTGCCGGGGCCTGGGGCAGATCCGCGGCCAGAACCGGCGCGGCTGCGGCCGATGCTGCGGTCATTGCCATGCCAGCAAGTGCAAGACGTTTCATTTCAGATACTCCAGATCCACATTTCTTTCTGAATGGCCCCCTTTTCAGGCAGGCCTGTTGTGAGTCGGACGGGGGTTGCCGCGTCCTCACTCTCCCCCTGTCAGGAGATATGGAGAGCGTTTGTGGCGGATCGGGATTGAGATTTGGGAGATTTGGTGACAAATGCTGGCAACAATCTGGCAGCATAAATGCCGCGTTAAGGCCATTGCAATTTGCATTCCGGGTCGCCATTTGGGCGGTAGAAAGTTCCTTGTCACTGACTTTCCCCGAACCAATCTATTGCGTATAAGGCGCCCAACAGGAATTGGGGCCCTTCCCGAAACCGTGCACGACGCCCACGCCAGACCGAAACCGGAACTCATAAATGCTGTTTGACTACATAAGCCTCGCCGGCGGACTGGTTGTGCTGATCATTGCCGGTGATGTTCTGGTCAGGGGTTCTGTCGGGGTCGCGCAGCGCCTTGGGATTCCGAACCTTGTCATTGGTCTGACAATCGTCGCCTTCGGAACCTCCGCCCCGGAACTGGTCATTTCCCTGAAGGCCGCCCTGGAAGGGGCCGGTGGCATCGCCATCGGCAATGTCGTCGGTTCCAACATCGCCAATGTTCTGCTCGTTCTGGGCATGCCGGCCCTGATTGCGGCCACACCCTGCGGCGAGGCCGGCGCGACCCGGAACGCGCTGTTCATGGTCGGCGTAACGCTCGTCTTTATCGCCCTGTGTTTCTACACCCCGATCGGATTGACCGCAGGACTGATCCTGCTGACGCTGCTCGGCCTCTTCCTTGGCGCATCGACCATCGTCGCGCGGCGGCATCGCAAGGAACAAAAAGCCATCGCCGCTGCTGCGGCCGGTGCTGCGGTGGCCGACGGCGCACTGATGGACGAGGACGATGACGGTCTCGACGAAGTCGAGGATGTGCCGGACAGCATCTGGATCGCGATCATCTACATTCTCCTCGGTCTGGTCGGCCTGCCGCTCGGCGCGCATTTCACCATCACAGGTGCAACCTCTATCGCCTCTGCCTGGGGCGTCAGCGAAGCCGTCATCGGCCTGACCGTCATCGCGCTTGGCACATCGCTTCCCGAACTTGCAACCACCGTCATGGCCGCCATCCGCCAGCATGGTGCCGTTGCCATCGGCAATGTCATCGGATCCAATATCTTTAACCTGCTCGCCATCATCGGCATCACGGCGGTCGTTGTTCCGATCGATGTGCCGCAGGAAGTGCTGAAACTCGACATCTGGGTGATGCTGGCCTGTGCGGTGCTGTTGACGGCGCTTGCAGGCTTCCGCATTTGCCTTGGCCGGATCTCCGGCTTTGCCATGACCGCCGCCTATGCCCTTTACATCGCGACGGTCTACATGCTGGGCCATACCGCCTGAAATTGGCGACCTGCGGACAACGCTCTTCTGAACAGGCCCCTTTCCTGAACGAGCCGAGGCGCTTAAATGTCTGGCATGCAGGACATGTCTGATTCCCAACCTGACGAGACCCCGGAAACCGGCGAAAGCACCGAGACGCCGCGCAAGGGTGTCGAGGTCATCGCCGACGAGGTCAAGCGTCTGCCCAACGGGCCGGGCGTTTACCGGATGCTCGACGAGAACGGCGAGGTTCTTTATGTCGGCAAGGCCCGCAGCCTGAAAAAGCGGGTGACCAGCTACACCCGGCTCCAGGGCCAGTCGAACCGCATCATGCGCATGATCCTGGCAACCGCGGCGATGGAATTCGTCGTCACGGAAACGGAACCCGAAGCGCTGCTGCTGGAAGCCAACCTGATCAAGCGCCTGCGCCCGCGCTTCAATGTGCTTCTGCGCGACGACAAGTCCTTTCCCTATATTCTGGTCACAGGCGATCATGAATCGCCTGCCATCGTGAAGCACCGAGGCGCCCGCAAGCGCAAGGGCGCCTATTTCGGCCCCTTTGCCTCTGCAGGCGCGGTCGACCGGACCATCAATGCCCTGCAGAAGGCCTTTTTGATCCGGACCTGTTCAGACAGCTATTACGAGAACCGCACACGCCCCTGTCTGCAATACCAGATCAAGCGCTGCGCTGGCCCCTGCACCGGTGAAATCGGGCCGGAAGACTATGCCGGCCTGGTCTCGGAAGCCAAGGCCTTCCTGTCGGGCCGCAGTCAACTGATCAAGAAACAGCTGGCGGAACAGATGGAAGCCGCCTCCGCGGACCTTGAGTTTGAAAGGGCCGCCATTTATCGCGACCGCCTGTCGGCCCTGTCCCACATTCAGGCACATCAGGGCATCAACCCGCAATCGGTCGAAGAGGCCGACGTCTTCGCCATTCACCAGGAAGGCGGCCAGACCTGTGTCCAGGTGTTCTTCTTCCGCACCGGCCAAAACTGGGGCAACCGGGCCTATTTCCCCAAGGCAGACAAATCCTTGGAAGAGACGGACATTCTGGAAAGCTTCCTCGCCCAGTTCTATGACGACAAGCCCGCGCCGAAGCAGATCCTTTTAAGCCATCCGCTGGCCGAACAGGACCTGCTTTCAGAGGCCTTGAGCGAACGGACAGGCCGCAAGGTCGAGGTCCTCGTTCCCAAACGCGGTGAAAAGAAAGAGCTGGTCGACAACGCGCTGACCAATGCGCGCGAAGCCCTGGGCCGACGTCTAGCGGAAACCTCCAGCCAGGCCCGCCTGTTGAAGGGGGTCGCCGAAGCCTTCGATCTGGCGGCATCGCCGCGCCGCATCGAGGTCTATGACAACTCCCACATCATGGGCACCAACGCGGTCGGCGGCATGATCGTTGCCGGACTGGAAGGCTTCACCAAGGGCCAGTACCGCAAGTTCAACATCAAGTCCGAAGACCTCGTACCGGGCGACGATTACGGCATGATGCGCGAAGTGCTCACGCGCCGCTTTTCGCGCCTCCTGAAGGAACATGCCCGTTCCGAGCCGCCTCAGAGCGGTGAAGGCGAGAGCGAAGGCGCCCCGGTCGAAGAGCCGCCGGCTTCTGCCGAAATGCCGGCTTGGCCGGACCTCGTCTTGATCGATGGCGGCCAGGGTCAGTTGACAGCCGCGCGCGAAACCCTGGAAAGCCTCGGCATCACCGACGTGCCACTCGTCGGCATTGCCAAGGGGCCGGACCGGGACGCGGGCCGGGAGAAGTTCTTCATTCCCGGCAGATCGTCTTTCATGCTGCCGGAGCGCGATCCGGTGCTTTATTTCGTGCAGCGCCTGCGCGACGAGGCCCACCGCTTTGCCATCGGCAGTCATCGGGCGCGGCGCAAGAAGGACATCGTCAAGAACCCGCTTGACGAGATCGCCGGCATCGGGCCGACCCGCAAGAAGGCCCTGCTCACCCATTTCGGCACCGCCAAGGCCGTCTCCAAGGCAGGCGTTGACGATCTGGCTGCCGTCCCCGGCATCTCCGAAGCGGTCGCCCGGCTCGTTTATGATCACTTTCATGAGTGAGCCAGGCCACGTGGAAAGTCACTGTCCTCCATGTGGGACGCACTCTTCCCCCTGTATTAGCTGACACTGCCCCGGCAGTTCGTGCTAAGCACAGCGGCTGTCTGCTCCATCAGCCGGAAAGGCCAAGATGCTGTTCAACCGCTCAAAGCCGCGATCCCTGATCGACATCGGCCTGTCGTTTCTCGGCTGGCTGGGCAGCCTTGGTGCACTTGCTGTCTGCCTGATGGGCCTGGCAGCCTATCTTGCACCCGACTTTTGGCTGGCCGACAATATGAGCTTTTTCCTGCGGCAGTTCCTCGCCGCGGGCCTTGCCGGCATTCTGGGCGGCACAATCGGGTTCCTGGTGCGCCACCGGCTGGCCTGGCTCTACCGGATGACCTGGGCGCTGGCCCTTGCGTGCTTCATTGCCCTGGCCGGGTTGACAGGTGCCCGCACCCTGGCAAACACCAAGCCGGCCGGTCCCCTTGCTGCCGGAGACCAGCCGCTCAAGATCATCTCCATCAACATCGAGCACCTGTTTCTGGGCGACAAGGTGCTGCAAGGTTTCCTGGAACAGGAAAAGCCGGACATCATCGTCCTGCAGGAAGTGCTCTGGTGGCTTCAGGAACGGCGCTGGGAGCGCCTGGGCCTGCCCGTCGGCGGCGCCGGACAAAACGGTTTTCCGGACTATCTCAAGGTCGGCGATCTCGGCGGCCTCGTTGTCTATTCCCGTTTTCCCATTCTGAAGGCCGAAGAACAGGTCATCCAGGGCGAGCTGCCGCCCGGCGCCAATGTCTATTACGACGCCGACCGGGAACTGCTGTCGCTGACACTGGACACCGGCAAGGCCCCCTTGCATCTCGTGGTCATTCATCCGGACAGTCCGCGCACCGAGGCCCGCTGGCTCAACAAACGCCGGTATTTCGACGCGATCGATGCGCTCCTTGACCGGTTGAAGGAGGAAAACGGCGACAACATCCTGGCGATCGGCGACTGGAACAGCGCACCCTGGTCCGCCCGGTTCCAGGAGACCCTGACCAGAAACGGGCTGAAGACCGGCTATCCGGACGGCTGGCCGCAGACCACCCGTTTCTTTTTCGATTATCGTCTGCACTGGATACTCGGTGCACCGGTCGACCAGTTCGCCGTTTCCAAAGACCTGCAGCTTGTGAACGTCTCTCTCGGCCCGCATATCGGCTCGGACCACTTGCCGCTGATTGTCGAACTGGGCCAGACAAAATCCCGTTAAGGGCGAGTGATTGCCTGTGACTTCAACCTGAAAGTGTTTGAGGCCACGGCCGGATTTTTGAAGACTGCGGGAACCCTTCGTGACCGATTCCCATGATCCCCAGATGGCCAAGCTCTATTTCAACTATTCCACGATGAACGCCGGCAAGTCGACCTTGCTGCTGCAGGCCGCCTACAATTACCAGGAGCGCGGCATGAACACGTTGCTGATGATCGCCTCCTTCGACGACAGGGCGGGCACAGGCCGCATCGCCTCGCGGATCGGACTGGGGGCCGATGCCGACGTCTTCTCTCCGCAGGACGATGTGTTCAACCACATCGAAACCCGCAGCAACGCGGGCAAGATCGATGCTGTTCTGGTCGATGAAGCCCAGTTTCTGACGGAAGCACAGGCCTGGCAACTTGCCAATGTCGCCGACCAGCTGCGCATTCCGGTCATGTGTTACGGCCTCAGGACGGACTTCCAGGGCAAGCTCTTTCCCGGCAGTGCCGCCCTGCTTGCGCTTGCCGACAATCTGAAAGAGGTCAAGACCATCTGCTGGTGCGGCCGCAAGGCCACCATGGTCGCCCGCCTGGATGCCGACGGCAACATTGTGGAGGAAGGCAACCAGGTCGAGATCGGCGGCAACGACAAATATGTCTCGCTGTGCCGCCTTCACTGGAGCAGACGGGAATTGGGATAGGTCAGGCTTGAGACCAACGCAGTCCCCAACGATTTCGGACCGGCAAGCCAAGAAAGCTCAACACCATAAAAGAGGCGCAGTATTTGCGCGGCCCCTAACTTTTCTTCACTTGCGCCGAGCTTCCGGAGGACATTTACTCAAAACCTTTTAATGAGACTGAAAGCCCATGTCCGATTTTGAACCGCTTGCCCATGAAACGCCGCTGGAATTTGTCGAACGTGCCGACTCCATGGGAATTTCGGAGGCGTCGATCAATGCCGCTTTGAAAGAGCACTACGGCTTGGTCGAAGACGGAGAAGTCAAGGCGCTCAAACTGAAGTCGCGTGTCTTCTGGCAAGAGCTTTTTCTCGATCATGTCAAAAACCTCCACGAGCGGGGTGGTTCCAGATATGCGGCGGTCCGGTTCATCGAGCGAAAAAATGGCACCGCCGGCCAGCCCAAGCTGACGGCGCAACAGATTGACGACCTTGTTGATGGCGTGGGTGCGTGGCAGCGATAGACTATGGGAACGGGGCGGTCCCAGATGTGTCTTCGGATCGAAGCGCGTTTACAGAAGATCGCCCCTTCACGGCCGCGACCATGCGGGCACAATCATCTGCGCGCCTGTCAGACACGACAGAGGCACCTCTCCCCCTTGAAGCCCCCCGCCGTGCCGCCTAAAAGAAGACAAACACCAGATTGAGGCTCTAGATGCTCGGCAAGATGTTCAAATCCCTGTTTTCGTCCTCAGGCGAAGGCGGCAAGGGTAAATCGAAGGTGCAGACCGTGGACTATGACGGTTTCCTGATTGTCGCCGAACCCCAGCAGAACCAGGGCCAATGGCAGGTCTCCGGGCGTATCGAGAAGCAGGATGGCGAGACGACCAAGGTGCACACCTTCATCCGGGCGGATACGCTGCCGGACGAGGAGGCAGCTGCAAACGAGATGATCCGCAAGGCCAAAATGATGATTGACCAGATGGGCGAGAGCATATTCGATTGACGCAGGGCGGTCCGACCGGCCAAGGCCTGGCCCATCTGCCTTCCGCAATCTGAAAGCCGACATGAAACGCAATATTGTTCTGAGCCTGCCCAATCTCCTGACCTACGGGCGCATTCTGGCCGTCCCGGCTGTTGCCTTCTGTTTTTATTTCGAAGGCACCACGCCGCGCTGGATCGCGCTTGCCCTGTTCGTCGTTGCGGCCATCACCGACTTCTTCGACGGCTATCTGGCCCGCGCCTGGCAGCAGCAATCCGCGCTTGGCCGCATGCTTGATCCGATTGCCGACAAGTTGCTGGTCTCCGTCAGCCTGCTGATGCTGGCCGGCGACGGCACGATCGGCGGCTGGTCGATGATCGCGGCGATCATCATACTGTGCCGTGAAATCCTGGTCTCCGGCCTCAGGGAGTTTCTGGCCGAACTCCAGGTCAGCGTGCCGGTGACCCAGCTGGCCAAATGGAAAACCACGGTCCAGCTGGTCGCCATCGCCTTTCTGCTCGCAGGTCCGGCCGGCGACACGGTGTTTCCATATACGACCGACATGGGACTGGTCTCGCTTTGGCTCGCCGCCTTGCTGACCCTATATACGGGATACGACTATTTCCGCGCCGGCATCGGTCATCTGATCACCGAGTGACCGGCCGTTCAAAGCTTGAGGGGCGCCATGAACATCCGTTATTTTGCCTGGGTCCGCGAACGGGTGGGTCTTGAGGAAGAAGAGATCGACCTGCCTGCGTCTGTCAGCACGGTTGCCGACCTGATCACGCATCTGAAATCGCTCGATGAAAATCATGCTGCGGCCTTTGAAGAAGAGGACGCGATACGGGTTGCGCTCGACCAGGAGCATGTCGAAACCGATGCGGCGCTCGAAGGTGCCCGGGAAGTGGCCTTCTTTCCGCCGATGACGGGTGGGTAGTGCCATGCCTGTAGTTCCGCTTGTTCGCGTCCAGGCAGACGATTTCGACGCCGCGACCGAGGCCACCCGATTGACCGCGGGCCGCAAGGATGTCGGTGCCCTGGTGACATTCACCGGCCTTTGCCGCGACGAGGCCGGAACGCTGGAAGCCCTCGAACTGGAGCATTACCCCGGCATGGCCGAGGCCGAGCTGACAAGGATCGCCAGGGAGGCCGCCGATCGATGGCCCCTGACCGGCCTGACGGTGGTTCATCGCTTCGGCAAGATACCGCCTGGCGAGAATATCGTTCTGGTCATTGCCGCCTCGGCTCATCGCAGGGCCGCGTTCGAAGCAGCCGATTTCCTGATGGATTACCTCAAGACCCGCGCGCCGTTCTGGAAAAAGGAGCATCTTTCGACAGGCGGCAGCAGCAACTGGGTCGAAGCAAAGGCCACCGACGACAAGGACGCCGCGCGCTGGACCTGAGCCACATAAGCTCCTAAGGTGACCCGTCTTTTGGCTTTGAGCCGCAGGTTTACTCTACATAACGTTCCCGGGCCCACACCCGCCCGCGCGTACGAACTGGTCCCGACCTTGAAACACGACAGTGCCTCTTCCGAACCGGCAGCCAAGACGGCTGCTGCAAGCCGCTCCGCTTCCGCCGACAACAGCGAAGTTCTGCGCGAGCCCGGCATTCCCTTTGCAGAATTTGTCACCATCATCGCCATGATCATGGCGCTCAACGCCATGGCCATCGACGTCATGCTGCCCGCTCTGCCGGCCATTGGCGATGCCCTCAACATCGTGGAAGAAAACAACCGCCAGCTGGTCCTGCTGTCCTATCTGGTCGGTTTTGGCGGCGCCCAGTTTTTCTTCGGCCCAGTGTCGGATGCTCTTGGCCGACGCCGCATTCTGGTCGGTGGCCTTGCGGTGTACAGTCTCGCCAGCGTCGCGGCGATCTTCGCCTCCGACCTCACGGTGTTGTTGATCGCCCGCGTTCTCCAAGGGATCGGCTGCGCCGCTGCGCGGGTCGCGGTCCTCTCGGTCGTGCGCGATTGCTACACGGGCCGGCGCATGGGTCGGGTGATGTCGTTGGTGATGATGGTGTTCATGGCTGTTCCGGTTGTTGCACCGGCCATCGGTCAGGCGGTGTTGCTGGTCGCCGGCTGGCCCTGGATCTTCGCATTGCTACTGTTGTCCGGCCTTGCCATGTTGGTCTGGTCGGCGCTGCGCATGCCGGAAACCCTTGACCAGGACAAACGGCAACCGATTGTCGTCTCCAAAGTGATCGACGCCTACAAAACGGCCCTCGCCACGCGCGCCTGCCTTGGCTATGCGGTCGGCACTGCGTTCATTTTCGGCGGACTGTTCTCGTTTCTTGCGATGTCACAACAGATTTTTGTCGACGTCTTTCACCTCGGGACGCTGTTTCCGGCCGTCTTTGCAGCGATCGCAACAACCATGGCCGTTGCGTCTTTCTCCAACGCCCAACTTGTGGAAGCCATGGGTATGCGCCGCCTCTCACATGGGGCTGCGGTTGTTTACACCGGCCTTGGTTTCATAGTCTGGTTGTTGCCCGCACTAGGCATCGAGAATTTCTGGCTGTTCCTGATCCTGACCACCGCAATCATGACCAGCTTCGGTTTCCTGGGTGCCAACTTCAACGCAATGGCCCTGGAACCGCTTGGAGCCATCGCAGGGACCGCAGCAGGCGTCCTTGGTACCATCTCCACCCTAGGCGGCGCTCTTCTGGGCTATGTCATGGGGCAGCTCTTTGACGGCACCACGCAGCCGCTGGGTCTGGCCTTTTTTGTCTACGGCCTGGCCGCCATCGGCTGCATCCTCTATGCAGAACGCGGCCGCATGTTTCACGCGCTGCATGATACGCAAACGGCCAGCGACTGAAGACGGGAGGCAAACCGTTTCTGCGGTCAGACCTGTTGCGCGACCTCGATCCCGATCTTGCCGACAAAGGATTTGGCCAGAAAGGCCTCCTGCGCCGCCCGCAACTCGCGCAGCGGATAGGTCGCGGAAACGACCGGGCGGATCTCTCCCGCCTCGATGTAGCTCACCAGGTCCGTGAACACCTTTGCCGGTTGATAGGTGCTGCCCAGCAGCGACAGGTCTCTCAGGTAAAGCGTGCGCAGATCGAGTTCCACGATCGGGCCGGCAATCGCCCCGGAGGTGACATAGCGGCCACCGTTGCGCAGCGTCCCGATGAGTTCCGGCCAACGCGGACCGCCCACAAGGTCCAGCACCACATCAAAGGCACTTTCAGGCAGTGCCTCGTCGCGTCCCAGGATATCGGCGGCACCCAGTGACCGCAGCTCAGCCGCCTTGGACGGGCTGGTCATCGCGGTGACATGCGCGCCCCGGCGCCTGGCAAGCTGGATGGCGGCGGAGCCGACACCACCGGAGGCCCCTGTGATCAGCACCTTTTCCGCCCCGAGGCCGCAACGCTGGATCATGCCCTCCGCCGTTGAGAAGGCACAAGGAAACGTCGCCAGTTCCAGGTCGGTGAGATCGGAATTGACGGCAATCGTGTCATCGGAAGGTGCAGTCGTGAATTCGGCAAACCCGCCGTCGCGTTCAGAGCCGAAAGTCCGGACAGTCATCCCATTTGCGCCATCGTCAATCGGCCGCATCGGACGCACAAGCACACGCTCTCCGATCCTGGAAGGATCAACCCCCGCTCCAACAGCGACAATCTCTCCACAGCAATCGGCGCCCTGAATGCGCGGAAATGCCAGCGCTTCACCGGACCAGCTGCCCTCGGCACCTTCTCCCGCAGCATAGCCCTCCGCTGCTCCTGAAGACGTGTCCCCCCGGACCTTCGGCGAGTACCAGCCTGTCCGTGTGTTGACGTCGGTGTTGTTCACCGCCGCCGCACCGACACGGATCAGCACCTCACCGGGTCCGGCGACCGGAACCGGCAGATCAGTGCGCCACAGCAGCTTGTCCAACCCGCCGTGTCCGGTCAGAACCATGCCGCTCATCGTGTCGGGGCGTGTCATGAGAACTCCATGTAGAATGATCTTTCTACTTGCCCATGTAGAACGATCATTCTACATAGTCAAGCATGTCGGATACGAGGACCAGAATTGCTGCCGGGCTGGAACGGGCATTCGCCGAACACGGCTTTGCCGCGCCAAGCGTCGGCGATCTGCGGGACGCTGCTGGTGTCAGTCTGCGCACGCTCTACAAATACGCCCCGTCCCGGGAAGAGATGGTCCATGCCGCACTCGAACACCGGCACCAGCGTTATCTGGAAAAGGTCTTTGGGGACTTGCCTGAAGCAGGCGACGACGCCCTTGCCGAGATCTTCGACCGGATCGGCGCCTGGATGGGAACGGAAAGCGCAAGGGGGTGCCTGTTCCACGCAGCGGTCGCCGCCGCCCCCCAGGACAAACGCCTGATCGCGCTGCTGCAGGAACACAAGGGCGAAGTCGCGCAACTGGCGGCAAAGTCAGGTGGACTGGAAGGCAGGGAAGTCGAGCTGATGCTCATTCTGGAAGGCCTGACCCAGACCTGGCCGCTGCACGGCAGCCATGCGATCGCCTCAGCAAACAGGATGTCGACGGCGTTGAGACAGGCGCCCCTGCCGCCAACCCTATCGGCGGCCTGAAGTCAGATCGCTAACGGGCGGAAACCGCCGTCTTGGCACAAGAAAGGCGGGCCTGAGCCCGCCTAGATTTGATAAGTGTGTCTGACTCGACCTATCCAGCAGCTGCCTGCAAGGCCGGTGCGTTCGGCCGCACGGCCGCATCATAATCTTCCATCAGCGTCTTGATGATCTCACCGACTTCGAAGGTATTGCCGGCGATTTCAGAAACCGGTGTAACCTCTGCCGCTGTTCCTGTCACGAAGCACTGCTCGAAACCGGCAAGCTCCTCCGGCAGGATGGTGCGTTCGATCACTTCGATGCCCCTGTCCCTTGCAAGACCGATCACGGTCCGCCGCGTGATGCCGTCCAGGAAACAGTCAGGTGTCGGCGTGTGGATCTTGCCGTCCTGAATGAAGAAGACGTTGGCACCGGTCGCTTCCGCAACATGGCCGCGCCAGTCCAGCATCAGGGCATCCGTGTAACCCTTTGCTTCTGCCGCATGTTTGGAAATGGTGCAGATCATGTAGAGACCTGCGGCCTTGGCCTTGTAAGGAGCGGTTTGCGGATCCGGCCGGCGGTAGTCCGCCATGTCCAGCCGGATGCCTTTCAGCCGCTCTTCCGGTTTGAAGTAGCTCGGCCACTCCCAGGCAGCGATCGCAAGATGGATCGTGTTCTTCTGGGCCGAGATGCCCATCATTTCACTGCCGCGCCAGGCCACCGGCCGGATATAGGCGTCCGTGAGGTTCATGCGCGCCAGGGTTTCTTCCTTGGCCGCGTTGATCTGTTCGGCAGTCCAGGGAATGTCGAAACCGAGCATCTTGCCGGAGGCCAGCAAGCGTTCGGTGTGTTCTTCGGACTTGAAGATGCGGCCTCCATAGGCCCGCTCACCTTCAAAGACACTGCTGCCATAGTGGAGCCCGTGGCTCAGCACATGCAGTTTCGCTTCCGACCAGGGCACGAAATTTCCATCGTACCAGATGTCGCCACTCAGCTGGTCAAAAGGCGTTCCAGCCATTTTTTATCTCCCGCACGCTCTTTCAGCGTGTTTTCTCTTTAGATCACAGAGGCAAATGACGCCAAAGACTTGCGCCTCTTTCACCACTGTATTTTTTGCACAGCACGCAAACTATCGGTATCCTGATAGCCGCCACGATCCTGAACGGATTCGTTTAACATCTGATGCTCTATACGGCATCAAAACGACCGATCATTTCGTACGCAGCCATATAGAAGTAACAATCGACCAGAATTAAGTCAATATGACTGACATAAATTTCAAACCGGCACCGTCTCCTCTCAAACAGGACATGGAAGAGGCCGAACCGGAGCGGATAAGCGCCGAGCGCGATCCGGATCTGCCCTATGATCTGATCGAGCTCTTGTTTTTTGCCTATCGCGACTTCACCGGCGATCCGGACGACGTGCTGGCCGAATACGAATTCGGCCGGGCACATCACCGCGTCCTGCATTTTGTCGAGCGCAATCCCGGCATCATGGTGACCGACCTGCTCGGCATCCTGCGCATCACCAAGCAGAGCCTTGGCCGTGTCCTGAAGCAGCTTGTGGATGTCGGCATCATCGAACAGCGCGAAGGCCACCACGACCGGCGGCAGCGGTTGCTCTACACCACCGAACGCGGCCACGCGCTCGCTGTGGATCTGGCAAAACTGCAGCAAAAACGCCTTGAACGTGCCCTAATTGGGTTGCCTGATGGCAGCCACGAAGTTATCCGCAAGTTTCTGCTGCAGATGATCGATCCCGAGATGCGTCCGGAAATCCTGCAGCTGATCCGCTCTGCCTTTGACCTTCAGGATTAAGGCCGCCAAAGGACAAGGACCGAATTGACACGATGAATGCCCAGGTGCCGGACGATAACGCCAATCACATTCTGCTGGTGGACGACGACAATCGGATCAGGGACCTTCTGTCCAGGCTCCTGAAGGAAACCGGTTACAGGGTGACGACAGCGGCCAATGCAGCAGATGCCCGCAGATGCCTGTCCGGCCTGGAGTTCGATCTGATCATTCTGGATGTGATGATGCCCGGTGAGACTGGCCTGCAGTTGGCAGCCTCGCTCCGGCAATCCTCCGAAGTGCCAATTCTGATGTTGACGGCACGTTCGGATGCACCCGACCGCATCGCCGGTCTTGAGGCCGGGGTCGATGACTACCTGTCCAAACCCTTCGAACCGCGCGAACTGATGCTGCGCATTGCCGCCATCCTGCGCCGCGGAAACCAGCAGCCAGCCGTTGTCACGGAAGAGATCAGATTTGGCCCCTTCTGCTACAATGCTTCGCGGGGCGAACTGAAGAATGGCGACAGCATGGTCCGGCTGACCGACAGGGAAAAGCAGATCCTGGCCATATTTGCCGAGCAACCCGGCGCAACGGTGCCCCGCCACAAGATCGTCGGCGATGACAGCGGCCTTGGTGAGCGGACTGTCGATGTGCAGATCAACCGGCTCCGGCGGAAAATCGAGTCCGATCCCGGCAACCCGATCTATCTGCAGACGGTGCGCGGCATCGGCTACAGGCTGGCATGCGACTGACCTGGCCCCGACTGGCGGATCTGGGATCCCTGACAGGTAAACTCAGGTTTGCCGAACGCATGACAAGGTTGCTGCGGCCGTTCAAACCGCTTCTCGGTCCTTACAAGGCCATCTCCCGGTTCATGTACCGGGTGATGCCCAAGGGTCTCTTCACACGGACGTTCCTGATCATCGTCACGCCGATTGTCATTCTGCAGTCGGTGCTGGTGTTTGTGTTCATGGAGCGGCATTACCAGCTTGTATCGCAGCGCATGTCGGAAGCCGTGGTCCGCGAGATCGCCGCGGTGGTCTACGTTCTGGAACATTATCCGCAGGACCCGAACTACGCCAATGTGGAGCAACTTGCCTCCCGTGCCCTCGGCATGTCGATGACCGTCACACCGCTGGAACCCTTGCCGCCGCCCGCGCCCAAACCCTTCTTTGACGTCATCGACCAGGAACTGAGCAAGGCCATCAGCCAGAAGATCGGCAAGCCCTTCTGGATCGATACGGTCGGACGCTCCCGTTTCGTGGAAATCAGGATCCAGCTGGAAGATTCCATCCTGCGGGTCTTCACGCGGCGCAGCCAGACCTTCGCGTCCAACTCGCATATTTTCCTGGTCTGGATGTTCTCCACGTCGCTGGTGCTGGTCATCATCGCGCTTCTGTTCCTACGCAATCAGATCCGCCCGATCATTCGCCTGGCCGATGCTGCCGACGCCTTCGGCAAGGGGCGGCCGGTCGATAATTTCAGGGCCAGCGGCGCGCGCGAAGTGCGCCGGGCCAGTCTCGCCTTCATCGACATGCGCCGACGCATCGAACGCCAGATCGAACAGCGCACGACCATGCTGGCCGGCGTCAGCCACGATCTCAGAACCATCCTGACCCGTCTGCGTCTGCAGCTTGCCTTCCTCGGAGACACGCCGGAGAGCGAAGCAATGCGCAAGGATGTCGGCGAGATGAGCAACATGCTGGAGGATTACCTCGCGTTTGCCAGCGGCGACGGCGACGAAGACATTCAGCAGACAGACATAGCTGCGCTTCTGGAGGAGCTGGAAGAAGAGGCCGAGATTTCCGGCCTGGATCTCAAGGTCCGCTTTGATGGCGACATGGACGCCGAGGTTCGGCGGCTGTCGCTCAAACGCTGCCTGTCGAACCTGATCACCAACGGCTGCAAATATGGCAACCGGGTGGAAGTTGCCGGCTCCATCGAGAAGGGCTGGCTTGTCATCACCGTGGATGACGACGGACCGGGCATTCCCGAAGATCAGCGGGAACTGGCCTTCCAGGCGTTCCACCGGCTGGATCTTGCCCGCAACATGGACGAATCCGGCAGCGGTCTTGGCCTCGCGATTGCCCGGGACGTTGCCCGCGGCCATGGCGGTGACCTCTATCTGGAAGACAGCCCGCTCGGAGGCCTCCGGGCCCGGATCCGGATCCCAGCCTGAAGACCGAAAGCCCCCTCAGCGGCTTGACATCGCCAGTTCATTTTCCGTACCAATTTGGTGGCCGGTTCTTACCCCCGTTTTCCACCGGCGCCGCTGACGCATTCCTATGAGACGGGGACCTGAGGACTGCGTTTGCCTGAAATTCTCTTGAAAAATGCCGATACCGTCCTGACCATGGATGACGACCGAAACGAATATTCGGGCGTCGACATCCGGATCAGGGAGGGCGTCATCGCCGAAATCGGCCCCGATCTTGAAAGCAGTGGTGAGGTTCATTCAGCCAGCGGGTGCGTTGTCACGCCCGGCCTGGTCAACACGCACCATCATCTCTACCAGAGCCTGACAAAGGCCGTTCCGGGCGGACAGGATGCGCTCCTGTTCGGCTGGCTGCAGACCCTTTATCCGATCTGGTCCCGTTTCGGACCAGACGAGATGTTTGTCTCCGCCCAGACGGGCCTTGCGGAACTGGCGCTGTCCGGCTGCACACTCACATCCGACCATCTCTACCTGTTTCCAAACGGGTCCAGGCTCGACGATACGATCGCAGCGGCCAGGGAGATCGGTTTGAGATTTCACCCGACGCGCGGCGCCATGAGCATTGGTGAAAGCGACGGCGGGCTTCCGCCGGACGATTTGGTCGAAAAGGAACAGGACATCCTGGAAGACTCCATCCGTGTCGTGGACGCCTTTCACGATCCGTCAGAAGGCGCCATGGTGCGTGTTGGCCTTGCCCCCTGCTCTCCCTTTTCCGTCAGCCGTGACCTGATGCGCGATGCAGCGCTGCTGGCCCGCGACAAGAAGGTGATGCTCCATACCCATCTTGCGGAAAATGACGAGGACATCGCCTATTCGCAGGAAAAATTCGGTTGCCGCCCGGGCCAGTATGCAGAAGATCTCGGCTGGACCGGAGCTGACGTCTGGCATGCCCATTGCGTGAAACTCGACGGCCAGGAGATCGCGCTCTTTTCAGCCAGTGGCACGGGAGTCGCCCATTGCCCCTGCTCAAACTGCCGACTTGGCAGCGGCATTGCACCGGTGCGGGCCATGCGCGATGCAGGCGTGACGGTCGGCCTCGGGGTCGACGGTTCGGCCAGCAATGATGCCGCCAACCTCATTCTCGAAGCCAGACAGTCAATGTTGCTGCAACGGGTGGCCAACGGTGCCGACGCCATGTCGGCCCGCGAGGCGCTTGAGATTGCCACACGCGGCGGTGCCGATGTGCTGAACCGGCCCGATTGCGGCCGGCTGGCCGTCGGCAAACGGGCCGATATCGCGATCTGGGACATTTCCGGCGTGGAAAGCGCCGGAAGCTGGGATCCGGCGGCCTTGCTGCTGGCAGGACCAACCCGGGTGAAACACCTCTTTGTCGAGGGAAGGCAGATCGTCAATGACGGCAAGGTCACCACGATTGATCTGCCGAAGGTGATCGAGCGCCAGAACACGCTGGCACGTGACCTTCGTTTCTGAAACCGGCTTGCGCTGTCCCGAAACAGGGTCAGCGCAACTCCGCAAAACCATAGCCCAGGATTTCGCGGATCAGCTTTCGGGTCATGGCCTCGGTATAGTCTTCATAGCGCAGCGTTGACTGGATGAACGCGCCAGGTCCGGTGATGACCTTGTCGGTGTAATAGTTCAGGGTCATGTCGTCCTTCAGGATCACCAGCGCATTGACCGTGACCTCGCTGAAGTCGAGGGTCGCGTAAACGAAGCGCGGCTCCTCGCCCTGGTTGTTGATGCCGTCGGCGGAGACATCGATCACCTGCCGATCGCATCGCTGCGGTGCCGTGTTGAGGATGCCGCGGGCATGGACCAGCGCCGGGCCGAGCGCCGTCAGAAACTCCCGGCTGTCTCTTGTGTTGCTCAGGATCTCGTCTGCAGCGGCATGAGCAGAAGCCTCGTCACTCAGAAACCGCCAGTCCAGAAGCGTGTTCTGCTGATAGCGGCCGCTCCATTCGAAACTGTGCAGCCAGATCCCGCCAACGGTCTCGATCGCTTCCAGCACGGAAGGGTCACGCAAGGCACCGGCAATACCGCGTTGCTGCAGGTCATACTCGGATTCTGAGATGCTGGCCGAGACGTCAACCGCAACCACCAGCGCCAGGGAGCAGGCCGATGCCGGCACGCAGAGCAGCCAGGGTACGACGATCGCAGCCAGGAGCCACCCGACGCACTGAACACAGCGCGACCGCCTCAACGTCGCAGGTAAACCTTTCGATACGGAGACCATCGGATCTCTCCTCTCCGAGGAAAGTATCGCTGCTGGTCATCAAAAACCAAAATCACGCTTTGTCGATAAGAACGGTGTGCGGGCACCGGTCAGTAAAGCCGGCCGCCGATGGGGACATCCTTGTCCGGGGTCAGCAGCACCACTTCGCCCTCCTCGTCGGGCACACCGAGCGTCAAGACCTCGGACATCACCGGACCGATCTGGCGCGGTGGAAAGTTGACCACAGCCATCACCAGCTTCCCGACCAGCGTGTCAGGCGTGTAATGCCTGGTGATCTGTGCAGACGTTTTCTTGATGCCGATATCCGGGCCGAAATCTATTTTCATCTTGTAGGCCGGCTTGCGGGCTTCCGGAAAATCCTCGGCCTCGACCACCCGGCCTACCCGCACGTCCACTTTCAGAAAATCATCGAAACTGATCTGGTCGCTCACGAAACATCCCTCGCCGTTGTTTGCCGCGAGGGTGGCCGTTCAATTGGCACCGCGCAAGCCCGGTTTGCGTTCAAGAGACGTTTCTAGCGTGAGGTGTGTCCATCACGCACCCGCCGGCGCCTCACCGTCGAATTCGGTATCGGGATCGGTCTCACGTTGCCGATCCTTCCAGCGTTTGCGCCCGCCGGACGCTTTCCGCAGAAACGAACGCACGCCTTTTGCCAGACCCTCGACATTCTTCAGTCGTTTCATGAAATCGGAGCCCTTGTCGAGCTCCTTGTCGAGCCGGGCCATGGTGCGCGGCATGCCCTCGTCCTCTTCGTCGAGCCAGACATCCACCACGCGGCCAAAGGCAATCGAGAGTCCCTGGGCGACGACGGTCGCCTTGACGCCGGATAGGTCGATCCCGGCGGCAATCAGCATCCATTTCTGTGAGCGCACATGGAGCGCATTCAGATCAAGGGCCAGCGCCGGATCCTTGGCCGCGGCCTCCTGCAGGGCACGCACGGCGTCCCTGTGTTCGGCAAGCGCATCAATCCGGGTCATCAGGATATCGAACAGCCGGTCGCGGGCGGGCTGGTCGCCCATGTCCTCATCCCGTTCATCCAGGACGGCCGTATCCACCTGTTCCAGAAAAGCCGCCACCAGCTTCAGCTTCGAGCTGTAGGCGCTGCGCATGTCTGAGAGTTTCACCTTCGCCGTCTCGGCAATGAGCGGCAGCGACACATCTTCGTATGGGTGCTCTGCGAGCAGCTCCAGAAAGGTCTGAAGGATTTTCTGCTTTGTCTTTGCGGTCGCCATGGGTGCCTCCGGCAGGTTGACTGCCCTCAACATAGGAAACCGGACCCACGGCGAAAAGGGGGACCTTCCGCCGCAGGCCATCTGAGGCCCTGTTATTGTGCGAGTTCGCGCGCCCGTTGAACCGCCGCGGCAACGGCCTCGGTCATGACAGGCTGCAGCCCCTCAGCATGCATCAGCACATCAAGCGCTGCCGCTGTGGTGCCGTTCGGGCTGGTGACATTCTGACGAAGCGCCGCCGGATGATCACCCGACTGGTGCATCAGTTCCCCGGCGCCGCAGACCGTCGCAACCGCCAGCTCGTGTGCAAGCTCTTCCGGCAGACCGGCCGCCATGCCCGCTTCGCTGAGCGCTTCGGCGAGGAAAAACACATACGCAGGACCGGATCCGCTGACGCCTGTAACCAGGTCGATCTGGTCCTCGCTGTCGAGCCAGACAACCTTGCCAACGGCCGACAAGAGCTTCGTCACATCCTGTTTCTGGCCTTCCGAAACCTCAGTGGTCGGGTAGACAGCCGTGATGCCGCGCTTGACCATGGCCGGCGTGTTCGGCATGCAGCGGCACACCGGAACAGGGCCAAAGTGTTCCTGGAATTTCGTAACCGGTGTCCCGGCTGCAACCGACATGACCAGCGTGTCCGCCTCAACCGCGGATGCAAGACCCGGCAGGACCTGGTCCATCATCTGCGGCTTGACGGCAACCAGCATGATCGCGGCTGTCAGATCGTCCGGCACGGCCGCTACATGGCGGATACCGTGCGATTTCAACAGTCCGTCCATCTCGTCGGACAGACCCGGATCGCAGACCACGACGGAAGCAGGATCGATACCTTCCGCCATCCAGCCTGCGAGCATTGCCCCACCCATCTTGCCGGCTCCGACAAGAAGGAAGGGGCGCTCCTTTGAAAAACTCATGCTTCTCCTGCGGTTTCGAACAAGGCCGTACTCAGCGCCTCGGCAGCCGAGTGACCGGCCCAGACAACGAACTGGAAGGCTTGATAGAAACGTTCGCAGTTTTCAAGGGCATTCGTCAGCATCGCCTCGATTTGCGCTGCAGACGCCTCCGCGCCGCCGGTCAGAAGCAGTGACTGACGGAACATGACGACATTTTCCTTGCTCCAAAGGTCGAAGTGCCCCATCCAGAGCTGCTCGTTGACCAGGGCCAGAAGCCGCAGGACCTCGGTCTTGCGCAATTCGGTCACTTTCAGGTCGAAGGCACAGGCCAGATGAAGGGCTTCAACTTCCTCCATCCAGGAGAAGGAGACATGATAGTCGCACCAGCTGCCTTCAAGGGAGATGGTGATCTCATCCTCGTCCGACCGCTCAAAGGCCCAGTCGTTCAAGGCGGCGACAGTTTCGATCATGTCGACGGGATTGCCAGGTCGCTCGAATTCGATCTCGATGAGGCTCATGATGCCTTCTCCCCTTTCGAGCCGGGGCCGAGTACCCGATCAGGATAACCGGGCGGGCCGCCGGGATATGTCCCATGCCGGAGGAGCAATACGCACCTTTGATGGCCCTTTCACGAACCGGTTCCGTCTTGCTCCGACGAATCCCTGTTGTCTTTGAGTATAGGTGCAGGAAGAATTTAAACGATACATGCCAAGTCGCCCCAAAAGCCGAAACTTGTGGACGACTCAGCAACAAAAGTAGACAAACTGCTCAAAATCACTGCATTTCTGCCGGGTTTATCCGTCGCAATTCTGTCATCAACAATTAACAGAAAACGCTCACGACAGCGTCATCGCACTGCTTCAAGCGTCTCCAGAAGCATCCTTGTCGGATTTTTCAAGCGCAGCCAGTCGCGATTCGAGCTCTTCGACCTTGTCGAGGGCACGCACGGCCATTTCCTTGACAGCTTCGTGTTCCTCGCGGGACACCACATCCATTTCCGACAGGAAACGCTCCGCTTGTGCTCTGAATGCCGTTTCGACTTCGCGGCGGGCACCCTGGGCAACACCGGCGGCGTCGGTCATGAGCTTGGCAAAATCATCGAGAAGACGGTTGGGACCCTGGGTCATCGGACCCTCCTTGATCGGCGGTGAAAAAGATGCCTCACAGGTATGAGGGATTGCCCGCAACTTCAAGATCCAATTCCGCCGCACCCGGCGGGACCGCGCCTTGCCTTGACGGCGGCACAAAGTTCCGCCAAGCGTTCTGCCGGAAGCTGCCACCGGTCCAGACAAGGAAACGCCGTGCCGCCTGTATTCGCCCTGCCCTTTCCCGCCATCGACCCGGTGATCGTCGAATTCGGCCCCTTTGCCCTGCGCTGGTACGCGCTCGCCTATATCGTCGGCATTCTGCTTGCCTGGCGGTATATGCAGGCCCTTACGGCCAACGATCAGCTTTGGGGCACCGCGACACGCCCAAGCCGGGCGGATATCGACGACTTTGTCCTGTGGGGCACGATCGGTATCATTCTCGGTGGCCGCCTCGGCTACGTCCTGTTCTACAATCCGGGCTACTATCTCGCCAATCCGGGCGAGGCACTGGCCGTCTGGTCCGGCGGCATGTCGTTTCACGGCGGCTTTGCCGGCACCGTGATCGCGATGATCCTGTTTGCCTGGAAACGCGGCATCCCGCTCTGGACCCTGTTCGACCTGGCCGGCTGCGCCGCGCCGATCGGGCTGTTTTTCGGCCGGATTGCCAATTTCATCAATTCAGAACTCTGGGGCCGCCCCACCGATGTGCCCTGGGCCTTTGTCTTCCCCACCGGTGGGCCGGAGCCGCGCCATCCGAGCCAGCTCTATGAAGCTGCGCTGGAAGGCGTGATCCTGTTCCTGGTGCTGCGCGTGTTGAGCCACCGTTTCAAACTCCTGCAAAGACCCGGCTTCCTGGCTGGCGCCTTCGCCTTCGGCTATGGTGTCGGCCGCTCGATCGCCGAACTCTACCGTGTGCCGGACGCCCATATCGGCTATCTGAGCGGGTTCCTGACCATGGGCATCCTGCTGTCCCTGCCAATGATCCTGGCAGGTCTCGCCGCCATGATCTGGTCGGCCCGCCGGTCCAAAGGCGCGCCGAGCGCGTGACCGGCCTTCTCGACAAGCTTTGCGCCCGGATCGCGGCGGAGGGTCCCCTCACCGTCGCGCAATACATGTCCGTCTGCCTGAGCGATCCCGAATACGGCTATTACTCAACGCGGGAACCCTTTGGCGCGGCCGGTGACTTCATCACCGCACCGGAGGTCAGCCAGATGTTCGGCGAACTGGTCGGCGCCGCCTGTCTGTCCGCCTGGGATGCACTGGGACGGCCAGACCGGTTCGAACTTGTTGAACTCGGACCTGGTCGCGGCACGCTGATGGCAGATCTTCTGCGCGTCGCCGCCCTGCGTCCGGCTTTCCTGAAGGCAGCCCGGCTGAGCCTTGTCGAGACCAGCGACCGTCTCAGGAAGATCCAAAGCGCAACGCTGAAAGGCGCTCCGGTCCAGCCAACCTTCCGGGACCGGTTCCAGGATGTGCCGGAGGCGCCGCTGCTCCTGGTTGCCAACGAGTTTTTCGACGCCCTGCCGATCCATCAGTTCGTCAAGACCCCGGACGCCTGGCAGGAGCGCCAGGTTGGCGTGAACGAGGCCGGCGACCTGATCTTTGGCCTCGGCACCGCCGCTTTGCCCGAGGCAGCTGTTCCGGCTTCTGCCCGAACCGCCCCTCAAGGCGCCATCCTGGAAACCCAACCGGCCGCCAATGCCATTGCCGAGGAGATCGGGCAGCGGATTGCAGCATGCGGTGGAGCGGCGCTCTTCATCGACTACGGCTACTTGAAGACCGCACCCGGCGACACGCTGCAGGCGCTCCATAGACACCGCTACGACAACGTCCTTGCTCATCCCGGAGAAGCGGACCTGACGGCACATGTCAATTTCGAGAGCCTCGCCGCGGCGGCCGTGAAGGGCGGCGCGGCCGCACTGCCGCCACTGACGCAGGGCGACTTCCTGCTTCGGTCCGGCCTGCTGGAGCGGGCCGGAGCCCTCGGGTCAGGCAAGTCCCACGATGATCAGGAAGCGATCCGCGACGCGGTCGAGCGGCTTGCCGCCCCCGACAAGATGGGCGACCTCTTCAAGGTCTTGGCTGTGACAAACTCTGGATTAACATTCCCACCGTTTGACAGCGCGCCCTGAAGCCCCAAGGATCAGGCGGTTTGCATTTCCCGTGTGCAGGAGCTCTCATGAAACTTGAATCGGATGCCCTGAAACTGGACGGCCTCGCGCACGGCTTCTTCACGCGCGAAGGCGGTGTTTCCGAAGGCATCTATGCCGACCTCAATATCGGTCTGGGCTCCGACGACAGGCGTGAGCATGTTCTTGAGAACAGAAACCGGGTTGCGGCGACATTCGGCACCGGCGCAGCGCAGCTGGTCTCGCCCTATCAGATCCATTCACCGGACGTGATTGTGGTCGATGCGCCCTTTGCCGCGGATGCAGACCGCAAGGCCGATGCCCTGGTGACCGCGACCACCGGTCTCGTTCTGGGCATTTCCACGGCCGATTGCGGCCCGGTTCTTTTCGCCGATCCGGAAGCTGGTGTGATCGGCGCGGCACATGCCGGCTGGAAAGGCGCGGTATCAGGTGTCTTGCAGAACACCGTAGCGGCCATGGAAGGTCTTGGAGCCTCCAGAGCCAACATCACCGCGGTTCTCGGACCGACCATCTCGCAAGCCGCCTATGAAGTCGGACCTGAATTCCATGCACGGTTTTGGCAAGAAGACAGTGACAACGCGGCCTATTTTAGGGCCTCCGAAAAGCCGGACCATTTCATGTTCGACCTGCCGGCCTTCATCACGGCCAGGCTTGCGTCCCTGGGATTGAAGACGGTCTCCGACATGGCGCTCTGCACCTATTCCGACGAACAACGGTTCTTCTCCTACCGCCGGACAACTCACCGGCGGGAACCGGACTACGGCCGCCAAATCAGCGCAATCGCGATTCTTTGAGGACACATCATGGCCCTTCATTTTACCGAAACCGAATTCGCGAACCGCTTTGACCGGCTCAAGGCGGTCATGGAAGCGGAAAAACTCGATGCCATGTTGCTGTTTGCGCAGGAGAGCATGTACTGGCTGACCGGCTACGACACGTTTGGCTTCTGCTTCTTTCAGTGCCTGGTGGTCACCGCCGACGGCCGCAAGGTGTTGCTGACCCGCTCCGCCGACGAGCGTCAGGCCAAGCACACGTCCAACATCGAGGACATCCGCATCTGGATTGATCGCGGTGCGGCCAGTCCGGTTGGTCAGTTGAAGGAAATGCTGTTCGACATGGACCTGCTCGGCAGCCGGCTGGGCATCGAATACGACACCCACGGCATGACCGGCAGGATCGCCCTTCAGATCAACGAGGAACTGTCGAGTTTTGCCGACATCCGGGACGCCTCGCCGCTCGTTCCGGAGCTTCGTGCCGTCAAGAGTGCGGAAGAGATCGCCTATGTCCGCAAGGCGGCCGAACTTGGCGACAAGGCCTATCACGCCGCGCTCGACGAAATCCGTCCGGGAGCCGACGAGGGCCGCATCCTGTCTGCCATGCAGGGCGCGATCTTTGAAGGCGGCGGTGATTATCCGGGCAACGAGTTCATCATCGGGTCCGGCCGGGACGCACTGTTGTGCCGCTACAAGGCCGGCCGGCGCACGCTTTCCGACCAGGACCAGATCACCCTGGAATGGGCGGGAACCTACCGGCACTATCATGCCGCGCTGATGCGCACCGTGGTCATCGGCACTCCCACCGACCGGCACCAGGAAATGTACCTGGCGACCCGCGAGGCGCTTGCAGCTGTCGAAACCCAGCTGGTCCCAGGAAAGACCTTCGGCGATGTCTTCGACGCCCATGCCGAACGCATGGATCATCACGGCATGATGCCTCACCGGCTGAACGCCTGTGGCTATTCGCTGGGCGCGCGGTTCACGCCGAGCTGGATGGACATGCCCATGGCCTACAAGGCGAACCCGGCCGAAGTGAAGCCGAACATGGTCATTTTCATGCACATGATCCTGATGGATTCCATCACCGGCACAGCCATGACCCTCGGCCAGACCTATCTGACCGGTGAGGGCGCGCCGGAATGCTTATCCACGCTGCCTCTCGACCTGCCGGTCAAGTCAGGCTAAACCATGTGCACCTTTTGCGGCCCGGCCTGTTTGAGTCGGTTTCAGGGGCCGCATCCAGACCGTTACTGACCGCGAGCGCCAGGCCTTTCATGCAAACTCCGTCCCGTTCGAACCGTTTCTTTTATCCGCGCCTGATCGCCGGCTTTCTTCTGGCTGCCGGCCTCGCAGCCTGCCAGGCCACGCCGCAGCCACCCAACCCGGTCTCGACACCGACCCCTGTTCCGGCCCTGTCCGGGCCTGTGGATCCGGAAGAAGGCGTTACGCTGGCGTTTGAACCCTTCACCGGTGCGCCTGGCAACATTGCAGACGAACTTTCAGAATTCATCGGCTCGGAAGCCCGCAAGCAGGGCATCACGCTTGTCCGGCGTATCGGCGCGGCGGCAACCTATCGCGTCAACGGCTATCTGTCCGCAACGGGGCAGCCGTCGAGCGGCACCGTGTTCTACGTTTTTGACATCGTCGACAGCAGCGGCCGCCGGTTGAAGCGAATCTCCGGGACGGAAGCCACCGGAGGCGCTTCCGGCGATCCCTGGCAGTCGGTGAATTCCGGCACCCTGTCACGCATCGCCAATCGCTCCATGGTGGAAATCAAGGCTTGGCTCAACCGATAATGAATTGCTTTGCCGGGTAATTGCCGCGCTGCGTCATAAAAAATCAAAAAAAGCGGCAGTTCAGCGCGAACGGCTGTTGTCGTCCCGGTGCTTGGTTGTTACAACGCCGCCGCCTGCCGAGGGTTTCCGTCAGGGACTCGCGGCACCCGGCACTCGACTTACGACCTAAGCCTGTTCCGCGTGTTGACAGGGCCACCTGACCCTCGTCGACCCGCCGTCGCACCAGAAGGACTTGCGGCTCATGAAGATCGTCGCGGGCAATTCCAACCGAGCCCTGGCTGAGGAAATCTCCAAATATCTGGACGCTCCTCTTGCCAAATGCCAGGTCCGGCGGTTTGCCGACCAGGAAATCTTCGTAGAAATCCAAGAAAACGTGCGCGGCGAAGACGTCTTCGTCGTGCAGTCGACCAGCTACCCGGCAAATGACCACCTGATGGAACTGCTCATCATCATCGATGCGCTGCGCCGTTCCTCCGCCCGCCGGATCACCGCCGTTCTGCCCTATTTCGGTTATGCCCGCCAGGACCGGCGCGCCTCCGGCCGGACACCGATTTCGGCCAAGCTGGTCTCCAACCTGATCACCGAAGCCGGCGCAGACAGGGTCCTGACCATGGATCTCCATGCCGGTCAGATCCAGGGTTTCTTCGACATTCCGACCGACAACCTTTTTGCCGCGCCGGTCATGACCCGCGACATCAAGGAACGCTACGCCACCGACAATGTCATGGTGGTCTCTCCGGATGTGGGCGGTGTGGTCAGAGCCCGTGCGCTGGCCAAGCGTATCGAAGCTCCGCTCTCGATCGTCGACAAGCGCCGCGACAAGCCTGGAGAGTCGGAAGTTATGAACATCATCGGCGATGTGAACGGCTTCGACTGCATTCTGGTTGACGACATCGTCGACAGCGGCGGCACGCTGTGCAACGCAGCCGACGCTCTGCTGGCCAAGGGGGCCAAGTCGGTCACGGCCTATATCACCCACGGTGTTCTGTCCGGCGGTGCCGTTGCGCGCGTCACCTCCTCCAAGCTGAAGGAACTGGTGATCACCAACTCCATCGAGCCGACCGCAGCCATCGACGCCGCCGCCAACATCCGCGCCATCTCGATCGCCCCGTTGATCGGCGAAGCAATCAACCGCACGGCCCTGGAAAAATCGGTCTCGAGCCTGTTCAGCTGAACCTGACGGGCTGAAAATCGGAAAGCGCCGGCCTGTCCGGCGTTTTTTTTGTTTGCGGGGGAGGAAAAGCCCACATTGGTCATCCTGGCCGCAGCGCAGCGGAGGGAGCCCCGCCTTTTGAGGACACAACGTTGGAAGGCAAACATCACCAACGTTCCCGGCCGCCTAAAAAATTTTCCCGTTTGTTCAAAAAATCAGCGCTTCAGCCCCCCTGCCCAGCTTGTGGGCACGCATAAACTGTGTTCAAATTTTGGAGTCAAAAAAGACTTCCAGGGGTTCCAGATGATCAATTCAAAACCGTTTTCGAGGGCCCGCCGGGCCTTGTTGTCGGCTGCGCTGGCCGTCACAGTTACTGCTGGGCTTGCCTATTCGCCTGTCCAGGCCGCCGACCCGATCAAGGTCGCTGCGATCTACACCGTTCCGGTCGAGCAGCAATGGGTCAGCCGCATCGACAAGGCCCTCAAGGCCGCCCAGGAACGCGGCGAGATCACCTACACCTTCTCAGAGAACGTCGCCAACACCGACTATGAGCGCGTCATGCGCGAATATGCCGAACAGGGCATGGATCTTGTTGTCGGCGAAGCCTTTGCCGTGGAACGCGCTGCGCGCAAAGTCGCAGCCGAATACCCGGAAACGGCTTTCCTGATGGGCTCTTCCTTCGGACCGGCCAAGCCGAACTTCGCCGTCTTCGACAACTGGATCCATGAACCGAGCTATCTCTCGGGCATGATTGCCGGCGCCACCACCAAGTCCAACGTGATCGGCATGGTCGGCGGTTACGCCATTCCGGAAGTGAACCGGCTGATGCATGCCTTCATGGACGGCGCAACCTCCGTCAACCCGGACGTGAAGTTCCTGGTGACCTTCATCAACTCCTGGTACGACCCGCCCAAGGCCAAGGAATCCGCATTTGCCATGATCGACAAGGGTGCCGACATTCTCTACGCAGAACGTTTCGGCGTTTCCGACGCCGCCAAGGAGAAGGGCATCCTGGCCATCGGCAATGTGATCGACACGGCCGGCGATTATCCCGGAACGATCCTCTCCTCCGCGCTGTGGCACATGGAGCCGACCATCGACAAGGCTGTCGGCGCCGTCGTTGAGGGCAGCTTCGAACCTGCCGACTACGGTCCCTACAGCTTCATGTCCTATGGCGGCGGCAGCTTCATCGTCGACGAAAGCCTGGCACCGGCCGACGCGGTTGCGGCAGCCAAGGAAAAGGAACAGGAGATCCTCGACGGTCTGTTCCGCGTCAACGTCAACGACAGCGAACCGAAATCCACCATGTAATGGAAATTTCCGGTGGCCGGGGCCTACTCCCGGCCACTGCCTTTCTTGCCGCGCCCCCGCTGCGGCCCCCTAGAACCCGATTTCCGGAGCTCCGCATGACGGAACCCGCTGAAGAGGCTGACGTCGTCCTCCGGCTCGACGGCATCACCAAGCGTTTTGGCGCGCTGACCGCAAATGGCGATGTCTCGCTCGATCTGAGCCGAGGCGAGATCCTTGCCCTGCTGGGCGAAAACGGCGCCGGCAAGACAACACTTATGAACATCCTGTTCGGTCATTACGTGGCTGATGAAGGCCGCGTGCTGATCAATGAAGGCAGCAGACTTGTCGAACTCGAACCCGGCTCGCCCCACGCGGCGCTCGAAGCCGGCATCGGCATGGTCCACCAGCATTTCACGCTCGCGGAAAACCTCAGCGCGCTCGACAATATCCTGCTTGGCACCGAACGCCTTGCGGCGCTGGCCTCCGCGCGAGCCCCCGCCCGGATGAAGCTGGAAGATCTGATGGACCGGTCCGGCCTGAATGTCGCGCTGGACACCCGGATTTCCGACCTGTCCGTTGGCGAAAAGCAGCGCGTTGAGATCCTCAAGGCACTTTACCGGGACGCACGCGTTCTGGTGCTCGACGAGCCGACCGCCGTCCTGACACCGCAGGAATCCGAAACCCTGTTCGCCACCCTGAAGAAGCTGGCTGCAGACGGGCTCGGCATCATCTTCATCTCGCACAAACTCGCTGAAGTCGTGGCGTCCTCGAACCGGGTGGCGGTCTTGCGCGGCGGCCGCAAGGTGGCCGACCTGCCGACGGCCGAAAGCGACCAGCGCAAACTTGCCGAACTCATGGTCGGTCACGAGATCACGGAGCTGGTCCGATCCCCGGGAAAGCCGGGCGCAACGCTGTTTTCCCTGGCGAATGTCTTTGCCGGTCACGGCCGCGATGCGCTGCTGGACGCCGATCTCGACCTGAGATCAGGTGAAATTCTGGGTATTGCCGGCGTATCGGGCAACGGCCAGACGACACTCGCGCGCGTTATCTCGGGACTGGAAGCCGTCACCGCGGGCACCCTCAGCCTGGAGGGCGCGCCTCTGACCCACGCCGATGCCAGGCACATGATTGATCTTGGTCTCGCACGCATTCCGGAGGACCGGCATCACGACGGTATCGTGGGGGCGATGAGCGTTGCGGAGAACCTTGCCATTGAGAGTATCCGCAAGCCCGAAAACCAGCGTTTCGGTCTGTTGCGCTTTGCAGCCCTGCGTGAAAGGGCCAAGGCCCTGATCAGCGCCTATGACATTCGCTGCCAGAGCGATGCCAGTCCCGCACGGCTGTTGTCCGGCGGCAACATCCAGAAAATTGTCCTGGCCCGAACGCTGGAAGCCAAACCGAAGGTCGTGCTTGCCGCACAGCCCTCTCGCGGACTGGATGTCGGGGCAACATCCGACGTGCACAAACGCCTGCTGGCCGCCCGCGAACGCGGCGCCGGCGTCATTCTGATTTCCGAGGACCTGGACGAACTCATGCGCCTTTCCGACCGCATTGCCGTGATCCACCGGGGGCACCTGTCCCGGGCGGAGGCGACGGAAACCCTTGATCGCGCAACGCTTGGTCTGCGCATGGCCGGACATGGCGGCGAGGCGGCAGCATGATCCGGTTCGAACCAAGAGGCCCTGTTCCCGTTACCCGTGTCCTGGCTGTCACGCTGGCCGCCGCGGTGGCAGCCCTGCTGCTCGCGGCGATCCCGATGGCCTTCGCCGGCCTCTCCGTCTTCGAGGCCTATGGCCTGATGGTCAAGGGCGCTTTCGGATCGGTCTTTGCCTTTACCGAGATGCTGACCCGGGCGACCCCGCTGATCCTGACAGGTCTGGCCGCGGCGGTCGCCTTCCGGGCGAAGCTCTGGAACATCGGCGCGGAAGGCCAGCTTTATGCAGGCGCGCTCGCCGCCGTTGCGGTCGGCACCGGCCTGGTTTCGGGTCCCTCCTTCATTCTGATCCCGCTGGTCGTTCTGGCAGGTGCGCTGGCGGGCGGGCTCGTCATGCTCGGCCCGACCCTTCTGAAGACCCGGCTCGGCGTCGACGAAGTCGTCACCACGCTGCTGCTCAATTTCGTCATTGTGCTGTTCGTTCAGATGATGCTGGAAGGACCCATGCAGGACCCGATGGGCATGGGCTGGCCCCAGTCGGAGCCCATCCTTGATGAGGCCGCCTTGCCCAAGCTGATGGCACGGATGCGCATCCACTGGGGTCTGATCCTGGCTCTCGTCGCCGCGCTCGGCGTCTATTTCCTCCTCAAGCGGACGGTCTGGGGCTTCGAGATCCGGGCGGTGGGCGAAAACGCCGCCGCTGCGCGCCATGCCGGCATTCCGGTCACGGGCACCTTCATCCGGGTTGGTCTTCTGTCCGGTGCTCTCGCCGGACTGGCCGGTGTCGGCGAGGTCGCCGGCCTGAAAGGCTATCTCACGGCGGACCTTTCCCCGGGCTTCGGCTATTCCGGCATTGTGGTGGCCATGCTTGCCGGCCTGTCGCCGGTCGGCGTGGTGCTGGCAGCGCTTTTCATCGCCAGCATTTTTGTCGGCGCCGATTCCATGTCGCGCGCCACAGGCGTTTCCAACTACCTTGCCGATCTCATCGTCGCGATGGCCCTGCTCTGCGTTCTGGTGTCCGGCCTGTTCCTGAGGTTCAAGATCCGCTTTGTCGGTGGCCCGGCCGCGAAGGAGGCTGCCGAATGACCGAGATTCTCGACATCCTTCTCTCGGCAAATTTCTGGGCCGCCTCGCTCCGGATCGCCACCCCTCTGATTTTCGGGGTCATTGGCGCCCTGATCTGCGAGCGCGCCGGCGTGCTCAATCTGGGCATCGAAGGGATCTTCACCGCAGGCGCCATGGCCGGCTGGATGGCCGTCTGGCTGGGGGCTGGCTTGTGGGGCGGGGTCCTGGTTGCCGCCATGGCCGGCGCCTTTTTCGGCCTGATCCATGCCATCCTGACGGTACCGCTCGGCCTCTCCCAGCATGTTTCCGGGATCGGGGTGACGCTGTTTGCCACCTCGCTCAGTTACTTCATCTACAGAACCGCCCTGCCCGATGTCTCTTCGCCGCCGCGCATCGAGGCCTTCAAGCCGCTGGATATTCCTGTCCTCAGCGACCTGCCCTTTATAGGCCCCGCACTTTTCCAGCAGACCT